>JAFIED010000243.1 GCA_020832805.1 Pararhodobacter sp.
CGCCCGGGCGCCCGGGCGACCGCACGCCTCATCGGAGAAAGACCATGCAGGACGATGAAGGACGGGCCGCGCCCCGGCGGCGCCCGCGGCTGCTCGGGCGTCTTGCGCGGGCGGTTGACGGCTCTGTACAGCGTGCTCTCGGGTTGCTCGGCGCGGCACTGCTGATGGCGATGATGCTGGTGACCTTTGGCGATGTGGTGGGGCGCAATCTCGGGCGGCCGATCCCCGGCGCGAAGGAGGCGACGCAGGTGATGCTGGCGGCGCTGGTTTTCGTCATGCTGCCGCTGGTGACACGGGTGAGGGGGCACATCGCGGTGGATTTGCTGGACGCGTTTGTGCCTGAGCGACTGAAGGCACTGCAGGAGGTGGCGATCTGCGCGATGGGGGCGCTGGCGCTTCACTACGGGGCGCAGGCATTGCACATGCTGGCGGCGCGCGCGTTTCGACTGGGGGACCGGGTGGCGTTCATCGGCGTGCCCACGGGGCCCATCGTGACCTTCATGGCAATTGCCTGCACGCTGGCGGCGGCGGCCTTTGCGTTGAACGGGGCACTGGCGCTGTGGCGCGTGGTTCGCGGACCGGGTCACGCCAGACCGAATGGAGGCGAATGATGGCGGCGGCGCTGATCGGCACCGCGGTGCTGTTGCTGCTGATCTTCCTGCGGGTGCCCATTGCGCTGGCGCTTGGCGTGGTCGGGTTTGTGGGCTTCTGGCAGCTTACCGGCTGGCGCCCTGCCTTTGCGCTGCTGGGCCAGACATTGCGCGACAGCGCGCTGTCCTATTCGCTGGTGGTAATCCCGCTGTTCATCCTGATGGGCAATTTCCTGACCGGGGCAGGGCTGTCGCGGGCACTCTATCATGCCGCCTATGTCTTTGTCGGGCACCGGCGTGGCGGGCTGGCCGTTTCGACTGTACTGGCTTGCGGTGGCTTCTCGGCGGTCTGCGGATCGTCGCTTGCCACGACGGCAACGATGGGGCAGGTGGCAATGCCATCCATGCGCGCCTATGGCTATGATGACCGTCTGGCGGCGGGGGTCATCGCCGCTGGCGGGACGCTGGGCATCCTGATCCCGCCATCGGTGATCCTGATCATCTACGGGCTGATGACAGAGACCCATATCGGCAAGCTTTTCGCCGCGGGCTTGTTGCCGGGGCTGGTGGGGATGGCGCTATACTGGGGGGTGATCTGGCTGCAGGCCACGGTCGACCCCGCCATGGGCCCGCGCGGCGAGCGCAGCGACTGGCCCCGGCGGCTGGCCGCACTGCGGCAGATATGGGGTGTCGCCCTGCTGATCGTCGTGGTGCTGGGCGGCATCTATGGCGGTTTCTTTACCCCGACCGAAGCTGCAGGCGTCGGTGCCTTCTTCGCCTTTGTCTTTGCCGTGGCGTCGCGGGGCATGGGGTTTTCCGATATTCTGGAGGTGCTGGTCGAAACCGCAAAGACCACCGCAGCGCTGTTTGCCGTGCTGATCGGCGCGATGATGTTCGCGCAGTTCATCAACTTTTCCGGCATGCATCGGACACTGCTGGGTTTTGTTGACAGTCTGGATGTGGCGCCGGTGGTGATCATCTTGCTGATCGTGCTGCTGTTTCTCATTCTGGGCTGCGTTCTGGAAAGCCTCAGCATGATCCTGTTGACGGTGCCGATCCTGTTTCCGGTGGTGGTCGGGCTCGGTTATGATCCGATCTGGTTCGGCATTCTTGTTGTCATCGCGGTCGAGGTGGGGCTGATCACCCCGCCAATCGGCATCAACATCTTCGTGCTGAAGTCGGTGGTGCGTGATCTGGGCACCGGCACGGCCTTTCGGGGCGTGTTGCCGTTCTGGGCGGCCGATATCGTGCGTCTGGGCTTGCTGGTGGCCTTTCCGGGCATGGCGCTTATGCTGCCGCACTGGTTTTTTGGCTGAGTTGGAGGGAACGGTGCGAGTCTATGACTGGATCGCCCATCATGCCGGCCGGACGCCGGCAAAACCGGCCGCGGTGGACCTGGCCTCGGGGCGGCGGTTCTGTTGGGCAGAGCTTGACGACAGGGTTGGCCGGCTGGCCGCGGGGCTGGCCAGGCGCCATGGGGTAGGGCGCGGCGACCGGGTGGCGGTACTTGCCCATAATTCGACCGATGTCTTCGAGCTGCAATTTGCCTGCTGGCGGCTCGGGGCGGTGTTCGTGCCGCTCAACTGGCGGCTGGCGCCTGCCGAACTGGCGCCTGTGCTGGCGCTTGCCGACCCGCGTGTGCTGCTGCACGGGCCAGAGTTTGCCGAAATCGCTGGCGGCTGCGGATTGCCCGCCGCGGCCGTGATCGCCATGGCCGATGGGGCAGACAGCCCCTACGAGCGGCTTGTGGCCGGCGCCCATGGCAGCGCGCACATGCCCGCCGATCTGGCGCTGGACGATACCGCGACAATCCTTTTCACCTCGGGCACCACCGGGCGGCCAAAGGGGGTGATCGTCACCCATGGCATGACATTCTGGAACACGGTCAACCTGGGCCTGCCGTCCGAGGTAGACCGCCATAGCGTGCATCTCAACAGCCTGCCGCTTTTTCATACAGCGGGGCTGAACGCTTATGGGAATGTCGTTTTTCATGCCGGCGGCACCAATGTCGTGATGCGTCAGTTCGATCCCGCGCGGATGCTTGAGCATCTTCAGGACAAGGGGCTGGGGCTGACGCATGCCTATACGGTGCCCTCTGGCTGGCAGTTCATGGTTCAGGACGGTGGCTTTGCCGAGGCCGATTTCGGCAGGTTGCGGATCGCCGGTACCGGCGGTTCGCCCTGCGCCCGCAGCCTGCTGGAGACCTGGGCCGACAAGGGCGTGCCGCTGCAACAGGGATATGGCATGACCGAGACCAGCCCCACCGTGATGCTGATCGATGTTGATCAGGCGGTGCGCAAGCTGGGGTCGGCGGGCCTGCCGGCACTGCATACAGAGGTGCGGCTGGTCGATCGCGACGGGCGCGTGATCGACGCCCCGGACAAGGTGGGCGAGATCGAGGTGCGCGGTCCGAACGTGACCCCGGGCTACTGGCGCGCGTCCGACGCCACCGCAGCAGCGTTCCGCGACGGCTGGCTGCGCACCGGTGATGCCGCCCGCCGCGATCCCGAGGGCTATTATTTCATCGTCGACCGCTGGAAGGACATGTTCATATCCGGCGGCGAGAACGTCTATCCGGCCGAGGTGGAAAACGTGCTTTACCGCATGCCCGGCATCGCAGAGGCGGCGGTGATCGGTGTCCCCGATGAACGCTGGGGCGAGGTGGGTCTGGCACTGCTGGTTCCAACCCAAGGCGCGGCGCTGGATGCAGCGGCGGTACAGGCATTCTGTCGCGCAAACCTGGCGGGTTACAAGGTGCCGCGTCACGTCCGGTTGCGCGGTCCGCTGCCGCGCACCGCTACGGGCAAGGTTCTGAAGCACGTGCTGCGCGCGGAAGAGACAGGATGATCGCGCCAACACGGCCACAGGCTTCAGCACGCCGGTCAGGCTGCCCACCCAGTGCACCGCCATTCATGACTGGCCCGGCCTGACAAGAGACATCTGACAACAGACAGCGCACAAGGGGGGTGATCAGGATGGGCCACACCATCAAGATGCCAAGGCGCCGCTGGTCTTCGTACAGGGGGTTGCCGCCCCCGGTCGGAACCACGCAGGAACGGACGGACGTGCTTTGTGGCTGGCCGAAACCGGTGTTGGTGGTGCGAATACAGTCTTTCCCCTGACCATGGGCGCAGGTGCCGGTGCGCGCCGATCCGGATGGCACGCAGGCAGGCATGGCGATGCCGATGGCCTGGATGATTCCGGCTGGGCCACTATCCACCCCTTCATGGAAACAATCTCCAGAGTGTCTGTTTCACCTTGACGATATCCTTTGGTGGGTCTGGGGGAATGGCCCAGAACCTGAACCCTGACCGCGCGGAACTCCCCAGGAACAACGCCGCGGCACCGCATTCAGTGTCTTTTCGCAAGTCCAGTCACTCTCGTCTGTGAGACGCTGACGCACAGACAGACGGCACAGACAAACGGCACAGCGCGCCAGGTGCCCGAAAGCACCCCATGGAATGCCGTTGACTGCGCGTTGTCCGACCTTGGGGAAGCTGAAATCCTGGCCGCCACGGAAAGGCGAAACATGGGAGTGAGCACCGATCATGCGTCTTCAGGGAATCGTACCAACCTATCCCGCGTTCACCAGCCCCGAAGACATGCGGGCCTTCGGCGACACCGGCCATCGATTCTGGGCACCGATCTCCTCGCCGCTTGAAGCAGTCGAACGCATCGCCTTGGCCGATCCCGGCCGTGAGGCGCTGGTGGATGTGGCCCCCGATACCTGCACGCGGCGTCGTGTAGTTACCTATGCCGATCTTGCCGCCGGTGCGCGGGGGGTTGCTGCCGCGCTCAAGGACCTGGGCCTGGGCCGGGATGATACCGTGGCCCTTTTGACACCGATCCTGGCCGAAGCCTTCGAGATCATGCTCGGCGCGCCGTTGGTGGCACGGTTCTGCCCCGTCAATCCGTTTCTGGCGCCTGATCAGATTACCCGGATCCTTGCGGCGGCCAAGACGCGGGTCATCGTGGCGCCCGGCCCCGAAATCGACCCTGAAACCTGGTCCAAGGCCGAACGCGCCGCAAGCCAGCTAGGGGTGCAGGCGGTTGCTGTTGGCGGCGCGCCCGGGGCGCCGGATTTCGAGACGTTTCGCAAGCGGCGTTCCGACCATGTCGGCGCGCCAACCGGCGTAACGCGCGAGATGGATGCCGCGCTCATGCATACCGGCGGCTCCACGGGGCTGCCGAAGCTGGTGCGGCACACCCAGGGCATGCATATGTTCCACATGGGGGCCACGGCGCCGGCGCTGGAAATACGCGACGATGATGCCCTTCCGCTTTGTCTGCCGCTGTTTCATATCGGTGGCTCGATCATCTTCGGGCTGATCCCGCTTGGTCATGGCGCCCGTCTGGTTCTTCCCGGGCATGCGGGGTTTCGCGACAAGGACGTGGTGAACAACTTCTGGCACCTGGCCGAACGCGAGAGGATCAGCCTGATGGCCTGCGTGCCAACGGTTCTGGCGGCACTGAACGAGGTGCCGATCGGGGATGCCGATCTTTCGGCCCTGAGGCTGTGCATCACCGGGGGGGCGACGGTACCTGTCGAGACCTGCCGCCGCTTTGCCGCGCGCAGCGGCATGCGCGTGGTCGAGGGTTATGGCATGACCGAGGCCGGGTCCTATGTGACCATGCACCCGCCGGCCGCGCCCCAGCGTTTTGGCACCGCCGGCGCCCCGCTGCCGGGCGTGACGCTGGAAATCCGGGCTTTGGACAGTGACGCGGTCCTGCCTCGGGGTCAGCCAGGCCGGGTCATCGTCAGGGCACCTTGCGTGACCCCGGGTTATGGTGATGGCCGGGTCGGATCGATCCTGGAACCTGGCGTACTGGACAGCGGCGATCTCGGCCGGATCGAGCCGGACGGATCACTGACCCTCATGGGCCGGGCCAAGGACATCATCATCCGTGGTGGCCACAACATCGACCCTGTGGTGATCGAGGAAACGCTGGTGGGTCATCCCTCGGTCAGCCTTGCCGCCGCCGTGGGCCGCCCGGACGCCTATGCGGGCGAGTTGCCGATGGCCTATGTGACGGTCGAACCCGGCACGACACTGGATGGCGAGGTGCTGCAACAATGGACGCGCGCGCGCATTCCGGAACGCGCCGCCACGCCGGTCGAGGTGGTGATACTGCCCGAAATGCCACTGACGGCGGTGGGCAAGATATTCAAACCCGCGCTGCGCGCCGATGCCGCCGAGCGTACCCTGCGCCCGTTGCTGGCAAAGATAGCCGGATCGGCCGGCGCGCCCGATGTTCAGGCGCGGCTGGACGATGTCGGGGTCGTGGTGACGGTGACACCGATGCCGGGCACGCCGGAGCCAACGCTGACGGCGCTGCGCGAAACATTGGGCACGCTGCCCTTGCGGATCGAAATGCAGCAAGCCGACCCTGACTGAGGCCCACAGGCAAAAGAGCACCGCAGCCAAAGCGACCGCGCTGCAGCAAGAGCGGCTGCTAAACACAAGGTATCGGTCAATGTGCGTGCTAAACGAAATACTGCTGCACAACCGGGAAAGGGGAAGTCGTTGCGAACGATCACGCTGGCCATCGACCGTATGTCTTTCGTGCTCTCCTGGGCCGGTGCCATTGGAACAGCCATCGCGCTGCTGGCGATGATGCTTCACATCAGCGCCGATGCACTGTCGCGCTGGCTGTTCAACAATCCCTTTCCCGGCACGCTGGAAATCGTGTCGTATTACTACATGGTTGCCGTGGTGTTCCTGCCGCTGGCGATGGTGCAGCGCATGCGCGAGCATATCCGCGTCGATATTCTGGCGCAGGTATATGGCAAACGCACGCTGCGGGTGCTTGATGCGATTGCCGGCACGATGGTTACCGGCTTTGCCGTCGCCTTTGCCTGGGCCTCGGTGGAAACGGCACTGCGGCAGACCCGGCGCGGGGCATGGCGGGATGTGACCTTCTTCGACCTGGAAATCTGGCAAAGCTACTGGTTCATGGTCGCCGGCGGCGTGTTTCTGGCGGTCGCGGCCCTTGCTGTTCTGCTCAATGATCTTGTCTTTGGCCCACCGCCGCCGGACCAGCCAGAAGACCAGATGCCATCCGGGCCACGCGCATGAGCGATCCGCTGTCACTGACGCTGGCCGCCCTGGTGGCGCTGCTGGTACTTTTCGCGATCAGGGTGCCGATCGCTGTGGCGCTTGCTCTCGTCTCGCTGGTCGGCATCGCCTGGATTCGCGGGCCCCAGGCGGCCTGGGGTGCCTTGATGGCGGCGCCCTACGACTTTGCGGCGCATTGGTCGCTGTCGGCGATACCCATGTTCCTGCTTATGGGGGCGGCGGCGTTTCGTGGCGGATTGACCGCCAGCCTGTTCGAAGCAATGCGGCTATGGCTGGGCCGCCTGCCCGGTGGCCTGGCCATTGCAACGAACTTTGCCTCGGCGATCTTTGCCTCTGCCTCGGGGTCCTCGGTGGCCAGTTCGGCCGCGATGACCCGGATTGCCGTGCCAGAGATGCTCAACAGCGGCTATTCCCCGGCGCTTGCCACCGGCACGGTGGCGGCATCGGGCACGCTGGGTGCGCTGATCCCGCCCTCGATCGTTTTCGTATTGTTCGGCTGGTACACCCAAACGCCGATCGGCGCGCTGCTGATTGCCGGAATCATTCCGGGAATCCTGACGGCAGTGGCCTATGCCCTTGTCATCCTGTTCATTGCAATGCGCAGGCCGGACCTGGCCCCGCCCGATACCCGCCGCCCCAGCCTGTCCGAAAAGCTGTCGGTGCTGGCGCGGATCTGGCCGACGCCCTTGTTGATCCTCGCCGTGGTCGGCTCGATCTATACAGGCGTTGCCACGGCAACCGAGGCCGCAGCACTGGGGGCAGGGGCTGCATTGCTGCTTTGCGCGGTCAGGGGCACGTTGACACGGGTCACCATCGGGCAAATCCTCAGCGACACGGTGCGCGGCACGGGCGCCATCTTCTTCATCGCCCTTGGCGCCACGCTGCTGACGCGATTTCTCGCTCTGGCGGGTTTTCCGGTTTACATCTCCGGCCTCGCCGCCACTATCGAACTGACGCCGCTGATGGTGATCGGCATCATGATCGTGCTGTATCTCATTCTTGGCGCTTTCCTCGATCCCATCGGGATCATGCTGATCACGCTGCCAATCCTGTTGCCACTGTTCAACGCCGCAGACCTGAACATGATCTGGATGGGGGTGCTGGTGGTCAAGATGATCGAGGTCGGCATGCTGACTCCGCCAGTTGGATTGAACGTGTTCATCGTAAAGGCCGCAGTGGGCGGCCGCGTGGCACTGTGGACCATCTTTCGCGGCGTAAGCTGGTTTCTTGCCGCCGAGGTGGTGGTGATCGGCCTGCTGATCGCCTTTCCCGCCCTGACACTCTGGCTGCCCGGCTTGATGCGATGAAACGAAACAACGCGGCGCCGACCCCTGCATCCCTGGCGCAACCCGCGCCCAGCAACAAAGGAGAGGAGACCAAGATGACCCGTCCCACGAAGCGCCGCTTGGCGCGCCCAAAGACACGGACAATGTCTGGCCTTGTGGCGCTGACCGCCGCCGCGCTGATCGTTGGCGCAGCCAATGCGCAGACCACGATCAGCTATGCAACGCATATTCCGTCCAGTCATGCGCTGGCAACAAATGCAATCGAACCGATGGTGGCGCGGCTTGCCGCCCATGAAGACGCACCGATCACCTTGCAGGTTCATTATGCCGGGGCCGTTGCAGCCCATGGCGCAGTGCTGACCGGCGTGCAGGACGGGCTGGTGGATTCAGGCTTTCTGGCCGATGTCTACGCCCCGCAGGAATTGCCCAACAGCACCATGATCAGCTTCATGACGCTGGCCGGACCAGACGCGCGGGTCATGTCCGGCGTCGCCTCAGAGGTGCGGCTGCTGCATTGCCCCGGCTGCGTCGAGGAACTGGCAGAGATGGATCAGTTCCTGCTGAGCGCTATGTCGCTGTCGCCTCAGTTTCTTTTCTGCACCCGGCGAGTCGAAGCAGTAGCCGATTTGCGCGGTCTGCAGATTGCAACCCCGGCAGCCACCGGGCGCTTCTTTGCCGAACTCGGTGCGGTGCCGACCAACATGCCGATTACCGACAGCTATGAGGCGCTGGGGCGGGGCCAGATCGATTGCGTGACCGGCGTGGAGACCTTCCTGCGTGATTACAGTTTCTGGGATCATGCGAAATACGTACTCGACCTGTCGCTTGGCACGTTCCACGGCGCCATCACCGTGATGTCGCAAGTCAGATGGAATCAGTTGTCAGAGGCCGAGCGCGCCGCGCTGATGGCCGAACAGGCGCGCATGACTGCGGAAGGCGCCTTTGCCTATCATGAGGCCGCGGTCGAGGTCCGTCATCTTGCCGAGACCGAGCATGGCGTGACCTTTGTTACCCCGGCGGCCGATCTGGTTGCAGCGCATGAGGCAGCGCTTGCCGCCGAAGCCGAGGCAGCGATCGAGCAGGGCACGCGCCGCGGCGCGCAGAACCCAGAGGCGATAGTCGAGGCTTTCCAGGCATCGCTTGATCGCTGGACCGCCATCGTTGACGAGATCGGCGACGACCGCGAAGCGTTTGCCGCAGCCCTGCAGCGCGAAATCTTCGACCAAGTTTCGCACTGATCGGGAAACAGACGATTGTGAAAGCTGCCTGTCGACCACCGCTGTCGCGGGGGGGGCCGGGGGGGGGGCG
>JAFIED010000252.1 GCA_020832805.1 Pararhodobacter sp.
AGCCCGGCGGCAACCACGCCGCCGATGGCACCGGGCCCGATCACGGCGATGACGGGTGCCGCGCTCATAGCTTCAGGTCAAAGATGCGCAGCGCGTTATCGGTGCGAATGGCCTGCGCCTGTTCGGCGGGCAGCGAATCGACACGATCCCGGCAGCCCTTCATGTCGCCGATGTTATGCGGGTAATCCGAGCCGTACATCACGCGGTCGGCGCCGGCCATCCGCACGCACATTTCCAGCGCGTCCATGCGGAAGGTGACGGCATCGTAATAGATGCGACGGGCATAGACGCTGGGGCGGGTCTGTGTCTTGACCTTGCAGGCGGCCATGTTGTCGAAACACTGGTCCAGCCGCCCTATCAGGAACGGCAGCGCCCCGCCCGCATGGCTGGCGATCAGCTTCAGGTTCGGATAGCGGTCAAGGAACCCGTCAAAGAACATGCGCGCGAAACACAGGCTGGTGTCGAACATGAACCCGATCGAGGCGATCAGGTTGAAATTCACCAGATCCATCTCTGGCGCGCCCGGCGGTGCGGTGGGATGGATCAGCACAGGCAGCGCCATGTCGTCGATCGCCTGCCAGACCGGCGCAAAGCGCGGATCGGTCAGCGACACGCCGTTGATATTGGCCAGCACCATCACCCCCACGGCCCCGTTGTCGACCGCGCGCCGCAACTCGGCCACCGCGGCATCGGGGTATTCCCAGGGCAGCGAGGCCAGATAGCGAATGCGGCGGGGGTATCTGGCCTGTGCCTCGGCCATGTCGTCATTGACAATGCGGGCGCCCTTCAGGCTGATCTCCTCGCCGCCGAAATAGACATTGGGGCAGGTCAGCGACACGATGGCGACATCGACATCGGCGGCATCCATCCGTTCGATCCGCGTGGCATAGTCGAAATGCCCCGGCATCGGCGTCATGAAGGGCGCGCCGTCGATCATGATGCCCTCTGGCGCGTCCAGCGACTTGCGCAGTTCGTAGCGCGGCCTGCCATGCTCGCGGATCAACTCCAGCCAGTCACGGTTCAGCATGTGCGTGTGCACGTCGATGATGGTCATGATGTCCCTTCTCCTTGGTTGTAGGGGGTAATGAAGCCCGGCACGAACCGGACCAGAAGGCAGGCGCCAATCGACAGGAACGGCGTCAGCAGGCTGTCGGTAGCAAAGACAAAGCCAAGCCCGGTCACGCCGATGGCGATGGCAAAAAGCACGATCTGCCGAACCGGCCATGGGTCGGTCAGCGCCAGCGACAGCAGATAACCAGCCGCAACCGCAGCGATGACGGCGGCGACAATTCCCAGCGGCGCGCCGATCAACAGCAGCGCGGGATTGATGCAAAAGGCAAAGGGCAGCAGATAGGCCGCAATCGCCAGCCGCAGGCCCGTGGTGCCCGCGTTCCAGAAATCCGCATTGGCCAGGCTGGCCGCGGCATAGGTGGCGATCGCCACCGGCGGGGTGATCATCGACAGCAGGCCAAAATACAGGATGAACAGATGCGCGGCCATGGGCTCGACACCCGCCCGCACCAGTGCGGGGGCCAGCAGCACCGAAAGCACCACGTAAACAGCCGCCGTGGGCATGCCCATGCCCAGCACGATAGCCGCCAGCGCCGAGACCATCAGCAACGGCAACACACCATAGACTGCCCCGATCCGGCCCAGTTCCATGGTCAGGGTAAAGCCGATGCCGGTTATGTTGACAACGCCCACCACGATACCCGCCGCCGCACTGATCAGCAGGATCGGCACCAGCGTCCTGCCGGCATCGGCCAGGGCATCCAGCCAGAACCGCAGGCCCGGCAGGGTTCGCGTGCAAAAGACACCGGCCGGGATACAGGCCAGCGCGGCGGCCAGCGCGGCGCGGCCGGGCGGCCAGTTCTGCCAGAACAGCAGCCAGACCAGCAGGGCGATGGGCAGCAGGAACACCCAGCCCCGGCGCAGCGTGGCCCCAAGCCGGGGCAGTTCTTCCCGCCGCAACCCGCGCAGGCCATGGCGCTGGGCATAGGCATCGACCTGCAGGAACAGCACCAGATAGTAGATGATCGCCGGCACCAGCGCGGCCTTGACCACCTCGACATAGGAAACCTGAAGAAACTCGGCAATCAGAAAGGCGGTTGCCCCCATCACCGGCGGGGCGATCTGCCCCCCGTTCGAGGCCACGGCCTCGATCCCGGCAGCATAGCGGGCGGGAAAGCCCGAGCGTTTCATCAGCGGAATGGTGACCACGCCGCTGGACATGACATTGGCGACGGTCGAGCCGCTGACAGTGCCGAAAAGGCCTGACGACAGGATGGCCACCTTGGCCGGGCCCCCGCGATACTGGCCCATCAGGCGCAGCGCGCCATTGGTAAACACCTCGGCCCCGCCCATGGCCCGCAGCGCGGCGCCAAAGACGATGAAGCCCAGCACCACCGAGGCCGCAACATTCAGCACCAGCCCCGGCACACCATTGGAATCGGCATAAAGATACAGCACCAGCCGCGTGGGGCGGGTATGGGCCGCCTCTGCCGCGCCGGGCAAGAGATGACCCAGAAATCCGTAAGCAGTGATGATGGCAACCAGAATGGCAATGGCATTGCCGCAACAGCGGCGCAGAGCCTCGACCATCAGCGCCAGGGCGATCACGCCGGGAACCCATTTTTCAGGGCCCCGGTTGGCCATGTCCAGCATCCAGTCGCGGAAATGCCAGCCCATCCACAGCCAGGCGGCAATCGCGGCGACGCCGGCCAGCACATCCAGCCATCGCAAGCGATGCGCCAGGGGATGCATCATCAGCCCCGCCGCCGTCGACAGACCGGCGACAAAGGCCAGATAGTGTTCCTGCAGCAGGACGATGCCCAGCCGGCGCGGGCTGTCCATGATCCAGGCGATCCCGGACAGGACAATCAGCGCCAGCACCACCCACAGCAGGAACGGGATGGCGCCGCCGCCATCCCGCTTGTCTTGTCGGGCGTCAACCGACCTAGTCGGCATAGTCCGCCTCGCGGGCCGCGTTCTCGTCCGTCCAGATGCCGGCCTGCTGGAAAAAGGCCACCGCGCCGGGGTGATAGGGCACGGTATTGGTCGGGCTTGAGAACATCTCGGGCGCCCCGCCGCGCAGGGCAGGGTAATCCTGCGCCAGTTGGGCCCAGCCATCGCTGAGCGTTTGCAGGATCTGTGCGGCGTCGTCATCGGACATGTCGGCACTGACGATCAGGAACACGTCGAATGCCGTCACATTCGTGGTGCCGGCAACGCCAGGCCGGCTTTCCGACGGTTCGATCGTCGACAGGTAGAGACCCGAAAGCTGGCTATCGAGAAACTCGCTGGTGGCGTCGTCCCCCTCGAGGCTGAGATAGCGAATGCCGCCTGACAGGCTGGCATGTGCCTGCAAGGTCAGGGGAATGCCCACCGCAATCGCCGTGGCATCCAGCGTGCCCTCGACCACGCCCTGCACCCCCTGCGGCAGCCCGCCGATGGTCTCGGCCTCGACATCGGCCTCGGTCAGGCCGGCGCTGGCCAGGATCGCCCGGTTGGCAGCCGCCAGCGCCGCGTTGGCCGACACCTCGACCGCAACGCGCCGACCGCGCAGGTCGGCGATGGTTTCCAGCCCGCTGTCGCCGCGCACCATGAAGGCGTAATCCAGCGGCCACAGCCGCGCCAGCGCCCGCAATTCAGGCATGCGCGGCCCGTCGCTGCCCGAATAGGCGCGGCCGCTGTCCAGGCTGGAACTCAGTCCCATCGTTACCTCGCCATTGGCAATCAGCGGCAGATAGACCGATGCACCGCCATAGGGCTGGGCGATGGTCTGCCGGCCCATCTGTTCACTCAGCAGCGCCGCCATGCCACCGCCGACAACGTAATACAGGCTGCCCTGCGGATTGGTGCCGATCGACATCCGCTGTGCATCGGCACCGCCTGCGCCGATGGCCAGTGACGCCAGAAACGCCAGGCCCGTCATGGTTCTCTTCATAGCATTCCTCCCTTTCAAGAATTGTCCCGCCCGGGCGGGCCGTTGGTCATCCGCGCCCTTCCTCCAGCGCGCGCGCCGCCTCGCGCAGGTAACCCAGATACGCCGCGCGTTGTTCGGCGGTGGTCATGTCGCCGATGAAGGACAGCGAGATGCCCATATCGAGGCCCGCCATCACGGCAGAGACCCCAATCCCGTCGACCCCCCTGACCAGCTGCCCCGAATGGCTGGCATAGCCCTGCATCCGCGTGCGCTCGATCCCCGCGCGCACCTGATCGGGGTCATAGTGATACTGCGCCTCGGCGCCCCCCTCGGCCGTGGGCAGGGCATTGGCAGCAATGATGCGCTTGATCTCGGCGTCCCCAAGGGCGGCCAACAGCGCCATTGACCCCGCGCCGATGCCCAGGGGCCGGCGCGCGCCTTCCTGCAGCGTGACCGCCCGCAGGGCATTGCCCCCTTCCACCCGCAGCACGCAGACCGCATCGAGGCCCGAAATGACCGACAGATAGGCTGTCACACCGCATCGCCGCGACAACAGCCCCAATACAGGCCGCGCCAGTTCATCGATACGAAACTGGCCGCGCGCCGCACCGCACAGGATCAGAAACGCGCCGCCAAGCTGATAGCGCCTGTCCGTCCGGCGCCGCGTGGCAAGCGACAGCGCCTCCAGCCCCGACAACAGCCGGTGGGTGGTGGATGTCGGCATGCCCGACTCTCTGGCCAGATCGCCCAGCCGCGCCCCCTCGCGCGTTGCGGCGATCAGGCGCAACAGCTCGGTTGCCTTTTCAAGACTCCCCAAAAGCCCCCTCCCCCCTGAAAGCGCGCTTTTCGAAGATCAGGTTAGTGGCGCAAAGATGCATTCGCAATTTATTTTCTGCATATCGAATATTCTGACAGCCAGATTCCCGTATAGTGGAAATTATTGATATTCGCGCACCCCTGCGCCGGCGTTTGCCGACGGCAGGGCCACCCGTCGGCAGTCAACGCTGACCTCTGCAGGCCGGCAGGAAAATCATGATTGGGTCTGCCACAGAGAAAACAGGTGCGGGATCGGCAAGGCTGCCACTCTGGCAGCACGCGGTTCCGGGATATTCCCGCCGGCACCCGCCAGACATGGCGGATCATTGCCTTTCAGCCATCGCACAGCGGGCCGCAGCAACCGCCCCGGCGATGCGCGCCCGGGCGGTCGGCGTCAGGCCGTCTTGGCCCGGGCGGGCCATGACCTTGTCATGCGGCGGCCCATGGGCAATGGACCGGTGACCGACCGCGAAAAACCGTTCAGGCGGCGCCTTCGCGGTTCAACTGGCCCTATGGCTTGCCGCGCCGTGGCGGCTGAGAGCCATCAGGCCGGCCAGTGCGCGGGCGGCCAGAGGGCCCGCCGGCGGGACCGCCGGTGCGGGGCGGCTTGGCAGGGCCCCTGCCCGGTTGCCCGGGTTTACCGCGCGCGGCCTGCGGCCGGCCAGCGGGTTTGCCGCCAGTCCCGTCGCCCGGCCGATCCCAGCTTTTGCCCGCCGGTTTGCCAAAGGGTTTGCCGCCCGACCTGGCGGCGGGCTTTGCGCCGGGCTTGCCGCCCGGCTTTCCGTCATACCCGCCGGTCGATCTGCCCTTGGGTTTTCCTCCAGGGCGGGGGGCGTCACGGGCGGCATCGCGCGGCGCCTCCTTGCCGGGCGGTGTGAAACGCTTCGATGTGTCGCGCGCATCCGATGCCGGCGCGGCGGCGGGTGCCGAATCGGGGCGCGGTTTGCCGGGCCTGCTGCCGGCAGTGCGCGCGGGCCGCGCCCCCTCGCCCCCGGTGCCGCCGGGCCTTGCCCCGCCGAACTTTGCGCCACCGAACTTTGCGCCACCGGATCTGGCGCCGGGCTTGGCGCCACCGGGCGCCGCATCCCTGCTGCTGTCGGCGCTTTTCCGCGCCGTGGCGGGTCTGGCGTCATCGTCCCGGGTGGGGCGGCCCTTGGGCGCCGGGGTCTTTGCTGATGCGGGTTTGGGTGCCGACCCGGGCGCCGGGGTCTTGCCTGCGGGGGCATCCGGGGCGGGCTGTGCCGGCTGATAGGCCGCAGCATCCGTCTGTACGACGGGCGGTGCCTGCGGGCTGTCCGTCCGGTCAGACGTGTCTGCCGCCCGGCTGCTTTCTGCCGTGGTGCCTGCCGCCGCAGGCGTCGGCCGGAGCGCCGCACCCGCTTCGGTACGCGGCGCGCGGGATTCAGCGCGCGGCGCGCGGCGCTCGCGGGTTTCGTCGCGCGCGGCGCGGGCCGGTCTGGCCGACAGTTCCGGCGGCGCGTCCAGCAGGCGCGCCTTTATCCCGTCCTCCAATACCCCATCGCCCCCCAGCGCCGCCAGGAAACCGTCAACCCCTGCCTGGGCGATCTCGACATAGGTTTCTTCATCCTGCACGCGGATCGCCCCGATGGCGTTGCGGTCCAACCCGCCTGCCCGGCACATCATCGGCAACAGCCAGCGCGCCTCGGCCCGCTGCGCACGCCCCACCGACAGGGCCACCCAGCGCGACGGGCCAAAGGCCGGTTTTTCACGTGGGGCGGAACGGGTGTCCGGGGGCAACAGGTCTTCGGGCGCGGCATGGCGGGTCTGGTGCAAACGCAGATAGGCGCCGGCCACGGCCTCGGGGCTGTGGCGCGCCAGAAGGCGCTGGGCAAAGGCCTGCTGCTCGTCGGTCAGCGGCTCGTCCCAGGACGGGTCTGCCAGCAGGCGTTCCTCATCCCGGCGCAGGATATCATCAACCGAGGGCGCGACGGTCCATTCGGCATCGATCTTGGCCCATTTCAGCAACTGCTCGGTGCGTCGCACACCCTTTGGCGGCACAATCAGCGCCGAAATCCCCTTGCGCCCTGCCCGGCCGGTCCGCCCCGAGCGGTGCAACAGGCTTTCGGTATTGCCGGGCAGATCGGCATGGATCACCAGGTTCAGCCGGGGCAGGTCAATGCCGCGCGCCGCCACATCGGTGGCCACGCAAACGCGCGCACGCCCGTCGCGCATCGCCTGCAGCGCATGGGTGCGTTCGCTCTGGCTCAGTTCGCCCGACAGGCTGACAACCGACAGTCCCCGGTTGGCCAGCCTGGCCGTCAGATGGCTGACGGTGGCACGGGTGTTGGCAAAGACAAGCGCGCTCTGGTCGTCATGAAAGCGCAGCAGATTGAACACCGCGTTGTCGACATCCGACGCGGCAACGCGCACCGCCTGATAGGCGATATCGGCATGCTGCCCGGCGCTGCTGATCGTGCTGATGCGCCGGGCATCGCGCTGGTATTGCTGAGCCAGGCGCGCAATCACCGGCGGCACCGTGGCCGAAAACAGCAGCGTGCGGCGGCCGGCCGGGGCGGTTTCCAGCATGAATTCCAGATCCTCGCGGAATCCCATGTCCAGCATCTCGTCGGCCTCGTCCAGCACGACGGCGCGCAGGGCACCCAGATCCAGGCCACCGCGTTCGATATGATCGCGCAACCGGCCCGGCGTACCGACCACCAGATGCGCCCCACGATCCAGCGCCCGGCGCTCCTGCCGCATGTCCATCCCGCCCACGCAAGAGGCGACGACAGCGCCCGTGCGCGCGTATAGCCAGGCCAGTTCGCGCATGACCTGCGTCGCCAGTTCGCGCGAGGGCGCAATGACCAGGCCCAGCGGCGCGGCGGCGGGCCCAAAGCGTTCGGCGCCTTCCAGAACCGTGGGCGCAATGGCCAGGCCGAATCCCACCGTCTTGCCTGATCCGGTCTGGGCCGAGACCAGCAGATCCTGTTCGGTCAGATCAGGGTCGATGACGGCCTGCTGAACCGGTGTAAGCGTGTCATAGCCACGCTCGGCAAGCGCATCGGCAAGGGTAGAGATCATGGCAAGGGTATCCGTAAAGGGGCAGGAAAACGCGCGGCAACAAGCGGCGCAGCCGTTCCCCGTAACGAGGAACCGAACGGAAGTATACGGCGAAAATGCCGCCGTTGCGACCGGCTTTTCGGCCAGGTGCCCCTTGACCGGCCGGCAGACCGCCACGCGCGCCTGCCCGCCCGGCCTTGACCCCGGAAAACAACACTCCTAAGTTTCCGGCTCAACCGTTGGGGTGCCCCGTCCGGGGCTGAGAGGCAAAGGCCAACCCATCGAACCTGATCCGGGTCATGCCGGCGTAGGGAACGGTGCACGCAGGGGCAGACAGCGCCCGCCACCCGTTCTTTGTTGCCGGCCATGCGACCAGGGCAGAGCAAGAAAGGAAGGCGGGCATGGTTCCCTTAGCATTGACCATTGCCGGGTCGGATTCCGGCGGCGGCGCCGGTATCCAGGCCGATCTGAAGACGTTTTCGGCACTGGGCGTTTACAGCGCCAGCGTGATCACCGCCTTGACCGCGCAGAACACGCGCGCCGTGACCATGGTCGAACCGGCCAGCCCGGCGATGATTGCGGCGCAGATGGCGGCTGTGTTCGACGATCTGGCGATCGGCGCGGTGAAACTGGGCATGCTGGGCGGGCCAGAGACCATCGCCACCGTGGCCGACGGGCTGGCCGCTGCCGCGGCGCGGGGCGTTCCGATGGTGCTGGACCCGGTGATGGTGGCGAAATCAGGCGCGCGCCTGCTGCCGGATGCGGCGTTGCACGCCCTGCGCGCGCGGCTGGTACCGGTCGCCACCCTGCTGACCCCCAACCTGCCCGAGGCCGCCGACCTGCTGGACACGGCACCGGCCAGCACCGAACACGCCATGGCCGAACAGGGCCGGGCATTGCGCAGGATGGGTGCACAGGCGGTGCTGATGAAAGGCGGCCATGGCGCGGGCGAGGTCTGCATCGATCTGCTGATCACCGATGCGGGCATCACCCGGCTGACCGCCCGGCGCCAGACCACGCGCAACACCCATGGCACCGGCTGCACCCTGTCGGCCGCCATCGCGGCGGGGCTGGTGCAGGGCATGACGCTGGAACAGGCGGTGCGGCGGGCGCATGACTATCTGCAGGGCGCCCTGTCCGGGGCCGATACGCTGGGCATCGGCGATGGCACGGGGCACGGGCCGGTGCATCACTTCCACGCCGTCTGGCCCGTGTCAGACCGCATTGCCCCGGGCCTGCAACATGGCTGAAATCACTGTCATCGGTGCGGGGGTGGCCGGCCTGTGGGCGGCACGGGCCCTGTCATGCGCCGGCTTTACCCCGCGCCTGTTCGACCGTCACGGCGCGCCCGGCGCGCATGGGTGTTCTTGGTGGGCCGGGGGCATGCTGGCCCCCTTTTGCGAAGGCGCCACGGCCGAACCGCAAATCGTCGCGCATGGTCAGCGTGCCGCCGGGGACTGGGCCCAGGTGACAAAGGTCGTGCAGCGCGGCTCGCTGGTGGTGGCACTGGCGCGCGATCGGGGCGAACTGGCACGCTTTGCCCGCCGCACCAGCGGGCATCAGCCCGCCGGCGACACCCTGCACATGCTTGAACCGGATCTGCCGGGCATCGATCAGGCGCTGCATTTCCCTGACGAAGCCCATCTGGACCCGCGCCGCGCGCTGACTGACCTGACGGCTGATCTGGCCGCGCGCGGTGTGCCGATCCGGCGCGAGACGGTCACGCCTGACGCTTTCGCCGGCCCCGTGATCGACGCGCGCGGCCTGGCCGCCGCGCTGCCGGGGCTACGCGGGGGGCGCGGTGAAATGGTGGTGCTGCACGCGCCGGATATCCGGCTGACACGCCCGGTGCGTCTGCTGCACCCGCGCCATCCGCTGTACATCGTGCCGCGCGGCGGGGGGCTGTACATGCTGGGCGCCACGCAGATCGAAAGCGCCGACCGGCGCCCCGGAACCGCCCCCCCGCTGCGGGAAAAGAAAAGACCGCCCAAATGCCACGCCACCCCCCATTCAGACGAACCAGTGAACCATACCAGCCCCCCCCATAGCCCC
>JAFIED010000256.1 GCA_020832805.1 Pararhodobacter sp.
CACCTCGACACCGCATTTCTCGCAGACGACGCCGCGATACTTCATGCGCTTGTACTTGCCGCACAGGCACTCGTAATCCTTGATCGGGCCAAAGATGCGCGCGCAGAACAGCCCGTCACGCTCGGGCTTGAAGGTACGGTAGTTGATGGTTTCCGGCTTCTTGATCTCGCCGTATGACCAGCTCAGAATCCGCTCGGGGCTGGCCAGAGAGACCTTGATTTCGTTAAAGGTCTTCGGCGCGGCAACCGGATTGAACGGGTTGGTCGTGATTTCCTGGTTCATCGTAAATTCCTTGATGGGGGCGCGGGGAACGGGTGTGGTTGGGTGAACCCCACCCTGCGGGTGGGCCACAGGATGGGGTTCAACGCAGGCCTCAGCCCTCTTCCTCCGAATCCAGGAGTTCCATGTTCAGGCCCAGGCCGCGGACTTCCTTCACCAGCACGTTGAAGGATTCGGGCACACCGGCCTCGAAATTGTCCTCGCCCTTGACGATGCTTTCATAGACCTTGGTACGGCCTGCCACGTCATCCGACTTCACGGTCAGCATTTCCTGCAACGTATAGGCAGCGCCATAGGCTTCCAGTGCCCAGACCTCCATCTCGCCCAGACGCTGACCGCCGAACTGCGCCTTGCCGCCCAGCGGTTGCTGGGTGACCAGGCTGTAGGGCCCGGTTGACCGCGCGTGCAGCTTGTCATCGACAAGGTGGTGCAGCTTGAGCATGTATTTCGTGCCCACCGTCACCTTGCGCGCAAAGGGCTCGCCGGTACGCCCGTCAAAGACGGTTGACTGGCCGGACTGGTCAAAGCCCGCCTTGACCAGCGCCGCGTTGACATCGGCCGCCTTGGCACCGTCAAAGCCCGGCGGGCCGATCGGCACGCCCCCTGTAACGGCTTCGGCCGCTTCGACAAGAACCGCCTCGTCCATCTTGTCAAAGGCCTGGTCATAGACCTCGTCGCCATAGGCGATGCGCAGCGCCTCGTGCACCGGTGTCAGGTCGCCAGAGCGACGATATTCCTGCAACGCCTCGTCAATCTGCACACCAAGACCGCGCAAGGCCCAGCCCATATGGGTTTCCAGAATCTGCCCCACATTCATGCGCGAGGGCACACCCAGCGGATTCAGAACCAGGTCCACCGTGGTTCCATCGGTCAGGAAGGGCATGTCCTCTTGCGGGACTACCTTGGACACGACCCCCTTGTTGCCGTGGCGCCCGGCCATCTTGTCGCCCGGCTGCAGCTTGCGCTTTACCGCCAGGAAGACCTTGACCATCTTCATCACACCCGGCGGCAGGTCATCGCCCCGGCGTACCTTTTCAACCCGGTCCTCGAACCGATGGCTCAAGGCGCGCTTCTGCTGATCGAAAAGCGCGTTCAGCGCCTCGACCTCTTGCGCGTCGGCTTCCTCGGCCAGGGCAAGCTGCCACCACTGGCCGCGGCTCAGGCTTTCCAGCAATTCCTCCGTGATCTCGGAATTGGCCCGGACGCCCTTTGGCCCCTTGACCGCCACCTTGCCCAGGATCAACTGCTTCAGGCGGCCATAGATGTTGCGCTCCAGGATCGCCAGCTCGTCATCGCGGTCGCGCGACAGGCGTTCGATCTCTTCGCGCTCGATCTGCAGCGCACGCTCGTCCTTGTCCACCCCGTGGCGGTTGAACACGCGCACTTCCACCACCGTGCCATAGGCACCCGGCGGCAGCCGCAACGAAGTGTCGCGCACATCGCTGGCCTTTTCACCGAAAATCGCGCGCAGCAACTTTTCTTCCGGTGTCATCGGGCTTTCGCCCTTTGGCGTGATCTTGCCCACCAGAATGTCGCCGGCCTGCACCTCGGCCCCGATATAGACGATCCCGGCCTCGTCGAGGTTGCGCAGGGCCTCCTCGCCGACATTGTGAATGTCACGCGTGATCTCTTCGGGCCCCAGCTTGGTGTCGCGGGCGGCCACCTCGTATTCCTCGATATGGATCGAAGTGAACACATCATCCTTCAGGATGCGTTCGGAGATCAGGATCGAGTCCTCGTAGTTGTAGCCGTTCCAGGGCATGAAGGCGACGGTGATGTTGCGCCCGACGGCCAGTTCGCCCATGTCGGTGCAGGGGCCATCGGCCACGACTTCACCACGCTTCACCACATCGCCCACCTTTACCAGCGGGCGCTGGTTGATGCACGAAGACTGGTTCGAACGCTTGAACTTGCGCAGGCGGTAGATATCCACCCCCGGCTCTCCCGGCTCCAGCATCTCGGTGGCGCGCACAACGATCCGCTGAGCATCGACCTGATCAATGACACCGGCACGGCGTGCCATGATCGCGGCGCCCGAATCGCGGGCCACCACGCCCTCGATCCCGGTGCCGACCAGTGGCGCATCCGACCGCAACAGCGGCACCGCCTGGCGCATCATGTTCGAGCCCATCAGCGCGCGGTTGGCGTCGTCGTTTTCCAGGAACGGGATCAGCGAGGCCGCCACCGACACCAGCTGCTTGGGCGACACGTCGATCAGATCGACCGCATCGCGCGGGGACAACATGAAGTCCCCCCCCTTGCGGGTGCTGACCAGGTCATTAACGAAGCGGCCTTCAGCATCAAGCGTTGCATTGGCCTGCGCAATGGTATGGCGCTGTTCCTCGGTGGCCGACAGATAGATCACCTCATCCGTGACCTGCCCGCCCTCTACCTTGCGATAGGGGGTTTCGATAAAGCCGTACTTGTTGACCCGCGCAAAGGTGGCAAGCGAGTTGATCAGACCGATGTTCTGACCTTCCGGCGTCTCGATCGGGCACATCCGGCCATAATGCGTGGGGTGCACGTCGCGCACCTCGAAGCCTGCGCGCTCGCGCGTCAGACCGCCCGGCCCCAGCGCCGAAAGGCGCCTTTTGTGGGTCACCTCGGACAGCGGGTTGGTCTGGTCCATGAACTGCGACAGCTGCGAAGAACCGAAGAACTCGCGCACGGCAGCCGCTGCGGGCTTGGCGTTGATCAGGTCCTGGGGCATCACCGTGTCGATTTCCACCGACGACATCCGCTCGCGGATCGCGCGCTCCATGCGCAGCAGACCCAGCCGATACTGGTTTTCCATCAACTCGCCGACCGAACGCACCCGGCGGTTGCCCAGGTGGTCGATGTCGTCGATCTCGCCACGCCCGTCGCGCAGGTCGACCAGCGCCTTGATACAGGCGATGATGTCATCCTTGCGCAGCGTGCGCTGCGTGTCGGGCGCATCCAGGTTCAGACGCATGTTCATCTTGACCCGGCCAACGGCCGACAGGTCATACCGCTCGGAATCAAAGAACAGCGTTTCGAACAGGTTTTCCGCCGCATCCAGGGTGGGGGGTTCGCCCGGGCGCATCAAGCGGTAGATTTCCATCAGCGCCTGTTAACGGTTCATCACCTTGTCGGCGGCCATGGTGTTGCGCAGGTAGGGGCCGACATTGACGTTGTCGATGTCCAGCACCGGGATCTCGGTGATCCCCTGATCCATCAGGGTTTTCAGCGTGCCGCCCTTGACCTCGCCGTCCTTGTCGAGTTCCCAGGTCAGTTCGTCACCCGCCTCGACCCAGATCTCGCCGGTTTCCTCGTTGATGATGTCGGACGCCACGAAACGGCCGAGGATATAGTCAAAGGGCACCAGCAGGTCGGTGACCTTTCCCTCGTCGATCCATTTCTTGACCATCCGCGGCGTGGCCTTGTCGCCGGCCTTCAGGATCACTTCGCCGGTGGCGGCGTCAACCAAGTCCATCGTGGGGCGCGTGCCCCGCACCCGCTCGGGGAAAAAGCGCGTGACCCAGCCCTTGTTCCTTTCAAGCCGCTAGCTGACCTGTTCGTAATAGGCATTCATGATGCCTTCCTGATCCAGCCCCAGCGCGTACAGCAGCGTTGTTACCGGCAGCTTGCGGCGCCGGTCGATCCGGGCAAAAACCAGATCCTTGGGGTCGAACTCGAAATCAAGCCAGGAACCGCGATAGGGAATGATCCGGCACTGGAACAGCAGCTTGCCCGAGGAATGGGTCTTGCCCTTGTCATGGTCAAAGAACACGCCGGGCGATCGGTGCATCTGGCTGACCACCACACGTTCGGTGCCGTTCACGACAAAAGTACCGTTCGGAGTCATCAGGGGCATGTCGCCCATGAACACTTCCTGTTCCTTGATGTCCTTGACCGAACGGGCACCGGTGTCGGCGTCCACATCGAACACGATCAGCCGCAGCGTGACCTTCAGCGGTGCCGAATAGGTCATGTCGCGCGTCTGGCATTCGTCGATGTCATATTTCGGCTTTTCCAGATCGTATTTCACGAACTCCAGAACCGCGGTTTCGTTGAAATCCTTGATCGGAAAGACCGACTGGAACGTACCCTTCAGCCCCTCGCCATCCAGCGGCGTGTCGCTGTCACCCGAACGCAGGAACAGGTCGTATGACGATTTCTGAACTTCGATGAGATTTGGCATCTCCAGCACTTCGCGGATCTTGCCAAACATCCTGCGGATGCGTTTCTGGCCAACATAGGTCTGAGCCATGCGCGGTATCACCTTTCCTGTCTTCGCGGGTGCGGTTGCCGTCGGGCTTCGGCAACCATGCCCTCATGCGAAACTAAGCGTGGGTTCCATGCTTGCGGCCCGTCCCACCGAACCGCTCCCGAACCCTGAACTGCTTCTGCAGGCGTCTTGACGCGCAAGGCGCCTGCAGAAACAGCGGCGGCCGGGCCCGGCAAGTGCCGGGCCCAGCCCCTTGTCACACGCTGGGTGCGTCGCACCCCACGAATTACTTCAGCTCGACCTTGGCGCCAGCGTCCTCGAGCTTTTTCTTGATCTCTTCGGCCTCGGCCTTCGGCGCCTGTTCCTTCACGGCCTTGCCGCCGGCTTCCACCAGATCCTTCGCCTCTTTCAGCCCCAGGCCAGTGATGGCGCGGACTTCCTTGATGACGTTGATCTTGTTGGCACCGGCTTCAAGCAGGATGACGTCGAATTCGGTCTTTTCCTCGGCCGCTTCGGCCGCGCCACCTGCGGCCGGACCCGCCATCATCACCGCGCCGCCAGCGGCGGGCTCGATGCCGTATTCGTCCTTCAGGATTTGCTTCAGTTCCTGCGCTTCCAGCAGGGTCAGGTTCACGATTTGCTCGGCGAGCGCTTTCAGATCAGCCATTTTTCCGTTTCCATTCTGATAGTTGATTTCCAGCGTGGGGCGCATGTCTGCCCGCTTGCAGGGTTCTCAGGTTGCTCAGGCAGCTTCCCGCTCTTCCAGGGTAGAGAGGATGCCCGCGATGTTCGAAGCAGGTGCGCCAATGGCCCCGGCGATGCTGGAAGCCGGTGCGCCGATGCAAGCCACGACGGAAGCGATGAGCTCCTCGCGCGACGGCATCGATGCCACAGCCTTTACACCATCCGGCGTCAGCGCCGTTCCACCCATCGCCCCGCCAACAA
>JAFIED010000258.1 GCA_020832805.1 Pararhodobacter sp.
CGCCCGGCCCCCCCCCCCCCCCCCCCGCCCGGTATGGTGATCAGCGGAAGGGCGGCGAATACAGCAGCCCGCCTTCGGTATACTGCGCGTTCAGGCCGCGCTCCAGACCGATGGGCGTATCCGCGCCAATGGTGGCGGCAAAGATCTCGCCATAGTTGCCCGCCACGCCGATGGCACGCACGGCCCATTCGGCGTCAAGCCCGAACATCTCGCCCAGGTTGCCCTCGGTACCCAGAAGCCGGTTGATCTCGGGGTTGTCGGTGGGCGCAGCGGCCATTTCCTCGAGGTTATCGAGCGTCACGCCGTATTCCTCGGCGGCGATCAGCGCGTTCAGCGTCCAGCGCACGATATCCGACCACTGTTCGTCGCCATGGCGCACGGCGGGGCCCAGCGGCTCTTTCGAGATGACCTCGGGCAGGATCACATGGGAACCCGGGTTCTCGAACCCTGCGCGCGTGGCGGCAAGGCCGGACACATCGGTGGTGTAGACATCGCAGGCACCGGCCAGATACTGCTGCTGCGCCTCGGCATTCGTTTCGATCGGCACCGGCTCGTAGCTCATGCCGTTGACGCGGAAATAGTCGGCCAGGTTCAGTTCGGTGGTGGTGCCGGTCTGGATGCAGACGGTGGCGCCATCCAGTTCGGTGGCCGAGCTGACACCCAGATCAGCCGGCACCATGAAGCCCTGACCGTCGTAATAATTGGTGCCGGTAAAGGTCAGGCGCAGGTCGACATCGCGCGAGAAGGTCCAGGTGGTTTGCGTGCCAGCATGTCCACCTCGCCCGAGGCAAGCGCGGTAAAGCGGGTCTGCCCGGTGGTCGGCACAAAGTTCACCGCCATCGGATCACCCAGCACAGCCGCGGCCACAGCCCGGCACACGGCCACGTCAAACCCCTGCCACACGCCGTCGGCATCGGGGGCAGAGAAACCGTTGACGCCGGTTGACACGCCGCAGTTCAACTCGCCCCGCGCCTGCACCTCTGCCAGCGTTTGCGCCGATGCCATGCCGGCCATCAGCGCCGAAGCGGCAAGGGTGCCCATGAATACTGATTTCTTCATTCTGTACCTCTTCCTGTTGTGACCACCGCACTGACGGCGGTTCTTGCGCACCAGCAGCGGGCCCTTGCGCCGTCTGAACGACCCGTGGCGTCAGGCTGGCGACGAAGGCGCCCGGATCGTTGGCCGCTCCGTGAAATGTGATCGCATTGTGTGAGCCGGTCAAGCTGAACTTGCCCGCGGCATGGGAACAGCCCTGCCTGCGGGGGCCAGGGCAGAGTGCCGGCGCGCAGAAATCCACGTCTGCCGGGTAAACCGTCACAGCCGCGCGGCGCTGAGTGATTTGGCGGCAGTCCCTGTGCGGCATCCCGTTGTCGTGGCGCCCGCAATCAGGACTTGCCCCCGCGATGCAGGCGCGCGATCCTCTCCTGCCGGCAAACCACGACAGAGTCACGGGGCACGGGAAATGCAGCAACAGCGGGCGCCCGCATGACCGCGGCACATGCAATCGGCGCCCTGCCGGTCGGCACGGGCCTGCTGGGGCTGACGGCCTGCCCCGGGGGGCGGGGGCCGGACAGTCTGGCGCAGGATATTGCCGACTGGCGGCGCTGGGGGGCCGCGCATGTGCTGAGCTTGCTGGAAAGCGGCGAAAGCCGCGCGCTGCGTCTGGATGGCCTGGGCAGCCTGCTGGCGGCCGAGGGGATAACCTGGCACCGCCTGCCGATCCCTGATTTCGGCCTGCCCGATGCCGTTGGCATGGCGCGCTGGGCGGGGCTGTCGCCGGGGCTGCATCAGGCACTGGATGCGGGGCAGAACGTGCTGATCCATTGCCGCGCCGGGCTGGGGCGCAGCGGCACCATGGGCGCCCTGTTGTTGGTCGAACGAGGCCTGCCGCCACAACAGGCAATTGACACCGTGCGCGCCGCCCGCCCCGGCGCGATAGAGACAGCGGCGCAGGCACGCTGGCTGCACGACCGGGGCCGCTGACGGCTGCGGCGGCGCAAGCCGCCTATTTTTCGGGCGGCAGCACGCGCAGGCGCAATTCGCGCAGCTGTTCGTTCGACGGCTCTGACGGGGCGTTCATCATCAGGTCTTCGGCGCGCTGGTTCATGGGGAACATGATGACCTCGCGGATATTCGTGGTGCCGGCCAGCAGCATGACGATCCGGTCGATGCCCGCCGCGCAGCCGCCATGCGGCGGTGCGCCATAGCGGAAGGCCTTGACCATGCCGCCAAAGCGCTTTTCCACCTCATCCTTGCCATAGCCGGCCAGTTCGAACGCCTTGAACATGATTTCCGGCTTGTGGTTGCGGATCGCACCTGAAAGCAGTTCATAGCCGTTGCAGGCCAGGTCATACTGATAGCCCTTGACCGCCAGCGGGTCGCCCTGCAGCGCCTCCATCCCGCCCTGCGGCATGGAAAACGGGTTGTGGCTGAAATCCACGGCGCCGGTTTCGGGGTCTTTCTCGTACATCGGGAAATCGACGATCCAGGCAAAGCGGAAGATATCGGTTTCGCTGAGGTTCAGTTCGCGCCCGATTTCCACGCGCGCCTTGGCCGCGACGGGCTCGAATGTCTCGGGCCGTCCGCCCAGAAAGAAGGCGGCATCGCCCGCACCCAGACCCAGTTGCTGGCGGATCGCCTCGGTCCGTTCGGGGCCGATGTTCTTGGCCAGCGGGCCGGCGGCTTCCATAACGCCGTCGTCGCCCTGGCGCCAAAAGATATACCCCATCCCCGGCAGCCCCTGCGCCTGGGCAAAGGCGTTCATCCGGTCGCAGAACTTGCGCGACCCGCCGGTCGGCGCGGGGATGGCGCGGATCTCGGTGCCCTCGTTTTCCAGCAGTTTGGCGAAGATCGCAAAGCCGGAGCCGCGAAAATGTTCGGATACATCCTGCATCACCAGCGGGCAGCGCAGGTCGGGCTTGTCGGTGCCGTATTTTGCCAGCGCCTCGGCATAGGCAATGCGCGGCCACTCGCCCACAACGCGCTGCCCGCCTGCGAACTGTTCGAACACCCCGCCGATCACCGGCTCCATCGCCGCAAACACGTCTTCCTGTTCGACAAAGCTCATTTCCACGTCAAGCTGGTAGAAATCGGTGGGCGAGCGGTCGGCGCGGGGGTCTTCGTCGCGGAAACAGGGCGCGATCTGGAAATAGCGGTCGAAGCCCGCCACCATGATCAGCTGCTTGAACTGCTGCGGCGCCTGCGGCAGGGCGTAGAACTTGCCCGGATGCAGGCGCGAGGGCACCAGAAAATCGCGCGCGCCCTCGGGGCTGCTGGCCGTAATGATCGGGGTCTGGAATTCGGTGAAACCCGCCTCCCACATGCGGTCACGAAACGCCTTTACCACCTTCGAGCGCAGCATCATGTTGGCATGCAGCGTTTCGCGCCGCAGGTCCAGAAAGCGGTAGGTCAGGCGCGTTTCCTCGGGGTAATCCGGCTCGCCGAAGACCGGCAGCGGCAGTTCATCGGCCTGGCCCAGCACGCGCAGGCCGCGCACATAGACCTCGATCTCGCCGGTGGGAATTTTGGCATTCAACAGTTCCGGCGCGCGCGCCTTGACCACGCCATCAACCGAGATCACCCATTCGGATCGCAGCTTTTCCATCTCGGCAAAGGCAGGGCTGTCGCTGTCGGCCAGTACCTGGGTGATGCCGTAATGATCCCGCAGGTCGATGAACAGCACGCCGCCATGATCGCGCACGCGATGCACCCAGCCGGCCAGGCGCACGGTCTGGCCCACATGCGCGGCATTGAGGTCGGCGCAGGTATGGCTGCGGTAGGGGTTCATCGCGGGCTCCATCGGCGGACAAGGGATGGGCGCGATACACAGGCTGGCGCCGGCGAAGTCAAGCCCGGCAGGGCCGATGCCCCGGGAAAGGCGCGCGCCGGCGCCGCTTATTCGTCGACGGGCTGGGCACCGAAGAACACGCCATCGTCCAGAACCTGCTCGACCGTGCTGCGCAGCACCTGGCGCTGGTTCTGGGCAAAGGCATAGGTCAGCGCCAGATCGCACAGCTGGTTGACCAGACGCGGCGTGCCGCCCGTGGCCTGATAAATCAATTCCGCGGCCTGCCGGCTGAACACATTGGGTTTTCCGCCCGCCTTGCGCAGCCGTTCGGCAATGTAGCCGCCAACACCCGGCAGATCCAGGCGGGGAAGATGATAGCTGGCGGCGACACGCTGGGCGAATTGTTCCAGATCGGGGCGGCGCACCACATCGCGCAGTTCCGGCTGGCCAGACAGCAACAGTTGCAGCACCTCGTCACGCCCGGCGTTGATGTTGGTCAGCATGCGCAGGTCTTCCAGCGCGTCGCGGTTCAGGTTCTGCGCTTCGTCGATGATGATCAGCACCCGGTTGCCCTGTCGATGCTCTGCCAGCAGAAAGGCCTGCAACGCCGCAAACTGCGTGCCGGTGTCATCGGGCGCGGCGCCGGCGGGCAGTTCGACCTCCAGCGCGGCACAGACCCGGCGCAGGATATCGTTCACCCCCGGCCGCGCGTTCGAAATCATGCCGATGGTGATGTCACCGGGCAGGCCGTCGATGAAATAATGCAGCAGCGTCGTCTTGCCCGCGCCGATCTCGCCGCTGAGCAGCGTGATGGGCGCGCGGGTATCGAGCCCGTATTCCAGCATGGCCAGCGCCCCGCGGTGTTCAGGCGACCAGAACAGAAAGGCAGGATCCGGCGCCAGCGAAAACGGCCGCGCCTGCAGCCCGAAATGTTCCAGATAGTAGTTCAATGCCCGATTCATCAGCAGTCCGCCTTGGGGCGCGCCCATGCGCGCGACACCGGCCCGAACACGGAAGATGTGCCCGGCTGGTTAGTGCTAGTAGGGGAATCTGTCGACAATTCCAAATATTCACGGCGGTTTCAGGGCGCGGGACAGGGGCGCGCCGGCCGATATGGCCCGTCAAGATCGCCACAAGGTGATTCTCTGCTGTTCGCCCCGGTTGCCGAAAGGCGCTGAAAGCCCGATACAGACGGGCAGCGGCAGTCGTCATTGTTTGCGTTCTGGGAACAATCCTGAAGCACATGCAAGGATCGTTGCACAATGCCAAAGCAGAACAACCTATGCGTGCAAGTTGCCTGTACGGAAACAGTTTTTTTCGGTCCCGTGCGGTGAAAACCTGATCAATTTGATTTCCGGTTTTCCTGAATTTTGTTTAAATCGTGGCTGAAATCAGGCGAGTTGCGCGGCTTGGGGGAGTGTGCGCGACAAGCCAGACAGCTGCCGGTGTAAACCATGACACTACAGATGCGCGGCGATGGCCGTATTGGCCCCCTTCCGCCCGAGGGGTTCGCCTTGTTGCCAGGGCAGGCTCGGCCAGTGCCGACCATGCAACCCTACCCCGTTCGCGTGGATCATGCCGCATTGCTGCCGGCATCGCCGGCGCGCACGGATCGGGCACAGGGGGTCTATGCCCGCCTGATCAAGCGCGGCATCGATATCACCGGCGCCCTGGTGGCCCTTGTACTGGCGTTTCCGGTGTTCGCGCTGCTGGCCATTGCCCTGTGGATCGAAGGCGGCAACCCGATTTACAGCCAGACCAGGCTGGGCCGGAACGGGCGCAGGTTCCAGATGCTGAAGCTGCGCTCGATGGTGCAGGGCGCCGAGGGCAGGCTGGCTGCCTGCCTGGCTGCCGACCCGGCGTTGCGGCGCGAATGGGAACTGACCCAGAAACTGAAGAACGACCCGCGCATCACCCCGCTGGGCAGGCTGATCCGCAAGACATCGCTGGACGAACTGCCTCAGCTTTTCAATGTGCTGAAGGGTGACATGAGCCTGGTCGGCCCACGCCCTATGTTGCCTGATCAGCTGCCCCTGTACCTGCACCCTTCGGCCTATCTGGCAGTGCGACCGGGGCTAAGCGGGCTGTGGCAGGTGTCGGCGCGCAATGATGACAGTTTCGAGGTACGCGCCCAGATCGACAAGACCTATGTCGAAACGCTGTCACCGATGGTCGATCTGCGCATTCTGCTGTCAACTGCCGGCGCTGTGATCAACGGCACCGGGTATTGACGCCGCTGTCCCCTTGCCTGCAGCCCGGCTGCCTGTCATGGCTGCCGCATGACACAGCGCAGCCCCCTTTCACCTGACCGTCCCGCACCCGTGGTGCTGGCCATCGTCGCCATCTGCACGGTGCCCGAACTGCTGTTCCTGCTGGCCGAGACCCCGTTTCTGGGTCAGGGCGGGCTGCGCCGCACTGCGCTGATTCACGGCGCCTTCTGGCCGCGCCTGCTGATCGACTGGCAGCCGGTCTGGCCAGGTCAGCCGATGGCGATGTTTGTCACCTATGCCTTTCTGCATGGCGGGGTGATGCACCTGCTGTTCAACATGCTGGTCCTGGTGCATCTGGGGCGCGAGGCGGTGCCGCGCCTGGGTCAGCGCGGGTTTCTGCTGGCCTATGTGATCACGGCTGCGGGTGGGGCGGCGGCCTTCTGGCTGATCTCCGATGCGGTGGGGCCGATGGTGGGCGCGTCGGGTGCGGTCTTCGGGCTGTTCGGCATGACCCAGTACTGGGACTGGCAACGCCGCCGTGCCCGCAACGAGTCCCTGCGCCCGTTCTGGAACCTGATGGCGGGGCTGATCCTGATGAATGTCGCCCTCTACTTTCTGGCCGGTGGCTTTCTGGCATGGCAGGCGCATCTGGGCGGCTATGTCGCCGGTTTTCTGTTCGCCCGGATCGTTACGCCGACCTTGCACCATCGCTGGCGCGATTTCGGTTGACAGGCGCGGGTTCGTCGATTGCAATCACGCCCATGCTAGACAGGAACGATGAAGACCCCATGCAGACGAGCGCCCTTTGACCGACGCCAGCCCAGCCCCTGCCCTGGCCCGGGCATCAGATCAGGCGGACCGTGCCCACCCTGCCCCGGTCATCGCCATTCAGGGTCTGCACAAGGCCTATGGGTCACTTGAGGTGCTCAAAGGGGTCGATGTGACCGCCATGCCCGGACAGGTGATCGCGCTGATCGGATCGTCTGGGTCTGGCAAATCAACCCTGTTGCGCTGCTGCAACCTGCTGGAAGACAGCCAGCAGGGCGAGATCGTCTTTGATGGCGAACCCGTGCGCTGGCGCGGCAAGGGGGCAAACCGCCAGCCGGCAGACCGGGCACAGGTGGCGCGGATCCGTACCAACCTGTCCATGGTGTTTCAGGGCTTCAACCTGTGGTCGCACATGACCGTCCTGCAGAATGTGATGGAGGCGCCGGTAACGGTGCTGCGCCATCCCCGCGCCGATGTCGAGGCGCGGGCGCGCGACCTGCTTGACAAGGTCGGCATCGGGGACAAGGCCGATGTCTACCCCGCCCAGATGTCCGGCGGCCAGCAACAGCGCGCCGCCATCGCGCGCGCATTGTGCATGCAGCCCCGTGCCCTGCTGTTCGACGAGCCCACCTCGGCACTGGACCCCGAGCTGGAGCAAGAGGTGATCCGCGTGATCAAGGCGCTGGCCCGCGAGGGGCGCACCATGCTGATCGTCACCCATGACATGACGCTTGCCGCCGATGTTGCCGACCATGTCATCTTCCTGCATCAGGGTCTGATCGAAGAGGAAGGCACGCCCGAGGCCCTGTTCGGCGCCCCGCGTTCGCCCCGGCTGCGCCAGTTCCTGCGCACCGCCGATGATGCGCCCGAAGCCCATGCGGCAGCCGGAAGCTGACCGGAAACAAACAACAAAAAACCCATCCAACAAGGAGTAACCACCATGAAAAGACTGACCCTTGCCGCCGCCGCCCTGGCGCTTTCGGCCTCGGCCGCATTCGCGCAGGATGTTGTCCGCCTTGGCACCGAGGGGCTGTACCCGCCTTTCAACTTCATCAATGATTCGACCGGGGAACTGACCGGATTCGAGATCGAGCTGGGCGATATCCTGTGCGAACGCGCGGGCCTGACCTGCGAATGGGTGACCAACGACTGGGATACGATCATCCCCAATCTGGTGGCCGGCAACTACGATGCCATCATGGCCGGCATGAGCATCACCGACGCCCGGCGCGAGGTGATCTCGTTCACCGAGGCGTACAAACGTGCCAGCCCCTCGGCCTATATGGCGCTGGCGGGCACCGATGAATCGGTGATCGGATCGGGTGTGATTGCCGCGCAGTCGAACACCGTGCAGGCCGGGCTGGTCGCCGACACGGATGCCACGCTGCTGGAATTCCCCACGCCGGATGACACCATTTCGGCCGTACGCAACGGCGAGGTTGACGCGGTGCTGGCAGACCGTGAGTTCCTTGCGCCCTTTGTGGCGGATTCCGGCGGAGAACTGGTCTTCATCGGCGAGGCCGTGACCCCCGGCGACGGCATCGGCATGGGCATTCGCCAATCCGATGATGAACTGCGCGCCACCTTCAACGACGCCATCGAGTCGGTCAAGGCCGATGGCACCCTGAACGAATTGCTGACGCGCTGGTTTGGCGACGAAGAGCCGTTGTTCGACTGATCCGCCGCAGTTCCTGCCCTGACCCGGCCGGGGCGGCACCTGCCTGCTGCCCCGGCCCCGCGCGGACAAGCCCCGCATGTTTTCTTTTTGTACCGATCCCGCGCTTCTGCCGGACTGGCAGTGGTTTGCCTGCTACCTGACAACCGGCACGCATTTCGCGTTCTACCGGTCTTTTCTGGTGGTGATGTTGCTGCTGGCCGTGGTGGCGCCACTGGCGCTGGGCATGGGCATGCTGGGCGCATTGGCCCTGCGTTCCGGGCTGGCGCCGGTCAGCCTGCTGGGCAAGGGTTATGTCAATCTTGTGCGCGGCGTGCCCGATATCGTGTTTTTCCTGTTCGTGCCCATTGCCCTGGGTCAGGGAATCGAATGGGTGCTGCATCATATCCATTGCCCTGACTGGGACCAGCCGATCCGCCAAGGCAATGATTTCGTTGTCTGCCGCGAGGCCAAGATGCCACCCGTTGGCGCCTCGGCCTGGACACGCAATGTCTACGCCTTCGCGATGGCGGCAATCGCCTTTGCCCTGGTGTTTGGCGCCTTTGTGGCCAACACGCTGCATGGCGCCATACAGGCCGTGCCGCGTGCACAGATCGAAACCGCCGAGGCCTATGGCATGACCCGCAGCCAGGCATTTCGCCGCATCACCATGCCCCAGATGTGGGTTTTCGCCCTGCCCGGTCTGTCGAACATCTGGCAGATCCTGATCAAGTCGACACCGCTGCTGTTCCTGCTGGGCATTCAGGATGCGGTCTATTGGGCGCGTGAACTGGGCGGGGCCAAGACATCGCTGTTCACCTATCCGCACCCTGACTGGCGCGTGTGGTACTTTCTGGTCCTGCTGATCTTCTATCTGTTCCTGACCTGGACCAGCGAGCGCGGCTTTGGCGCCCTGAACCGGCGTCTGTCACGCGGCCAGGCCACCGCCGAGGGCGAGCGCCTGCGAAAGGCCGAAGCATGATCGCCCGGCACCTGCACCGCCCTGCCCGGGCTTGCCCGGCCTGTCAGGACCGCCTGTCATGAGAACCTGCGCAGAAAGCTTTCAAGGCTACATCCTGCGGTCCATGGGCCGGGACCATGGCGAAAGACTGTTGCCGCGCGGGCTGGACATCACCTTTTGCGATCAGGTCTTTCTCATCGCCTCGGGTCTGATCTGGAACATCTATTTCGCAGCTTTCGCCATCGTCTTCGGGTTCTTCCTTGCCACCGTCGTGGCATTGGCCAAGTTCTCGGGCAACCCGTGGCTCAGCCGGCCGGCCGCCGGTTTCATCTTCTTCTTTCGTGGCTCGCCGCTTTTCATCCAGTTCTTCTTCTTCTACTCGGCCTTCGTGCTGTTGCCCCGCACAGGCATCGACATTCCCCTGGGCTTCGTCACGCTGACAGTGCAGACATCGGCCCTGACCACGGCGCAGGTGGGCGGGCTTGTCGTGCTGATCCTCAACACCACCGCCTATACGGCCGAATTGTTCTACGGCGCGTTGCGCGCGGTACCAAAGGGCGATCTGGAAGCGGCCGATGCCTATGGCATGACGGGCCTTGTCCGGTTTCGCCGCGTGGTCTGGCCGAACATGTTGCGGCTTGCCTGGCCCAGCTACACCAATGAAGCGATCTTTCTGACCCATTCCACCACGCTGGTCTTCCTGTCGGCCTTTCCCGCACGCCAGCAATCGGGCGAGGCATTCTATTACGCGCGCTACTTCGTGGACCAGACCTTCAATCCGTTTGTCGCCTATCCGTTGGTGGCGGCCTATTTCATCATGCTGACGCTGGTCATCATCGGCCTGTTCGGGCTGATCAACACGCGGCTGAACCGGCACTTGCCACGCGAGCGGCGCCAGCGTATCCGTTTTCGACCGCAGTATATCAGGTAATTCATGCTTCCGCTTCGTGACTGGGCCCGCCACCACCCCGATGTGCGCACCATCCGTGTTGCCGCGGCCGATCTGAACGGCCAGGCCCGCGGCAAACGGATGCCGGTGCGTTTTGCCGAGAAAATCCTGCGCGAGGGCACGCGCTTTCCGTATTCCGCCCTGAACCTCGATATCTGGGGCGAGGATATCGAGAACAGCCCGCTGGTGTTCGAGACGGGTGATGCGGATGGCGTGCTCAGACCCACCGATCGCGGGTTTATTCCCATGCCCTGGCTGGATGCCCCCACGGCGCTGTTACCCATCTGGATGTTTCACGAAGATGGCACCCCGTTCGAGGGCGACCCCCGCCACGCACTGGCCCGCGTGCTGGAGCGTTTTCACGCGCGCGGCGTGCGCCCGGTATGCGCCACCGAGCTGGAATTTTACCTGATCGACGATTCCGGCCGCGAATTGCGCGTGCCCCCCTCGCCCCGCTCGGGCAAGCGGCGGCCAGGGGCCGATACGCTTGCCCTGCGCGCGCTCGATGCGTTCGACAACTTCTTTACCGATCTCTATGACGCCTGCTAGGCGATGGATATCGACGCCGACACCGCCTTTTCCGAGGCGGGCATCGGCCAGTTCGAGATCAACCTGCTGCATTCCGACGATGTGCTGAAGGTGGCCGACGATACCTGGCTGTTCAAGATGCTGGTCAAGGGACTGGCGCGCAAATACGGTTTTGCCGCCAGTTTCATGGCCAAGCCCTATCCTGCGTGGCCAGGCAACGGCATGCACATGCATTTCTCCATGACCGACAAGGACGGCCAGAACCTGTTCGACAATGGCGGGCCGGAAGGCAGCACCTTGATGAAACAGGCCGTCGCCGGGTGTCTGCAGGCCATGCCCGGCACCATGCTGCTGCTGGCCCCGCATGCCAACAGCTATGACCGGCTGGTGCCCGAAGCGCATGCACCGACCGGCATCGCCTGGTCATACGAGAACCGCACGGCAGCGCTGCGCATCCCTTCGGGCAGCCACAAGGCGCGGCGGATCGAACACCGCGTCGCAGGCGGCGACATCAATCCCTATCTGATGATGGCGGGCGTGCTGGGGTCGGCCCTGATCGGAATCGAGGACGCGCTGGAACCACCGCCGCCGATCAGTGGAAATGCCTATGATCTGGAACTCGAACAGTTGCCGGGCAGCTGGGCAGCCGCGATCACGGCCTTTGAAGACAGCAAGGACATGGCGCGGATCTTTGATCCGCAACTGATCGACAATCTGGTGCGCACAAAGCGCCAGGAACTGCATTACATGGCCGAACTGTCCGAGGAAGAAGTCATCGATCTGTATCTGGACACGGTCTGACCGCAACACCGCCCGGCCCCGCGCGCGGCACACCACGCCTGACCCGGCTTGCAGTCCTGCCCCTGCGGGGTTGCCCCCCTTGTCAGCCGGGGTGACGGCATGCTAGTTTTTGATCAAATCCAAGAGACAGCGCATGCATATCGGTATCCTGCAGACCGGCGAAGCCCCTGAACCCCTGCGCGGTGACGGGGATTACCCGGATTTTTTTGCCCGGCTGCTGGCAGGGCACGGTTTCACCTTTACCACCTGGCGGGTGCTTGATGGCGCGTTCCCACCGGATGTGTCCCATTGTGACGGGTGGCTGATCACGGGTTCGCGCTTTGGTGCCTACGAGGATCACGCCTTCATCCCGCCGCTGGAACAATTCATCCGCGCGGCGCTGGCCGCCCGTGTCCCGGTGGCAGGGGTCTGCTTTGGCCATCAGATCATGGCGCAGGCCCTGGGCGGCACGGTGCAGAAGTACGCGGGCGGCTGGTCTGTCGGCCCAACGGAATACAGCTTCGAAGGCGCGCGCGTGGCCCTGAACGCCTGGCATCAGGATCAGGTCATCACCCCGCCCCCTGGCGCACGGACTGTCGCCCATAACCCGTCATGCGCGCATGCTGCGCTGGCCTATGACGCGCCAGACGGGCACCCGCTGGGGTTTTCGGTTCAGGCCCATCCCGAATTCGACGATCATTTCGTCAATGGGCTGATTCAAACGCGGGGGCGCGGGCTGGTCCCGGATGCGGTGCTGGATGCCGCCCAGGCCCGGCTGGGGCAGCCGCTGGACCGGCAGCAGATTGCCGGGCGCATCGCCGATTTCTTTCACGCTGCAATGCCGGAACGAATGCAAAGGAAACGTCATGGCTGACTGGCTTGACCAGATACCCCAGGCCGCGCGCGACTATATCAACGGCCGCCGCCCGGACGAGGTGGAATGCGTCATTCCGGATCTGGCCGGCGTTGCCCGCGGAAAGGCCATGCCGGCCACGAAATTTGCCAAGCAGGAAAAATTCTACCTGCCTGATTCGATCTTTCTGCAGACCATCACCGGCGACTGGGCCGACGTGCCCGACATGGCCTTTACCGAGCCGGACATGATCCTGCGCCCGGACTATGGCACTACCAGTGCTGCGCCGTGGACGGCGGATGTGACGCTGCAGGTTATCCACGATGCGCTGGACCCGCAGGGGCAACCGATTCCGATTGCCCCGCGCAATGTGCTCAGGCGGGTAATGGGGCTGTATCAGGCCCGCGGCTGGACCCCGGTTGTGGCGCCCGAGATGGAGTTCTATCTGGTCGCGCGCAACACCGACCCGGCAAAACCGATCGAGCCGCCGATGGGGCGTTCCGGGCGACCGGCCGCGGCGCGGCAAGCCTATTCGCTGTCTGCGGTCGACGAATACGGGCCGGTGATTGACGATATCTATGACTTTGCCGAGGCACAGGGGCTGGAGATCGACGGCATCCTGCAGGAAGGCGGCGCCGGGCAGATCGAGATCAACCTGAACCACGGCGACCCGGTCGCACTGGCCGACGAGGTGTTCTACTTCAAGCGTCTGATCCGCGAGGCTGCCTTGCGGCATGGCTGCTATGCCACCTTCATGGCCAAACCCATCGAGGGCGAGCCGGGATCTGCCATGCATATCCACCATTCGGTGGTTGACACGGCAACCGGGCTCAACATCTTTTCGGCGGCCGACGGAACGGACACGCCAGAGTTCTATCACTTCATCGGCGGCATGCAGAAATACCTGCCTGCCGTGATTGCGATCCTGGCACCCTATGTGAACAGCTATCGCCGCTATGTGCCTGATTTTGCTGCGCCCATCAATCTGGAATGGGGCCGTGACAACCGCACCACAGGGCTGCGCGTGCCGGTCTCCAGCCCGGCTTCTCGGCGCGCAGAGAACCGGCTGGTGGGCATGGATTGCAACCCGTATCTGGGGATCGCTGCCAGCCTGGCCTGCGGCTATCTGGGTCTGATCGAAAAGATCGACCCGCGCCCGGAATACCGCGGCGATGCCTATGTCGCCGAAGATGAACTGCCCCTGACCCTGGGCGATGCGCTGGATCTGCTTGAAGAATGTGCGCCGGTGCGCGATGTGCTTGGCAACCGGTTCTGCTCGGTTTATGAATGCGTCAAGCGTATGGAATACAAGGAATTCCTGCAGGTTATCAGCCCGTGGGAGCGCGAGCATCTGCTGCTGAATGTATAACCGGCCCGGGCAGGTCAGGCCCGGTGCGACACACCGACACGCGGAGGTTCCATGCCCCTTGTCATTCTTGGCCTGAAGACCTGCGATACCTGCCGAAAGGCGCGCAAGGCCCTGCCCGATGCCAGTTTTCGTGACATCCGTGACACACCGCTGACGGCGGCCGAAATCGACAGCCTGCTGTCAATGTTCGGCGACAAGCTGATCAACCGCGCCTCGACAACGTGGCGCGGGCTGGATGAAACAGCACGCAGCACCGACGCGGCCAGCTTGCTGGCGGCCCACCCTGCACTGATGAAACGCCCCGTGATTCAGGCCGAAAAAGGCGCGTGGCTGGGCTGGACAGCCCAGACACGCGCGGCACTCAACCTGACGTGATGGCGCGCCGGGCACGGCCCGGCCTGTTCAAAGCAGTTTCAGATCGCCCGCAGAAGAGCGCCCGTCCCGCCCTGACTGCATCTCGAAACTGACCTTCTGGTTGTCGGCCAGCCCGGTCAGCCCCGCGCGCTCGACGGCAGAGATATGCACGAACACATCCTTGCCGCCATCGTCGGGCGCAATGAACCCGAAGCCTTTGGTAGTGTTGAACCATTTCACGGTGCCGGTTGGCATTTCCGCTTCCTCTCTCTCGTTGTCGTCTGGCGGCGCTATTGCCGCCAGGGTCGTGCAGCCAGGTCTTTCGGTCGTGAAGGCTGCCAGAAAGGAAGGCCGTCGCGGGAAAGTCTGATGTCACGCTGCGAAGTGTGCCACGATCTGATTCAAAATCAAGAGTTCTGCAGGCATGGGCGGCGCCAGAACGGATTTGATTGCATGCTGTGGGCTTGACTTATGGCCGTCAAAGGCGCATCTGCGGTTCGTTATCGTCCCGCTGCCGCGTGAGCAGCTTGCGCCGCAGATGATGCCGCGCGCAACCGGACGCTGCCGGGTCAGCCTGCGCGACAAGCGTGCAGTTCGCCCGAAACCCTGGTTCCCGTCATCACGCGTGGGGGCTCGTGCGGCATCTGCCGTACGCCCGAAACCGCAGCCTGCCCTATGGGTGGGACATGGCGCTTTATTGCGCCTTATATTGCGCCACCGTGCCCAGTGCTGGTGGCCGAGAGGACTGACATGACTGATTTTTCGATGCTCGGGCTGAACCCGGGCCTGATGGCCGCCGTTACCCGCATGGGGCTGGACAACCCCACCCCGATTCAGGCGCGCGCCATTCCCCCGGCGATGGAAGGGCGCGATATCATGGGGCTGGCACAGACCGGCACCGGCAAGACGCTGGCTTTTGGCCTGCCGCTGCTGCACAGCCTGATGGGGCTGGGCCGTCCCGCCCCCGGCACCGTGCGGGCGCTGATCCTTGCGCCGACCCGCGAACTGGTGGCACAGATCGCCGACAGCCTGCGCACACTGGCCGAAGGCGGGCCGCTGAAAGTGGTCACGGTGGTTGGCGGCGCCTCGCTGAACCGGCAGGCCGAACGGCTGTCACGCGGGACCGATGTGCTGGTTGCCACGCCGGGCCGGTTGATCGACCTGTTGAACCGGCGGGCACTGACGCTGGCCGAAACCCGGGTGCTGGTACTGGATGAAGCCGACCAGATGCTTGACATGGGGTTCATCCATGCGCTGCGCCAGATTGCGCGACACCTGCCCGCCGAACGACAGACCATGCTGTTTTCGGCCACGATGCCAAAGGAGATGGGCGAGATCGCAGAAACCTATCTGACCCGCCCGGTGCGGGTTCAGGTCAACCCGTCCGGTCAGACCGCCGAAAAGATCGATCAGGCGGTGCATTTCGTCGCTCAGGGTGACAAGGCCGCCCTCCTGGCCGAGTATCTGTCAAAACACATGGACGAAAGCGCCCTGGTCTTTGCCCGCACCAAACACGGGGCGGAAAAGCTGATGAAACTGCTCGTCAGCTGGGGCTATGCCGCAGGGTCCATTCATGGAAACAAGAGCCAAGGACAGCGCGAACGCACGCTGGCGGCATTTCGCGCGGGCGAGATGAAGGTGCTGGTAGCCACCGATGTGGCGGCGCGCGGCATCGATATTCCGCTGGTGGCGCATGTCTACAACTATGAATTGCCCAATGTGCCAGAGAATTATGTGCACCGCATTGGCCGGACCGCCCGTGCCGGGCGTTCTGGCCGGGCGATGGCGTTCTGCGCGCCGGCCGAGATGGCCGACCTGCGCGCGATCGAGGCGCTGACACGGCAGCCGATCACCGTAGCCGGCGGCACCCCCTGGCCCGGGTCGATGGCTGACGAAGCCCGCGCCAAGGCGCGCAAGGCCAATGCCGGCGGGCGCGGCGGCGGTGGCGGCCAGGGCAACCGCGCGGCCCAGCCCGGACGGCAGGCCAAGCGGCAGGAGGGTACGCGCAACGAGGACGGACAGAACCGGAAACCACGGCGCCCGCGGCGCCGCGCACGCGCCGCCTGACCAGCGGCGTGATCATCGGCGCGGCGGGAATCTGGCCCCACACAGAACCGCGCATGAGTTAAAAAGGCCCCCAAGTGGGGCCTTTCTGTCATGTCGTTGCTGCGGTCTGGGGCGTGAACCTGCGCCCCGGCCCGTTACTTTTCAAGCTTTGACAGTTGTTCCTGCAGTGCGGCCAGCTGGCTGCGGATCTGGTTCAGATCTTCCGGCCGGTTGCCGCCAGACGGACCGCCCGGCGCAGAGGCCGGGCCGCCGCCTTCCTTGTCGCCGCCCGCCGCACCACCGCCTTCCTGGGCGTTGTCGCCGGGCATCCCGGGCCAGCCACTCATCATCGAGCGCAAGAAGGCTTCCTGCTGACGCTGCATCGCCTCGAACCCCGGCATCTTGGACATCTGCGCCATCATCGGGTTCATCACACTCATCTGTTCGGCAAACTTTCCGGGCCCCTGGCGCAGCATCTCGAAGGACATGGCCAGAAATTGCGGCACTACCGATTGCGCCTGCGCAGTATAGCTGCGCACCAGATCAGTCAGCACCGACAGGGGCAGCACATTCTCGCCACGGCTTTCATGCTCGGCGATGATCTGCAGAAGATACTGCCGCGTCAGGTCATCGCCGCTTTTCAGGTCAACGATCTTGACCTCGCGCCCGGCCCGGATGAAACCTGCGATATCCTCCAGCGTGACATAGTCGCTACTCTCGGTATTGTAGAGCCGCCGACTGGCATAGCGCTTGATCAGAAGCGGGCTGTCGCTGTCAGGCATCTTTGGCTCTCCCCGAAATTGCGCGGCCGACAGGGGTTCCACCCCCGTGACAGGGTCACGGTAATGCGCATCTTGCGTCGGGGAAACCGGTTTCTGCGCCGGAAATGATCAAAAACCGTCTGAAACGGCGGTCACACGCGGCAAGTCACCACCCCGCCACGGGCTGTGGCGGAAAAGAAAAAGGCGAGCCATGGGCTCGCCTTTTGGCCATGCAGCGGCGGGGAGGACGCCGTGCCGGCCATTTTGCTGTTCAGCGGCCAGCCCCTGCCGGGTCAGACCGCCTTTGGCAAATCACTTCGCGCCGGCAGTGGCGGTTGCCTTCTTCGTCGCGGCAGTCACTTCTTCCGTCGCCTTCTTGGCGGCGGCGGTCATGTCGCTGGTCGCTTTCTGCATGGCGGCGGTCGCTTCGGCCGACATGTCCTTGCCAGCGGCCAGCATCAGTTCGACCGTGTCCATCTGAACGCGCTTGGCGATCTCGGCATAGGCGGCCATATGCTCGGACGCCATTTCAGCCGAAGCCGAGGCGAAATCGGTCATGGCCTTGGCGAAATCGCTGGGCTCGGACTTGGCGGTCGACACCTCGCCGATTTTCGACAGGGTCTGCTTGGTCCATTTGTTCGACACTTCGGTCGACTTTTCAGCGGCTTCCAGAACGACCTTGCTCATCTTCTCGCTGATCGCGGCCTGGGTCTTGAACATGTCCTGCATGCCCTTCATGTCGACCGGGAACGCGCCCATCATGTCCTGCATCATCTTGGTGATATCGGTATTGGTCATTGTTACTCTCCTGCTTGCCGGCCGCGCCCACCGCGACACTGCATCTGGCAACCGATATACTTGCTGCACCGCAGCATTTCAAGGTCTTTTTCTGCACTGCAGCAAATTTGCTGGCAGCGGCGGGCGCGGGCCCCGATCCCGGCCAGCCTGCGCCCTGCCCTGTCAGGTGTCCTGCAACGGCAACACATAGGTTCCCGGCGCCGGGGCCAATGCATCATCCGGCAAGGACCGCGCCGAAACCTTCTTGCCGGACCGGGCGCGCAGCCATTCTTCCCAACGCGGCCACCATGACCCCTGGTGATACTGGGCCTGCGCCTTCCATGTGTCTGCGTCTTCGATCGGCGCATCCGATGTGTAATGCCCGTATTTCTTTTTCGAGGGCGGGTTCACGATCCCGGCGATGTGGCCGGACTCGGACAGGATGAAGGTCTTGTCGCGCGACCCCATTTTTGCCACGCCGCGAAAGCTGGACCGCCAGGCGGCAATATGATCGGTCTCGCAGGCGATGGCGCATAGCGGCACCTTGACATCGCTGATCGACAGATCGGTATCGCACAAATGAAAGCTGTCGGCGGCAAAGCGGTTCTGCTGGCACAGGCCGCGCAGATACTCGATGGCCATGCGCCCAGGCAGGTTGGTGCCGTCGCCGTTCCAGTACAACAGATCAAAGGCCGGTGGCGCCTCTCCCAGCATGTAGCTGCGAATGGCCGGCTGATAGATCAGATCGTTGGAGCGCAGGTAACTGAAGGTCTTGGTCATGAAGTAAGACCGAAGATAGCCCTTCTTCTCTACCTCTGCCTCCAGCCCGTTGACGAAATCGTCGTTCAGGAACACGCCCACTTCACCCTGATCCGAAAAATCGGCCAGCGTGGTAAAGAATGTTGCCGATTTCAGTGACTTGTCACGCCGCTTGTCCATCAGCGCCAGCGTCATGCTCAGCGTGGTGCCGGCAATGCAGTAGCCGATGGCGTTGACCGAGGGGACACCGCAGATCTCCTTGACCTTGGCAATGGCCTCCAGGAAACCCTCTTCGATATAGGTATCCATGCCGACATCGGCATAGCTGGCATCGGGGTTGACCCAGCTGACCACGAACAGGGTGTACCCCTGATCGACGACCCAGCGGACAAAGGAATTCTGCGGCTTCAGGTCCAGGATATAGAACTTGTTGATCCAGGGCGGAAAGATCAGCAGCGGTGTCTGATACACCTTTTCGGTGGTGGGTTTGTACTGGATCAGTTCGAACATCCGGTTGCGATAGACCACCGCGCCCTCGGCCGTGCCGATATTGCCGCCCACCTTGAACGCCTCGCGGTCGGCCAGGGTGACCAGCAGATCGCCGTCATTGGCCTCGATATCACGCACCAGGTTTTCCAGCCCGCGGACAAGGCTTTCACCCTCGGTCTCAACTGCCTTCATCAGGGCATCGGGGTTGGTGCCCAGAAAATTGGTCGGCGCCATCATGTCGATGATCTGCTTGCCGAAATACTCAAGCCGCCGCTTTTCACGCTCGTCCATCGCGTCCAGGCTGGCAATGGCCTGTTCTATGGCCTGACTGGACATCAGGTACTGTTGCTTGATGTAGTTGAAATACGGATGCGTTTTCCACAGTGGGTTGGTAAAGCGGCGGTCTTCGGGTGTATTGTCCGGCGGCGGGGCAAGCTGACCCTTGGCCAGCTGTTCCTGTGCCTCGACAAAATGCTTCAGCGTCTTTCCCCAATACCCTATCTGATGCTCCATCAGCTTTGACGGGTTCTGCACCATCTCTGCCCACCAGGCCGTTGCGGCCTTCAGATACAGCGACGGGTCCGGCGCCTGCAGATCGGCCCGCTGGGGCGATTGACGGGCAAACGCGGCAACCAGACGCTGAGTCAGCGCCTCGATCCGGGCAAGGTTGGCGTTCAGCCTGTCCAGATTCGCAGAATCTTCATATTCTGAAGTTGCCATGTCAGCTATACCCTCGTATCCTACTGCACTGCAGCATCCGAAACCGAATGGTGCGCAGAGAGCAGTTTAAACGGGCGAGGCGCGAAATTGAAGCAAGCTTTTGCAGCATCGCTTCAACGCACCACAGGAGAACGACATGAAGCACATGGCCACGTATGACCTGATGGAGGCATCGCGCAATACCATGGAATGGTATGGCGCCTCGGCCCGCGCCTTTGCCTCGTACCCGGTCTGGGGCATGGTGCCGAATCCGATGTTCAAGATCATGTCTGCCTGGGGCCGCGTGACCGAACGCAGTTTTGCGCGCATGGTGATCAAGCCGGACTGGGGCATCCGCACCGTGGTAGCCGAAGACGGGCGCGACCATCTGGTCGAAACCGTGCACGAGATCGAACGCCCCTTTGGCGATCTGGTCCGGTTCAAGGTGCATGGCCGGCCGGAAAAGCCGCGCAGGATCCTGCTGTGTGCCCCCATGTCCGGGCATTATTCGACCCTTCTGCGTTCCACCGTGGCCAGCCTGCTGCCGGATGCCGAACTCTGGATTACCGACTGGCACAACGCGCGTGACATTCCGGTATCCGAGGGCAAGTTCGATATCGAGGATTACACCCGCTACCTTGTCGATTTCATGAAGCACCTGGGCCCGAACACGCATGTTGTTGCGGTGTGCCAGCCCGTGCCGCTGGCTCTGGCCGCCACCGCGCTGCTGGCCGAGGAAGAGCCTGACGCCCAGCCGCTGACCCTGACCCTGATCGGCGGCCCGGTAGACCCCGATGCCGCGCCGACCGAGGTGACCGATTTTGGCCGCCGCGTCACGATGGGGCAACTTGAGCATCTGGCCATCCAGCGCGTGGGCTTCAAATACGCGGGTGTCGGGCGGCTGGTCTATCCGGGGCTGCTGCAGCTTGGCGGCTTCATCTCGATGAACCTTGACCGCCATGCGCAGGCCTTTGCCGACAAGATCACCGCCGCCGCGCGCGGCGAAGACAGCGAGCGCGACAAGCACAACCGCTTTTATGACGAGTATCTGGCTGTCATGGACATGACCGCCGAATTCTACCTTTCAACGGTTGAACGCATCTTCAAGGAACGCGAGATCGCCCGCAACGCTTTTCAGGTGGACGGGCGGCATGTCGATATCGGCAAGATCACCAATGTGGCGGTCAAGATTGTCGAGGGGGCCAATGACGATATTTCTGCCCCTGGCCAGTGCCTGGCGGCGCTGGACCTGCTGACCGGGCTGGACGACAGCAAGAAGGCGCAACATCTGGAACCGGGCGCAGGCCACTACGGCATCTTTGCCGGCAAGAGCTGGCGCAACAACATACGCCCGCTGGTGTTCAGCTTCATGGACGAGCATGGCAGGCGCGGCCCGAACATGCGGCTGGCAGCAGCCAACGGATAAGCCGAATCGGGGCGGCGCCAAGGCGCCGCAGCAGGGCAGAAAGCTGGCGCCCATCTTGCGGCGCCGACGACAATCCAGGCACCAAGGCAATCAGCCGTGGGCCGGCAGGCGCCGCACCGCCTCGCGCCGGGCAAAGGGTTTCAGCCGGTCGCCATGCGCGGCCAGCCAGGCCGGCACCTGCGCCGGATCATGGCGCGACAGGTCACGCAACCACCAGCCCACCGCTTTCTGGATGAACCATTCGCCGTCGTCGGCATAATCGGCGCACCATCCCAACACCCGGGCGCGCACCGCCAGATCGGCGGGTTTGGGATGCGGCAGGCGCGCCCAGGGCAAGGTCATTACCAGCGCCGCGCGCCGGGTCCACATGTTGTCATGACCTGTCCAGCCCTCTACCTGATCCAGCCGCACCGGGTCGGCCACCAGCCGGCGGCTGCCGGCCGCTGCGGCGTGATCGGCCAGCGCCCAGCTGTCGAACCCTTCTACCCAACCCGCAATCAAGGTCCAGACAGCGCTGTCATCAGGCAGTATGCGCGCCTGGGTCAGCAATTTTGCGGCCGCAACCCGCGCCTCGTGGATGTCGCTGTCCCACAGACCGGCCGCCAACGCAACGCGCTGGTCCAAGGTGCACGCCGCGCGCCAGTCGCGCGCCAGCGCCTCGATCTGGGGCACGCCGACCCCCAGAAAGGGTCGGGCGACCTTGTGATAGGCCGCCATCTCGGCTGCGCGGACAGGATCGGCAAGCGCGCGCAACTGCGCAAGGGCATCCTCGGCGGTCATGTGCGCAGGATGATGCGTTCGTTCAATGCCGGGGTTCCGCCTTCGGCCAGCACCCCGTCGATAACCAGCGCCCCATCCTGACGGCGATAGAGCATTTCCTCGAACCCCCAACGCACGGTGCCGCCGGGCCGGACAAAATCTGCCTGATAGCTGAACCAGACCATGCCGCTGTTTTCGACAACGCGCGCCGTGCCGACCAGATCATCGCGCTGCCCCCGCCACAGACCGGGTTGTTGCGGGAAGAAATGCCAGACCAGATGGTTGCGGGTGCCGGTTTCAAAGGTGAATGTCTGCTCGACCATCAGCCTGTCTGGCAGACGCCGCCCGGTCTGCGCCAGAGTGAAGCGTTCCTCGGTCCAGACATGCTTGCGCAGGAAGACACCTGAACCGCCCGCGCGGCCGGCAAAGGCGCTTTCCAGCGATACCGCCACGATCGGCTCTTCCGGCATCGGCGGCAGGGGTTGGCAGGCGCCCAGCAGGAACGGCGCGCCAAGCACGAAACGACGGGAAACTTTCATGGCAACCTGGCAGCAGCGAATAAAGGATCCAGCAGAGCGAACTGGTTAGCACGGGCAAACCGGATGTCATGCAGTGACCTGGTTTCGTGCTGTATTCGCCTGGCTGGCGTGGCCGAACTACATCACTGCGCTGGCAACCAGATCAGGGCCTATTCCCGGCATGCACGGCAGCAAGGCCCCAGATACGGTGGCCAGGACCACTACAGGCGGATCATCTCGAATCGTACGGCGGCAACGGGCAGGCCCCAGCGGGTAACCACGGCATCATTGATGATGCGCCCATCGGGGCCGAAATAGATGACATCGGCAAAACCCAGCCGCGTCACTCCTTCGGGCGAGACGAAATCGGCGGTATAGGTCAGGCGAATCTCGGTGCCTGATTCCATCACCTCGGCCAGGCCCACGGTGTCGTCGCGCCGGCCCTGCCATCGGCCCGGGCCGGTACGGTCGAACACCCAGGTCAGGCGGTTTTCGTCTCCGTCATCATAGACAAAATCCTCGACCACGGTCAGCCGGTCCCCCCGCAACCGGCCATTCAGCCGTGCGGTAAAGCGCCGCTCCTGCCCGGTCAGAAAGACACGGAAAACCCCCGCCCCCACCGCACGGCCGGCAAAGGCATCTTCCAGCGTGATCGGCATACCCGGGGGCACGGGCGATGCGGGCACGCGCGCGCAGGCAGTCAGCAGGGCGGCAGGCGCCCCCAGAAGAAGGGCACGGCGGGCAAGGGTCATGGCAGGTCTCCGGTCCGGATCAGGGTCCGGGCACAGATAGCGCGCGCGGCGTCCCCGTCACCCGATCGGCGCGGCTATTCCACCGTCACCGATTTCGCCAGGTTGCGCGGCTGGTCCACATCGGTGCCGCGCGCCAGCGCCGCATGATACGCCAGAAGCTGGGCAGGCACCGCATAGACAAAGGGCGCCAGCATCTCGGGCACCTCGGGCATGGCCAGACTCTGGGGCACGGCCCCAGCCTCGGCCAGGCCCGCACGATCCGAAAACAGCACCACCCGGCCCTGCCGCGCCAGCACTTCCTGCATGTTGGACACGGTCTTGGCGAAAAGCGAATCGCGCGGGGCCAGCACGATTACCGGCATCGTCTCGTCTATCAGCGCGATCGGCCCGTGTTTCAACTCGCCCGATGCATAGCCCTCGGCATGGATGTAACTGAGTTCCTTGAGTTTCAGCGCGGCCTCGGAGGCCAGTGGCAGCATCGGCCCGCGCCCCAGAAACAGCGCATGGTTTACCCCTGCCAGCCCCTGCGCCAGTTCGGCAATGTCAGGTTCCCGGTCCAGCGCGGCGCGCATCAGACCCGGCAGGGTTTGCAACAGCTGCAAATGGTCGCTGACCTGTTGGGCACTCAGTTTGCCGCGATCCTGCGCCGCCTTCAACGCCATCAGCAACAGAACCATCAACTGGGCCGTGAACGCCTTGGTCGAGGCGACGCTGATTTCAGGCCCGGCCAGAATTGGCAGCGCCACATCGCTTTCCCGCGCGATGGACGAGGTCGGCACATTGATGACCCCCACGCTGCACGCCACATGCCCCCGCACATGACGCAGGGCTGCCAGGGTATCGGCGGTCTCGCCCGACTGGCTGATGAAAACCGCCATGTTGCGCGCACCCAGCACCGGCTGGCGATAGCGGTATTCGCTGGCGATATCGGTTTCGCAGGGCAGCCCGGCCACCCCCTCGAACCAGTATTTCGCCACCTGCGCCGCGTAATAGCCTGTCCCGCAAGCCACCAGGATCAACCGGTCGCATGCGGTGAAATCCAGCCTTTCGGGCAGCGCGAGCGCGCTCTTGTCCGGCGTGCAGTGAAAAGCCATCGTGGCCCCCAGAACGGCGGGCTGCTCGGCAATCTCCTTGGCCATGAAATGGCGGTGGCCGGCCTTGTCGACCGTTGCCTGATCCAGCCGCACGCGGGTCAGGGGGCGGTTGGCGCGCCGGCCCTGCGCGTCAGTGATGCTGGCGCCCGCGCGGGTCAGCACCACGCGGTCGCCCTCGTCCAGATAGGTGATGCGGTCGGTCAACGGGGCCAGCGCCAGCGCATCAGAGCCCAGATACATTTCGCCATCACCATGCCCCACGGCCAGCGGCGAACCCTGCCGCGCCCCGATCATCAGATCGTCTTCGCCCTCGAACAGGAAAGCCAGCGCAAATGCTCCTTCCAGCCGTTCAAGCGTGGCATTGGCGGCCTCTGTCGGAGTCATGCCCTGATCCATGTAATGGCGCGTCAGCACCGCGATGGTTTCGGTGTCTGTATCGCTTTCATGGGCCAGGCCGGCGGCGGCCAGTTCACTGCGCAGCGCGCGAAAGTTCTCGATGATCCCGTTATGCACCACCGCCACGCGCCCGGCCCGATGCGGGTGCGCATTGGCCACCGTCGGCGCGCCATGCGTGGCCCAGCGGGTGTGTCCAATGCCGGCCATACCCGCCAGCGGCTCGTGCACCAGCAGGTCCGACAGGTTGACCAGCTTGCCCAGGGCGCGCCGCCGGTCCAGATGGCCCGCGTTCACCGTGGCAATGCCGGCGCTGTCATAGCCGCGGTATTCCAGCCGCTTCAGCGCCTCCAGAATGACCGGTGCCACCTGATGCGTGCCCAGAATTCCGACGATACCGCACATGCCCTTACCCCTAGCCGGTCTTGCCTGCCTTGATCGCGCGCAACCGAGTCATCAACCGCCGCGCAAGGCCTGGTTTGGTTTCCTGACGCGCACGACCCAGCGCCAGCGCTCCGTCAGGCACATCCTGGGTGATCACCGAGCCGGACCCGGTCATCGCTTCGGCCCCCACGCGCACCGGCGCCACCAGCATCGTGCTGGAGCCGATGAACGCGCGGGCGCCGATCACGGTGCGATGCTTCATCACCCCGTCATAGTTGCACGTCACCGTCCCGGCGCCGACATTCACGCCCTCGCCCAGTTCGGCATCGCCGATATAGGACAGGTGGTTGACCTTGGCGCCCTCGTCCAGCAACGCGTTCTTGATCTCCACGAAATTGCCCACGCGCACATCCTCGGCCAGTTCGGTACCGGGGCGCAGCCGGGCAAAGGGGCCCACCACGGCGCCGCGGCTGATGTGACACCCCTCAAGATGGCAGAAGGCGCGAATCTCGGCGCCGGTTTCCACGGTCACGCCGGGGCCGAAAACCACATTGGGGCCGATCACGGCATCGCGGCCGATCACGGTGTCCAGGGCAAGGAAAACAGTGTCAGGGGCGGTCATGGTAACGCCGTTGTCCAATGCCTCGGCGCGCGCGCCGGCCTGAAAGGCCGCCTCGGCGGCGGCGAGTTCCGCCCGGGTGTTGATGCCCAGGGTCTCGGCCTCGTCGCAGCGCACGACTTTCGCAGCAAGCCCCTGCGCAGTGGCCAGGCCGACGGTATCGGTCAGGTAGTATTCGCCCGCGGCGTTCTTGCTTTCCACGGCGTCAACCAGGGTGAAAAGCTGCGCAGCGTCGGCACAAAGAACACCAGAATTACAGAGCGTTATGGCACGCTCTTCGGCGGTTGCGTCCTTGTATTCGACAATACGCTCCAGCCGCTCGCCAGCGGTGATCAGCCGCCCATAGCGCCCCGGATCGGCCGCATCGAAGCCCAGCACCACCAGCGCCGCTTCGGCGCGGGCGCTGCGCATCGCCTGAACCGTGTCAAACCGCACAAACGGCGTATCGCCGTACAGCACCAGCAGATCGCCGGAAAACCCGTTCAGCGCCGAACGGGCCTGCGCCACGGCATGGGCCGTGCCCAGTTGCGCGGCCTGATGCACCACAACCGCCTCGGGGGCGAGCGCATCCACCGCCCTGGTCACCGCCTCGGCGCCGTGCCCCGTCACCACGACCAGCCGCGCCGGTTCCAGCATTTGCGCCGTGCGCAGAACATGCGCCAGCAGCGGCGCCCCGGCCAGCGGGTGCAGCACTTTCGGCAAGTCCGAATTCATCCGGCTGCCCTGGCCCGCGGCCAGAATGACAATAGCAAGGGGCATGGTGTTTTCCGTTCCGATTGTGCCGGTTGTGACCTGACGCCGGCCCGCAAGCAAGCGCCGCGGGCTTCACATGGCGTGACAGGATGAAACAATGGCGAAAATACGCGGCTCAGGCCGCCTCCAGCGCCGCGACGATGGCACCAAAATCGACAGCCTTCAATGACGCCCCGCCAACCAGCGCGCCATCCACCCCGGGAATGGCGAAGATCGCAGCGGCATTGCCGGGATTGACCGATCCGCCATACAGCAGCGTCATGCCGGCGTCGGGCACATGGGCGCGCAAGAAGGCGTGCACTTCGGCAATCTGTTCCGGCGTGGGGGTCTGGCCGCTGCCAATGGCCCAGACGGGCTCATAGGCGATGACGGTGTTGGCGGCATCCGCGCCCTCGGCCAGGGAAGCGGTCAGTTGCGCACCAACCACCTGCAGCGTGCGGCCCGCCGCGCGGTCTTCGGCGGTTTCACCCAGGCAGACGATGGCGGTCAGCCCGGCCTTCCATGCCGAGCGCAATTTCGCGGCGACCTGCGCGCTGGTCTCGCCATGATCGGCGCGGCGTTCGGAATGGCCCAGAATGACATGGCTGGCGCCGGCATCGGCCAGCATGGCGGCGGCAATGTCGCCGGTATGCGCGCCTTTTTCGGCGACATGGCAGTCCTGCCCCCCCAGGGCGACCGCACTGCCCGCCAATGCCTGTGCCATCGGCGCCAAAAGCGTGGCAGGAGGGCACAAAAGCACCCCGACGCCCGGCTTCGGGCAGGCGCGGGCCAATGCCTGCGCCTCGACGATCTGGGCGGCCAGCCCGTTCATCTTCCAGTTTCCGGCGGCAAGTTTGCGGGGTGTGACGCGATCAACCATGGACAACTCCGTTTTGCCCATGCTGATACCCGACCCCGCCACAAGGATCAAATGACGTTCACACCGTCCATCCCGGCACCGGGCCTGTGCGGCGCCTATTCGGCCGCGCGCGCACGCTGTTCGGCCTGCCGCGCCGCCAGTGTTTCCACATCGTCGAACTTGATCGATTCGCCACAGCCGCAGGCCTCTGACACATTGGGATTGCGGAACTGGAAGCCGCTCTCCAACAGGCCCGTGCGGTAGTCGATTTCGGTGCCGAACAGGAACATCTGCGCCATGGGCGCAATGATCACGCGCGCCGCGCCCTGTTCGATCACCTCTTCATGTTCGTCGATCTGCTCGGCGAATTCCATCGTGTATTCCATTCCCGCGCATCCGCCCTTCTTGACGCCGATGCGCAGGCCCTTCTTGCCCTGCTTCGCCATCAGCCGGGCGACATGGCGCTCTGCGGCCTGGGTCAGGGTGACCGGCGGTTTTCCGGGAATACCAAACATTCAAAAGTCCTTCCTGTGGCCTACATGAAGCCCAGTTCAAGCCGCGCCTCGTCAGACATCATGTCCATACCCCACTGCGGCTCGAAGGTCATTTCCACATCGACCTGCTTCACGCCTTCCACGGCGTTGACGGCATCAGCCACCCAGCCCGGCATCTCGCCGGCCACGGGGCAGCCCGGCGCGGTCAGCGTCATGACGATGTTCACTGCGTTTTCCGGATCAATATCAACGGTATACACAAGCCCCAGATCATAGATATTCACCGGGATCTCGGGATCATAGACGCTGCGGCAAGCCGCGACCACGTCTTCGTAAAGCGGATGGTCGGTGCTTGAGGGCTTGATCAGCGGCGTCCCTTCCGCCGCTGCCTCGCTGCCGTTCAGGGTGGTCATCTGCACTGGTCTCCATCGCTGGACGGTTGCTGCCTGTCCGGGGTTCATCTCATTCCTGACCGAAGATATAGGAAAAAGGCGGCGCCCGTCCAGTGGGTGGTCTGCATCCGTTCGTGGACTTGGCAAGCGGGCGCAATTCGCGCATCAGGGGCGGCCACAACCCGGAAGAACCACATGAGCTTCAGTTTCACCCTGCACGCAACGGATGGGGCCGCCCGCACCGGCAGCATCAGCACAGCGCGGGGCACTATCCGCACGCCGGCCTTCATGCCGGTGGGTACCGCCGCCACGGTCAAGGCCATGCTGCCCGAACAGGTGCGCGCCACCGGGGCCGATATCCTGCTGGGCAACACCTATCACCTGATGCTGCGCCCCGGCGCGGAACGTATCGCCCGCCTTGGTGGGCTGCACCGGTTCATGAACTGGGACCGCCCGATCCTGACCGACTCTGGCGGGTTTCAGGTCATGAGCCTGGCCGGTTTGCGCAAGCTGACCGAGGAAGGCGTGCGCTTTTCCAGCCATATCGACGGCTCGAAACATCTGCTGACGCCCGAAACCAGCATGGAAATCCAGCGCCTGCTGGGATCGGATATCGTGATGGCCTTCGACGAATGCCCGGCGCTGCCGGCAGACCGGGCCACCATCGAGGCGTCGATGCGCCTGTCGATGCGCTGGGCACAACGCTCGCGTGATGCCTTTGGCGACCGGCCGGGGCATGCGCTGTTCGGTATCCAGCAGGGCGGGCTGGAACCTGACCTGCGTGCCGAAAGCGCCGAGGCATTGCAGGCGATCGGTTTCGATGGCTACGCCATCGGCGGGCTCGCCGTGGGCGAAGGGCAGGACGCCATGTTCGGCGTGCTGGACCATGCCCCCGCCATGCTGCCCGCCGACAAGCCGCGTTACCTGATGGGCGTGGGCAAGCCCGCCGATATCGTCGGCGCCGTGGCGCGCGGCGTCGACATGATGGATTGCGTGCTGCCAACACGTTCCGGCCGCACCGGGCAGGCGTTTACCCGGCGCGGGCCGGTCAATCTGCGCAACGCGCGCCACCGCGACGATCCGCGCCCGCTGGACGCGGCCTGCACATGCCCCGCCTGCCAGGGTTATTCGCGCGCCTATCTGCACCACACCATCCGCTCGGGCGAGATCATCGGCGCCATGCTGCTGACATGGCACAATCTGCACTACTATCAGGAACTGATGGCAGGCCTGCGCTTGGCCATCGACGCGGGGCGCCTGGCCGCGTTTCAGGCAGAATTCGATGCCTTTCAGAACGCCGGCGATATCGAAGCCGCATGAAGCCGGCCCGCCCCTTCATCTTGCCCGAAATACTCCGGGGGGTGAGCCGCGCCAGCGGCGAGGGGGGCAGCGCCCCCCTGCGCGCGCCCCCTGCGCCCTGCCCATGGCGGGCTATTCGGCGGCCGCCAGGGGTTTGCCACGCGGCCCCCGTGACGCGGGCGCCTCGGCGGCTTCCGCAGCCTCTGGCGGCACCGATGCTGCCGGCTGCCCGCCTTGCGGCAGCGCAACCGGATCCCAGATGATCTCGGCATGGCGCACGCGCCCGGACCGTTTGCGCAGCTGGATATCCGCATATGCCTGCCCCCTGCCCAATGCCGCCAGACGCGGGCCGGCCGCCGCAGACAACGCGCTGACCCAGACCCGGATCGCCAGCAGCGAGGGCGTGACCAACAGGGTCAACAGCGTGGCGACGCCCAGACCGAACACGACCGCCGTGGCCAGAGACTTCCACCATATCGCCGCGGGCGCATCCACGGTATAGCCCCCGTTCCAGAAATCGATGGAGACCCCAAGCATCATGGGCGTCAGCCCGGCCATGGTGGTGATCGTGGTCAACAGAACCGGCCTGATGCGTGCCTCGGCCGTACGGATGATCGCCTCGATCCGGGGCATGAAGCGCGCATATTCCTGATAGGTATCGATCAGCACGATGTTGTTGTTCACCACGATGCCAGCCAGCGCCAGTATCCCCGTGCCCGTCATGATGACCGAAAAAGGCTGATCCATCACCAGCATGCCGATCAACACCCCCGTGGTGGACAGGATCACCGCCAGCAATACCAGCACGGCGTTGTAGAAACTGTTGAACTGGGCCAGCAGGATGATGAACATCAGCCCCAGCGAGGCGGCAAAGGCATAGGTCAGGAACTCGGTGCTTTCCTCCTGATCCTGCTGCTCGCCGGTCCATTCCCAGTTCACGCCGTCAGGCAGGGGATTCTCTGCGCTCAGCCAGGCCGTGATCAGATCGATCCGCTCGCTCGGGGTGATCGGCACAAGGCGCTGACCGGCGCGGCGAATCTCGTCGCGCAGGGCTTCGGCGGCGCGCGCTTCGGCCGATCCGCTGTCATGCACACGCGGGTCGATCTGGCTGCGCGTCAGCACGCGCACGGTGTTGCCCTGGGCATCGACCACACTTGACAGGTCCGGGGTGACGGCTGCCTTGACATCGTAGAAACGCTGCTCGTTCACGCGGTCGATCTGACCACGCAGCGGCACGGCCTCGCGCGTGACGAAATTCGACAGGGGCACCAGGCCCTGACGGGTCTGCACCCGCAAGGTGTCCAGCGTGGCCAGCAGCCGGTCGTTTTCAGGCAGACGCACCCGGATTTCCACCTCTTCATCCGAGCTTTCAACGCGCATCGTATCCAGCATGATACCGCGGGTGATCAATTGCACCATGCCGCCCACGGTGGCCACATCGGCACCAAAGCGCCCGGCCAGCGCCGTATCGACACGGATTTCCCAGTCGATGCCGGGCAGCGGGCGCGTATCCTCGATATCGATCACGCCGGGGGTATCGCGGAAACGGGCGATGACCGTTTCAACAGCCTCTTCCAGCGCATCGAAATCATTGCCGGTAAGGCGCAGATGCAGCGGCTTTTGCCCCGCCGGGCCGCCGGACAGGATCTGATATTCGGTAAAGATGCCAGGCAGGCGATCGAATTCAGCCTGCATCCGGTCCAGGATGACACGGCCGCGCAGGCCGGGATCATCGCCGCGCGCTTCCCAGCCCAGCAACTCGAACTGAATCTGGCCAATGGCATCGCGCGGGGCGGGCGCGCCGGCGGTGTTGGCATTCAGGCCGCCCTGTCCGGCAAAGGCAAAACTGGCCGCGACACCGCGTTCGGCCAGCACCACCTCTTCCACCTGCCGCACCAGCGCATCCTGTTCCGACACCGACAGATTGCCGCGGGCGCGGACATAGATGATGCCCTGCTCGGGCTCGGTATCAACGAAGAATTCGACGCCGCGGTTGTTGTCGCCGTAATAGGTAAAGACCTGGAACACCAACCAGATAACGCCCACGACGGCGACAAAGGGCATGACGGGGTTGCCCACCAGAAACTTGACGAAATGCCCGAAAAGCGTGCGCCGGTGGCCTGCACGAACCGCTCTTGGCCGGCGCGGCGGGAAGACGGCCCCCACCGACACCGACAGCCCCACCGCGCCCAGCACCATCATCAATGCACCAGGCAATGCCGACCAGACGCCCTGTCCCGCGGGCAGCCCGGCCAGCGCGGGGTTCAACAGCGTCAGCGCGCCGCCCGCCACCAGCGCCAGGGCCAGCACCAGCGCCGGCAGGCGCAGCACCCATGGCAGACGCGTCAGCATGGTGGTGCCGGCCTCGAACCGGCGCGTGATGCGCCCTGCCACGCCACCGACGATCGGCAGGAAGATCAACGCCACGATCAGCGAGGCAATCAGCACAAAGATCAGCGTCACCGGCAGCATGCCCATGAACTCGCCCGCCACGCCGGGCCAGAAAAGCATCGGCAGAAAGGCGCATAATGTGGTGCCGGTAGAGGCGATGATGGGCCAGAACATGCGCTTTGCGGCCTTGGTATAGGCCTGCATGGGGCTGTCACCGGCAGAAATGCGCTTGTCGGCATATTCGGTCACCACCACCGCGCCATCGACCAGCATGCCCACCGCCAGGATCAGGCCGAACATGACGATATTCGAGATCGTCACACCAAGAATGCCCAGCAGGATGAAGCACAGCAGAAACGACGTGGGAATCGCAAAGCCCACCAGCAGCGCCGACCGGGTGCCCAGGGCCGCCAGGACCACAATCATCACCAGCGCGATGGCGGTCAGCACCGACCCTTCAAGCTGGCTGATCATCGAACGCACCTGATCGGAACGGTCCAGCGCCGGCGTCACCTGGATCGCCGCGCGCAATTCCTCTGGCCAGGCGGCACGCTCGGCATCGACCACCGCACGCACCTCGGCCACCGAATCGATCAGGTTGAACCCGCGTCGCAGCACCACCTGCAAGGCCAGCGTGTCGGTGCCGTTGAACCGTGCGGTGCCGGCGCGATCCTCGAAGGTCAGCTGGATCGTGGCCAGATCGCCCAAGGTGACGACACTGTCGCCATTCACCTTGATCGGCAGTGCATAGATATCCTGAACACCCGCAAAATTGCCCGGCAGGCTGAGCGAGAAGCGGCCACTTTCCGCCTCGACCTCGCCGGCGGCGACCAACTGGTTGTTCAGCGTCACCGCGTTGATCAGTTCCTGCGCGGTGACGTTATAGGCCTCCAGCCGCAACGGCTCGATCACCACTTCGACCATCTCGTCGCGCACGCCGGCAATTTCGGCCGACAGCACCGCATCCATCCCCTCGACCGCACGGCGCAGATCGCGCGCGGCGCGCAACAGCGTGCGTTCGGGCACATCGCCGCTAACCGCCAGAATGACCACCGGAAATTCGGAAAAGTTGAATTCGTCGATGTTGTAGCGCTCGTAACCTTCCGGAAATTGCGCCTCGGCCCGGCTCATGCGGTCGCGCACATCTGCGATGATGGCGTTCTTGTCCCAGCCGAATTCGAATTCCAGCACGACCCCCGCAAAATTGCTGGACGCCGTCGCCGTCATGGTGCGCAATCCGTCCAGGCCCGAAAGCTCCTGTTCCATCGGGCGCACCAGCAGCGTTTCGCTGTCAGCAGCCGAAATGCCGGGAAACGGAACCGAGACGAACAGCGCCGGTACCTCGATGTCAGGCTCGCCTTCCTTTGGCAGGCCGACATAGGCCAACCCGCCCGCGCCCAGCGTCAGCGCGATCAAGGCCAGGATCATGCGTGCATGGCTGGCAGCCCAGTCGATCATGCCCTTCATCGGCCTATTCCTCGCCCGTCAGCTTATCAAGCTCGGCGTCGGGCGATGCCGCGTCGACCGCCCTGCCCACCGCCTGATCGGCTGCGGCGTCACCAGCGCCCGTGGCCGCGCCGTCCCGGCCCTGGGCGTCGCGGCGTACCGGTTCTACCTGCACGCCATCACGCACATATTCATGGCCCACCACAATCACCTCGACCGAGTCGGGCAGGCCGGACACCCAGAATCCCTGGGTCGAATCACGCAGCACCGTGACCGGCCTGAACCCGGCGCGGTCGTCGTCTTCCAGCACCCGCAGGCCCAGGCGCCCGCCATCATCCAGCGTCAGTGCCGAGCCGGGCACCAGGTGGCCCCGCGTGGCCTGGGCGGCAATCAGGATGTCGGCGCTCATGCCGTCACGGATGCGCAGATCCGGGTTGGGCACCGTCACCTCGACCCGGAAGGTGCGCGTTGACGCATCGGCAGACCGCGAAAGGAACGTCACGCGCCCCGTCACCTCGTCACCGTTCGACAGACGCGCGCCGGCAATCGCGCCCTCGCTCAACCGATCTACCTGCGATTCGGCGGCGAAACCCACCACCTTGATCGGGTCCAGCTGCAGCACGGTGGCACACAGGCCGCCTGCGCTCAGCAGGCTGCCGCGCTCGGCGGTGTCGGTCTCCAGCACACCATCAAAGGGCGCGCGGATGATCAGACGCTCGATCTCGGCCTGCGCCGCAGCCACGCCCGCCTCGGCGGCGCGTACCGCCGCCTGCGCCGATGCCACGCGCGTCTGGGCGGCAAAGCCGCCCTCGCTCAGCCGTTCGGCGGCGCGAAAGTTGATTTCCGCATCGGCCAGCCGGGCCTCGGCCTCGGCCAGGCTGGCCTGGCGCGTACCGGGGGCCAGTTCACACAGAACCGTACCCTCTGACACGCGCGTGCCACGCGTGCGCGGCTCGCTGATCACCTGGCCTGTCGTTTCGGCGCGCACCTCGACCTGGCGCGACAACTGCGTGCGCCCGCGCAGCACCACCGCGCTTTCGATACCGCGGATGTCAAAGCGCTGTACCACCACCCGCAGTCGCGGTTGATCCTGCTCTTCATCCTGCGTCTGGGCTTCCGCTTCGGCGGGAACGGCGCCGGCAAAGGCCAGCAGCGCCTCACGCTCCATCACCACCAGGTAAAGGGTGACCAGCACGCTCAGCGCTGTAAGTAGGGGGATCAGACGCATGGCCTTCCTTTCAGACGGTCCCTGAATGGGGACACTGCGCGCTACCCTGAACCCGGCTGCCAGCGCCATGACAGATCGATCATGGCCATGGCGCAGGCGAAAGGCGCGCTGCAAGGGCGTATCTAGGCAATTGTCGCTGATACGCAATGCTTTCCTGACCAGATCACGGCCTTTGCCCCTGCATTACCCCTGCGAAACCGAAAACTGTTTGCGCAATGGACAGGCTTTGCGCCACACGGCTGTTTTCGCGGCGATGCTTTCAGCGCGTGCTCTTGGCAAAGCGCCCGTCTTCGCGCTAAGACGGGCGCAACAGTGCGCTGCCAGGGCCAGCCGGCCTGCGCGGCGGGCAAGATACAGCGGTGGTGCACAGACCAGACCGTGACCGAAAACCAGGCCGGAGTGAACAGGTGAGCAACACCGACAGTTTCATCGACGAGGTTAACGAAGAACTGAAGCGCGAACGCATGGTCGCGTGGCTGAAGAAATACGGCTGGATCGCCGTATTGGCCGTATTGCTGGTGGTCGGTGGCGCAGCCTGGAACGAGTGGAACAAGGCCCAGACCGCCGCCCGCGCCGAGGCTTTTGGCGATGCGGTCTTTGCCGCGCTGAACGAAACCGACGTGGCCGCGCGCCAGGCCGCACTGGCTGCCCTGGCCAACGAAGGCACGGGCGCGCGTGACACCGGCCGCACCGGCATCCTGAACCTGCTGGTCGCGGGTCAGGCGCTGGAGGCCGGTGACCGGCCCGCCGCCCTGGCCGCGCTGCAGGCGGTCGCCGATGACGGGGCCCTGCCGGCCAGCTATCGCCAGCTTGCCGTGCTGAAGCGGGTCATCATTGCCGGCGCCGATCTGCCGGTGTCCGAGCGTGAGGCGCTGCTGCAGCCGCTGGCACAGGCCGGTCAGGCGTTCCGGCCCCTTGCCCTTGAGCAACTGGCGCTGTTGCAGGTCGAGGCCGGCGCGCGGGATGATGCGCTGGCGCGGTTCAGTGCCTTGCTGGAAGAGCCCGATGTGACATCGGCCCTGCGCGAACGGGTACAACAGATGATCATCATTCTGGGCGGCGCAAATACCGCAGACTTCGGCTGAACGGTCAGTCGGCGAGCGGTCAGACAGCGAAAGGAACGGGTCGTGCACGGGACGCTGATTGCCGATCAGAGACAGGATAGCAGAGCCGCGCTTGCCGGCGGCACCCTGCTGACCGCAGGCACCGCCGCCTGCGCGTGCCGCACCCGGCCGGGTGCCCGCAATGACTGGCGCAGCCTGGGCCGGGGGGTGCTGCTGGCCGGTCTGGCGCTGGTAGCTGTCACCGGTTGCAGCCGCGAGTTCATCCTGCCCGGCGAACGGGTCGATATCCGCGCCCCCTGGGGCGGCAGCGTCGAGACCGAAAACAGGTCGTTGCCCATTTCCTTGCCGTCGCAGGCCACCAATGCCGCCTGGACACATCGCCAGGGCACGCCGGGCGCGCGTCCCGCGCATCCGGCCTTGTCGGCGCAACCGCAACGGGTGTGGTCCACCCCGATCGGCCAGGGCGATGCCCGCCGCCGCACACTGAACACCGATCCGGTGGGCGGCGATGGGCGGGTTTTCACCCTGGATGCGCTGGCGCGTGTGCAGGCAACGTCGGCCAGCAGCGGCGAGGTGTTGTGGTCACGCGACGTGGCGCCGGAATGGTCGCGCAGCGGTACGGCATCGGGCGGTGGCCTGGCGCTGGCCGGCGGGCGGCTGTATGTGGCCTCTGCCCATGGCCTGCTGGCAGCGCTTGATGCCGCAACGGGCGAGGTAATCTGGCGTCATCGCTTTGACGCACCGGTCACGGGCGCGCCGGCGGTGCAGGGCGACCGGGTCTTTGTCAGCGCGGCCGACAGCACGATGTGGGCACTTGATACCGCCGACGGGCGAGTGGACTGGACGCGCCGCGGCACCGAATCGCTGGCTGTCATGGCGCGCGGCGCCGCCCCCGCCATCAGCGGCGACGATGTGATCTTTCCAACCCAGGCTGGCGAACTGATCGCGATGCGTCGCAGCAATGGGGCATCGCGCTGGTCCAGCATCCTGGCCGGGCGCCGGGTCGGCGTGGCGCGGGCCAACATATCGGCCGTGACCGGCGATCCGGTCATCGACGGCGCGCGGGTCTATGCCGGCAACCAGGCCGGGCGCATTGCCGCCATCGACGCCCGCAGCGGCGATGCGATCTGGTCCGCGCGCGAGGGCACCAGCGCCCCGGTCTGGCCCGTGGGCGGCTCGGTGTTTCTGGTCAGTGACCAGAACCAGCTGATGCGGCTTGACGCCAGCAACGGGCAGCCGATCTGGGCGCAGCCACTGCCGCTGTTCGCCACGGAACGGCCGCGCCGGCAAGCGACGATCTTTCCGCAGCACGGGCCGGTGCTGGCCGGCGGGCGGCTGTGGGTGGCCGCTGGCGACGGGCCGCTGCGGGGCTTTGACCCGGTCAGCGGCGCGATGGGTGTCGAACTGCAGGTGCCGCGCGGCGCGGCCTCGGCGCCGATCATCATGGGTGGCACCATGTTCGTGCTGGGCCGTGACGGACAGTTGCACGCCTTCCGATAGGGCTGCGGGCCTGAAGGCACACGGCCGCGCCCCACGCCACCCAGCCTTGCAACGGCGTCTCTTTACTTGCGCCGCCCCGGCGCCTATGTCGGGCGCCTTGAAGCGGCGCGTCCGGAGGCGACAATGAGTTTTACCCTGGCCATCGTGGGCCGGCCCAATGTCGGCAAGTCGACGCTGTTCAACCGTCTGGTGGGCAAGCGGCTGGCGCTGGTCGATGACCAGCCGGGCGTCACCCGTGACCTGCGCGAGGGCGAGGCACGACTGGCCAGCCTGCGTTTTGTCGTCATCGATACCGCCGGGCTGGAGAATGTCACCGATGACAGCCTGCCCGGGCGCATGCGTCGCCTGACCGAACGCGCGGTCGAACAGGCCGATATCTGCCTTTTTCTGATCGACGCGCGCCAGGGCGTTACCCCGGCGGACGAGATTTTCGCCGATATCCTGCGCAAGCGCGGGCGCCATGTCATTCTGGCCGCCAACAAGTCCGAAGGCCGCGCCGCCGAGGCCGGCCTGGCCGAGGCATGGGGGCTGGGGCTGGGCGATCCGATTGCCCTGTCGGCCGAACATGGCGAAGGAATGGACGAATTGCACCATCGTCTGTTGCCCCTGGCCGGTGTCTTCGAAGAACGCGCGCGCGCCGAGGCGCCCGAGGTCGATGTCGCGCTTGACGAGGGCAGCGAAGAAGACAACACCACCGGCGATGCGGCCCCGGACTGGGCGCCCACCCCGGCGCGACCGCTGCAAGTGGCGGTGATCGGCCGGCCCAATGCCGGCAAATCGACGCTGATCAATGCCATCATCGGGCAGGACCGCCTGCTGACCGGGCCAGAGGCCGGCATCACCCGCGATTCCATCGCCCTGCCCGTGACCTGGGGCGATGTCCCGATGCGGCTTTTCGATACCGCCGGCATGCGGCGCAAGGGCAAGGTGGTGGAGAAGCTGGAAAAGCTCTCGGTCGCCGACGGTCTGCGCGCGGTGCGCTTTGCCGAGGTGGTGGTGGTCTTGCTGGACGCCGCCATTCCCTTTGAAAGCCAGGATCTGCGCATCGCCGATCTGGCCGAACGCGAGGGGCGCGCCGTGGTGGTGGCGGTCAACAAATGGGATCTGGAGGAAGACCGCCAGGACAAGCTGAAGGCGCTGAAGGCCGATTTCGAACGCCTGCTGCCGCAGCTGAAAGGGGCGCCGCTGGTGACGGTGTCGGCGAAAACCGGGCGCGGGCTGGACCGGTTGCAGGCCGCGGTGGTGCAGGCGCATCGCGTCTGGAACCGGCGCGTTGGCACCGGGCGGCTGAACCAGTGGCTGGGCATGATGACCGAGGCGCACCCGCCTCCGGCGCCCGGCGGACGCCGCATCAAGCTGCGCTATATCACCCAGGCCAAGACCCGCCCGCCCGGTTTCGTGGTCAAATGCTCGAACCCCGAGGACATGCCGAAAAGCTATGAACGCTATCTGGTCAACGGGCTGCGGGTCGATTTCGACATGCCGGGTACGCCGATCCGCCTGTGGCTGCGCGGCCAGGGCGACGAGAACCCCTACCGTGACCGCAAGAAGGCGCAGCCCTCGCGGCTGAAAAAGCACCTCAAGCCGGGGCGGTAGCCGGGCACCGGGGTACCATGGGGGCGATCGGGGGCGGCAGCGAACGGGGTTTTCGCCCCGGCTGGCCCCGGGGACAGCATGCAGCCTGTGCAGAAAGCCGTGGGGTGTCGGTTTGACGCAGCCGGCGTCCTTCTGCCGACATCCGGCATGATGCCCCCAATGGACCACGCATGAAAAGTGCCTGCGCCTCTTGACGGCGGGTGGCAGGGATCGCCATCTGCACCCTGTCGCAGCGCAGTGAAAGGCCGCAGGCGCATGGTACGGCTGATCGCGCTTTTGCTGACCCTCTCGTTGCTGGCGCTGGCCGGCGGCGCAGGGCCGGGCGCGGCGTTGCCCCAGCCCCTTGCCCTGACACAGACCGAGGCGCCGGCCGATGTGCCGGGCGGTGAACCCGGCCCGGCCACCCTGCCCCGCACCAGCCTGACCCCCCCCCGACCCGCGCCCGCGCGCACCTGCGCCTGCC
>JAFIED010000265.1 GCA_020832805.1 Pararhodobacter sp.
CCGCATGCGGGGGGGGGGCGGGGGGGGGGGGTTGGGGTAGATTTGGTGGGGGGGGGGGCCCGGGGGGCGGTTGAGGGGGGCGCTGCCCCCCCGCGCCTGCGGCGCGTCCCCCCGGAGTATTTCAGGCAAGATGAGGGGCGCGCGGCTTGCCCGGTCAGGCGGCCCGGGGTTGCGGGACGGCGGGGCGCGAGCGCAGCAGGATCAGCAGCATCACCCCGATGTTCAGTGCGTTCCAGACGATCCCGTTCAGGAAGGCCAGCATGTACGACCCGGTCAGGTCATGGATCACCCCTGACATCCAGCCACCCAGCGCCATGCCCAGGATCGTGGCCATGATGACAAAGCCCACCCGTGCACCGGCCTCGCGCGCGGGCAGGTATTCGCGCACGATGATCGCATAGGCCGGCACGATGCCCCCCTGCGCCAGGCCAAAGATCAGGCTGACGATGTAAAGCGAGGTCAGCCCGTCTGATGGCAGATACAGCATCAGCGCCAGCATCTGCAGCACCGAGCCGATCAGCAGTGTCACGACCCCTCCCAGCCGGTCGGCGATGACCCCGGAAACCAGCCGCGAGACGACGCCGCCCAGCAGCATGAGCGACAGCATCTCGGCCCCGACCGCCGGCCCGTAACCCAGATCGACGCAATAGGCCACGATATGCACCTGCGGCATGGACATCGCCACGCAGCAGCGGACACCGGCCAGCGCCAGCAGCCAGATCAGCGTGCGCGGCGAAAAGGGTACGGCGCGGGGGGCAAAGGGGCTGGACTGGGCAGCGGCGCCAAGGCTGGTTTCGGGCAGGCGCCGACGCAGGGTCAACGCCAGCGGCACCACCGCGCCCGCCACGACCACGGCCAGGATCAGATAGACGGCGCGCCACCCCTGCCCGGTCAGGACCCCGGTCAGCAGGATTGGCCAGATTGCACCCGACAGGTAGTTGCCGCTGGCTGCAATGCCCACCGCAATGCCCCGGCGGCGGCGAAACCACAGCGAGATATCGGCGATCAACGGCCCGAAGAAGGCCGCGGTCCCCAGCCCGATGATGAATTGCGCAAGCGCCAGCAGCCCGATGGTCGGGCTGGCCGCCGCCAGCAGATAGCCCGCACCCGAGGTCAGCGCCGCCGCTGCCAGGACGCGCGCCGCCCCGAACCGGTCCACCAGTTGCCCGATCAGCAGGTTGCCCAGCGCAAAGCCCAGCATGGTCAGGGTATAGGGCAGCGAGGCACCGCCCCTGCCGGTGGCGAATTCCTCCTGCACCGCCGGCATCACCACGATGATCGACCACATGCCGACATTGCCGATGGTGGCAATGACCAGCGACAGGGCCAGGCGCCCCCAGGCGTAACGGCTGTCAAGCGGGTCGGTCATGCCTCGGTTTCCCGCAGCATTGAAAACGGCCGGGCAAGAGCTGCCGCCCGCGCGCCGCACGGGCCGTTCATGCCTCGGCCTGCCCGGCGCCCAGCCTTTGGGCCAGCCAGCCCGCCATCCAGGTCACGGCGGCCCGACCTTCGGGGATTGCCCTGCGGACAGAGACGAAAACGTGGATCTGACCGGGAAACTCGCGATAGGTCACATCGACACCCGCTTGTTGCAACCGGGTCGCATGTTCGGCCCCGTCGTCGCGCAACGGGTCGTGCCCGGCGGTCAGGATCAGTGTGGGCGGCGCCGCCGCCGGATACGGCGAGCGGGCCGGCGCGACGCGTGGATGATCGGGGTCGCTGCCTTCGGGCAGGTACTGGGCCTTGTACCATTCCATCCGGTCGCGCGGCAGAAGATAGGCCTGGCGCAGGCTGTGCATCGACGGGGTGGCAAAGCCCGAATCCAGCGCGGGGTAGATCAGCAGCTGTGCCGCCGGTACCGCCGCGCCCGTCGCCGCCAGATCATGGATCAGCACCGCTGCCAGATTGCCCCCAGCACTGTCACCCCCCACCGCCAGCCGCGCGGGATCGATGCCGAACAGCGCCGGATCGTCGTTCAACGCCCGCCAGGCGGCCAGCACGTCATCCGGGGCGGCGGGCCAGGGATGCTCTGGTGCCAGCCGGTAGCCCAGCGAAAGCACCCGGCAAGCGGACTCCAATGCCAGTTGGCCGCAAAGCCCGTCATGGGTATCGATCCCGCCCTGCACCCAGCCGCCGCCATGCAGGAACAGCAAGGCCGGCCTGTCGGTCGCGGCAAGATCGGTGTCGTACAGGCGCACGGGCAGCGGCCCCGCGGCCCCGTCCAATGTCATGTCGCGCGTCGCCACTTTGGCCGGGCAGGGCAGATCCAGCCTTGCGGCCAGAGTGCGCAGCCCCTGGCGGCTTTCGGTCAGCACCGGCTCTTTCCCGGGCGGGCGGACCGCAAGCGCCAGTTCGCCCACTGCCAGGGCCGACAGGTCGATAGGCCGGCCATCAACCGGGATCTGCTTGCGCCCATGCACAAGGCGCTTCAGCCAGTCGGGCCCAAGCGCCACCACAAAATGCCGTATCAACCCCAGCTTTTGCATGTGCAGCCCCCTTGCCCGCTGAAAATGACCGCCTCAGGTGTATACCATCGCATACCGGCTGGTCAGCCGCGCTGCGATGCGTTATAGGGCACGCGAAACGCCCGCAGCCAAGAGGACATACTCCATGAGCAAGATCAAGGTCGCCAACCCGGTCGTCGAACTCGACGGCGACGAGATGACCCGTATCATCTGGGATTTCATCAAGAAGAAACTGATCCTGCCCTATCTGGACATCGACCTGAAATACTATGATCTGGGCATCGAGGAGCGTGACCGCACCGACGACCAGATCACCATCGACGCCGCCCATGCGATCAAGCAGTATGGCGTCGGCGTCAAATGCGCCACGATCACGCCTGATGAAGACCGGGTCGATGAGTTTGGCCTGAAACAGATGTGGCGCAGCCCCAACGGCACGATCCGCAACATCCTGGGCGGCGTGATCTTCCGCGAGCCGATCATCTGCCGCAACGTGCCGCGCCTGGTGCCGGGCTGGACCCAGCCCATCGTGGTGGGCCGCCACGCCTTCGGCGATCAGTACCGCGCCACCGATTTCCTGTTCCCCGGCAAGGGCACGCTGACGATGAAATTCGTCGGCGAGGACGGCACGGTGATCGAGAAGGAGGTGTTCGACGCCCCCGGCGCCGGCGTGGCGATGGGGATGTACAACCTCGATGCCTCGATCATCGACTTTGCGCGCGCGTCGATGAACTATGGCCTGAGCCTTGGCTGGCCGGTGTATCTGTCCACCAAGAAC
>JAFIED010000267.1 GCA_020832805.1 Pararhodobacter sp.
ACTCGCGGGGGTGAATGGCCGCAGGCCAGAGGGGGCGGCAGCCCCCTGCCCCCGTCATCGCCCGTCATCGCCCGTCATCGATCCCACGCGGCCAGCAGCGCGGCAACCCGCGTCAACCCATCCTCCAGCCGCACCGAGGCACCGCCACCCACGCCCAGCCTGATATGCCCCGGCTGGCCATAGGCGCTGCCCGGCAGCAGGAAGGTCCGCCAGGGCGGTGCCAGCAACCGGCGGGCGAAATCATCCGAATCGATCCCCTCTGGCAGCCGCGCCAGCCCGATCAGCCCGGCCTGCGGGCGCACCCAGTCCAGCCCAGGCGTAGCCGCCACAAACGCGTCCAACCGCGCCAGATTGGCCAACCCCTCGGCGCGCGCCCTGGCCAGGGCCGGTGCAAGGCGCTCTGGGCGCAGCGCCAGTTCGCCGATCACCTCGCCCATGATGTTCATGATCTCGCTGCCATTCTCGCGCAGGATCACGGCATCCATCACCAGTTCCGGATCGCGGCAGATCAGCCAGCCCGTTCGCAACCCCTGCAGCCCCAGCGCCTTGGACACGCTGCCGGTGGTGATGCCCCGCTCGTACAGCCCCGCAACAGAGGGCGCGCGCACGCCTTCCCATTCCAGCCCGGCGTAGACCTCGTCCACCAGCAGCCAGGCGCCTGCGTTCCGGGCTATCGCCACCACCTCGGCCAGTTCATCGGATGTCATCATCCGGCCGGTCGGGTTGTTCGGGTTCGTCAGAAAGATCAGCCGCGTGCCGGGCGTCACCGCCTGCGCCAGCCGGTCCGGCGCCAGACTCCAGCCCTGCGCCTCGTCACGCGAAACCGTGGTGATATGCGCACCGATCGCCTGCCCCAGCACCGCGGCCTGCGGCCAGCCAGGGGATTCGATCACCATGTGATCGCCCGGCCCCACCAACTGCCGGATCGCCAGATAGTTCGCCTCGGCCGCACCAGCGGTGATCAACACGTCGTCCGGCGCGCAGATGCCTTCCAGCCCTGCCTGCGCCAGCACATGCCCGCGCAGTTCGGGCAGGCCACGAAACGAGCGGTTGTTCCAGTCCAGCGGCATCTCGGGGTCAAGATCGGCCAGAAAGTCGCCCAGTTTTGGCGGTGTGGCCAGCGAAAAGCCGACAATCGCCTCGGGCTCGGCCTCGGTCGTCTCCAGAAGATACTGGAATAGCTTGTGAATTCTGACTTTCATGCGATAGTATCCCCGAAACCGGATCGGAGCCCAGAATGAATGCGCCCCTGCTGAACGGCCGCCCCGTCAGCCTGCATATCCTTGATTACGGCCTGTTTCGCGTACATGCGAACGGCCGGATCATCGGCATATGCGGCTATCTGATCACCACCGATGCGGGCGAGCATGTGCTGGTCGATACCGGCTTTCCGGCCAAGTACGCAGAGGATGCCGCCGCCGCCACGACCGAAGACGCGCTCGGCGGTTTCGGCGCGGTGTTGGCCTGCGGGCCGGAAAACCTGCCAGCGGCGCAACTGGCGCTGTGCGGCGTGGCGCCGGCGCAGATCGACCTGATGGTTCAGACCCATACGCATATCGACCATATCGGGGGCATCGCCGATTTTCCGCAGGCGCCGATGGTGATCGCCCAGGCCGAACGTGGCCTGCCCCGCCCGCTGTACTGGACGGGCGGTCAACCGCTGGAATGGCCTGACCGTCAGTATGTTCAGCTGGCCGATGACACCCGGATCGGCCCCGGCCTGCAGGTCCTGCTGGCGCCGGGCCATGCGCCGGGGCAACTGGCCCTGATGCTGGATCTGCCTGACACCGGGCCGGTGTTGCTGACCTCTGATGCCATCTCGCGCCCGGCCGAGATCGACGAGCGCTTCGACACCGCCGCCGACCCGGCCGCCGCGCAGGCCAGTGCCGCGCGGCTGATGGCCCTGGCCGACAGGGCCGGCGCCTTTGTCATCTATGGCCACTGCCCCCGGCAATGGCCCAACCTGCGCAAGGCGCCGGACGCCTATCATTAGCGCACGTCCCGCCCCTGATTCAGCACGATCACATTGCCTGACGCAATGTCACCGGCGGGCGAGATCAGAAAGCCCACCCAGGCTGCCACCTCTTGCGGCTGCATCGGGCGGCCATGGGGCATGGCCGCGATCGCCGCGTCCAGCACCTCGGCGCTGACCACACCGAACAGCGGGGTTTCGGTCATCGCCGGGGCGATGGAGTTGACCGCGATCTTCTCGCGCGCGTAGCGCCGCGCCAGATCCTTGGTCAAGGTATCCATCGCGGCCTTGGACGCCCGGTAATGGGGCGGGTCAAAGACATCGAAGTTATAGGCACCGTTCGACGAGATGTTGACGATCTTGCGTACTCCCGGCCGACCCGCCATCGCCTTGACTGCCGCCTGGCAGCAATGAAAGGCCGACGAGAAGTTGATCGCCATCTGCCTGTCCAGTTCGGCCGCCGGGATGTCCGGAAAGGCGGACATGAAGCAGGTGCCCGCATTGTTGACCAGCACATCGACCGGGCGGATCTGCGCAAAGGCGTCTGCGATGGCCTGCGGGTCGGTCAAGTCAACGGTCATCGGTGTAAAACCTGACAAGGCTGCCATCTCGGCCAACCCGTCTGCGTCGATATCCAGCCCCGTCACCTGCAGCCCATCGGCCAGCAGCCGCGCCACAATCGCCCTGCCCATCCCGCCCGCAGCCCCCGTGACAACCGCATTGCGCGTCGATGCCTGATCCATATGCGCCCCCTTTTCCTGTCCGGCAGGGTGACGCATAAAATAGTGGATTTCAAGAATTCTATAGAATAGCGTGATTCTTATGTCAGAGCCGATCAAGACGGATATCGCTTTCGAGCTGTTGCGCACGGATATCCTGAGCGGGCGTTTCGTGCCCGATCAGCCCCTGCGCGTGGCCGAGCTTTCCGAACGCTACGGCGTCAGCGCCACGCCCCTGCGCGAGGCCCTGTCACGGCTGGCCGAAAAACAACTGGTTGTCGCCGCGGCCAACCGGGGCTGGCGTGTGGCGCCCGTATCCCTGGCCGAGTTCGAGGATATCGCCCGCGCCCGGCTGGCCGTGGAAAGCGCGCTGCTGGCCGATGCGATTGCCTGTGGCGGGCTGGACTGGGAAAGCGGCATCGTGGGCGCGCATTACCGGCTGGGGCAAACCCCCGTGCCGCTGGGCTCTGCCGATACGCTGCAGAACCGCCAGTACTGGATTGCCGCGCATGATGCCTTTCACTGCGCCTTGCTGGATGCTGCGCGTTCGGCCTGGCTGAAGGGGTTTTATCGTCAGACCGCGGAACAGTTGCAGCGCCATCATCAGGCGGTGCTGTTTCACGGCACCACGCGGCACGAACCCGCCGCCATGCAGGAGATCTTGCAGGTCGCCCTGTCGGTGCCGCGCCACACGACCCTGATGGAGATGGTGCTGGACCGTGACCGCGACGCCGCCCTGACCGAGCTTGAGGCCCATATCGAGATGACACTCGAGATCTATCGCCAGATCATCGAGGCACAAAAAGAAACCGCCAACCCTGCCAGAAACACGACAGAGAGGACCAACGCATGAGAAAGACCCTGATTGCCGCCATCGCCCTTGTATTCGGGTTGGGGGCGGGTGCCGCCGATGCGCAGCGCCAGACCCTGCGCGTCGGCGCCTACCCCGCCAACCCGCCATGGGAATTCAAGAACGAAAACAACGAGTTCGAGGGCTTCGAGGTTGACATGATCACCGAGATCGCCCGGCGCCTGGACATGGACCTGGAGATCGGCGACTACGGTTTCCAGGCGCTTTTCGCCGCCACGGCCTCTGGCCGGATCGACGTGGCGATCTCGACCATCACCATCACCAACGAACGCTTGCAGAACCAGGCCTTTACACAGGGGTATTATGACGCTGACCTGTCGCTGGTCACGCGTCAGGGCCGGCTGGAAGGGCTGGAAGACATGCGCGGCCAGGTGATCGGCGCCATCGCCGCCTCTACCGGAGAGCGCTGGATCAACGCCAACACTGCAGACTACGGCTTTGGCAACATGGTCACCCACCCCACGCAACAGGGCCTGTTGATGGATGTGCTTGCAGGGCGCATTGCGGGCGCCGTCGGCGATGTCACCGGCTTTGTCTTTGCCGCACAGTCCATGCCGGATCTGCACATCGCCGAGGTCATCCCCACCGGTGACCGCTATGGCATGATGCTGCCGCAGGGTTCGGCACTGCTGGAACCCATCAATGACGCCATCAGCGCGATGAAGGAAGACGGCACCATGGCCGAGATCTACGAGCGCTGGCTGGGTGCCGCCCCGCGCGAGGGGTCATCGACCGTGACGGTCCTGCCCATTCCCACCGAGGAATGACCTGACCCACCATAGCCCAGGGGCAGCCCCGAAACGGGGGGCTGCCCTTTTTCATATCCCCCTACCAGCATCGGAGCCTGCGCCGCCATGGGCTTTGTGGATACCTTTCTGAACTACGATGTGATCATGCGCACACTGCCCATGCTGTGGCGCGGGGTAGGTAATACCCTGGCGCTGGCCGGTGTCACGCTGACCGTGGGCGCCGTCCTTGGTGTGCTGATGTGTCTGATCAGGCTCTATGCACCGCTGCCCTTTCGCATTCTGGCGATTGCCTTCATCGACCTGTTCCGCGCCATACCCATTCTGGTGCTGCTGGTGCTGATCCATTTCGCGCTGCCTTTTGCGGGTATTGTCTTCAGTGCCTTCACCTCGGCCACGCTGGCGCTGACGCTGGTCTTTGCCTCGTTCACCGCCGAGGTCTTCCGTTCGGGCATTCAGGCCATTCCCGCAGGCCAGATCGAGGCCGCGCGGGCGCTGGGCCTGCCTTTTCCGGTCATCATCTGGAAGGTGATCCTGCCGCAGGCCTGGCGCATTGCGCTGCCGCCGCATACCTCGAATTCGGTGGCCATCGCCAAGGACACTTCTCTTGCGTCAATCGTGGCCATGCCTGACCTGCTGAAGCAGGCCACCGACGCCCAGGCGCTGACCGCCAACCCCTCGCCACTGGTCGCGGCGGCGCTGATGTATCTGATCGTGCTGCTGCCTGCGGTGCGGCTGGTTTCCTATATGGAAAAGCGGTTCAAGGCCTATTAGCGCAGGGCATGCAGGGCGCGCACCGCTATGCTGCCGGCACCAGTGCCAGCGCCCGGATGGGCGAGCCGGTGCCGCGCAAGATCTTCAGCGGGGCGGCGATCAGGATGGCGCCCCTTGGTGGCAACTGGTCAAGGTTGGTCAGGCTGGCCAGACCAAAGCAATTGTCCCGGTGCAGAAAGCTGTGGGCCGGGAACGGCGGGCTGAAGCGGGCCGCCATGCCCGCATCGGTGCCGATGCATTGGGTGCCCCAACCGACAATGCCCCTGCCCAGCAGATAATCGATGCAATCGGGGGCAGGGCCGGGGCTGTGCGCGCCCCCCCCGGCCAGGTCAGGGTCTTCGTTCAGAAACAGCGCCGGATCATGCGCGCGGCGATCCCAGTCGGTGCGCATCAGCACCCATTCCCCGGGGTTGATGGCGCCGTATTCGGCCTCCCATGCCTTGACATGCCGGGCGGTCAGCAGGAAATCGGGGTCGGCGGCAGCCTGCGCCGAACAGTCGATCACATTGACCGGGGCCACCACGCGCTGGATGGCCAACGAGTCGGTGGCGCCATCGGGGTGATCCTTGCCTGAAAGCCAGTGACGGGGCGCATCGAAATGCGTGCCCGAATGTTCGCCCAGCTTCAGCCAGTTCCAGGCAAAGAAGGGGCCGTCCTGATCGTATTCGCTGATCTTGTGTATTTCGACAGCAGGCGTGTTGACCGCAAACCCCTCGGGCAGCCGCAGGATCGGCGTGTCAGGGCCCAGACGCGCGGTACAATCCACCACGCGCACCGCGCCAGACGCCATCTGCCGCGCCAGATCGCCCAGCACGGCGGCGGGGTCTGTCACCGCCCCACCACTGTCTGCGCCCTGCTGATGGCCGCCGGAACGCCCCTGATGGCGGCGCCTGCGCTGCGCCAGGACTGCGCCCGCAATGTCAAACACCGCGTCCACCGCCGCCTCGGCCGTGACCACGCCGGGCGACAGGCGCAGCAACGGCCCGCGGCTGTCAACCGAATACCCCTCGACCCCCAGCGCGCCGACCAGCGCCGCAGCCTCGGCCTTGTCCGGCAGGCGCAGCATGATCGATCCACCGCGCCGGTCGGCACTGCGCGGCGAGTGCAGCGGCAAATCCAGCGCATCGGCCCGCAGGATGATCCGGTCCGCAAGGCGACGGTTCCACGCCACCAGTGCATCGCGGTCCTGTGCGGCATGCCAGCGCAGCGCGGGCAACGAGGCGATAGCCGGCACAATGCCGGGCGTACCGCCATCAAGGCGGCGGATATCGGGCGCATACTCGAACTTGTCGAGATCCCAGGAAAACGGGTTGTTCTGTGAAAACCAGCCGCGCCCCTCGGGCTGCAAATCCGGGATCAGCGCCTTGTCGATATACAGGATACCTGCGCCCGGTGTACCGCACATCCATTTCAGGCTGGTAGACAGCACGAAATCGACCTTTGGTTCCTGCGCATCGAAAGGGATCAGCCCCGCGGCCTGGGTAATGTCAACACCGATCAGGCTGCCCATCGCCCGGCCATGCGCCACCAGCGGGGCCAGGTCGATGCGGGCAGAGGCGGTAGAGGTGACCCATGTCAACAGCGCCAGGCCGACATCCGGCCCCCATGCCGCCAGGAAATCATCCGGCTCTACCCATGCGGCCCCCTGGCGCATCGGCACCGTGTGCAGCGTGAAACCCATCTTCGGCGCCAATCCGGCCAGCAGGAAATGCATTGACGGAAAGCAATCGGCGGCAATCAGCACGCGCTTGCCTGTCAGCAACGCCTCTGGCAGGGCACGCATGAGCATGTGCAACCCCTGCGTGACGCTTTCGCAGGTGGTGGCGGTGCCTTGGGGCGCGTTGATGAGCTGCCGCCAGGTGTTGATGAAATCCTGCCGCCCCCGCAGCATGTACCCCCATTGACGGTCATTGGGGGCGGCATAGACCTTGGCGAATTCTGCCATGGCCTCGGCCAGGTCCTGTTCCTTGCCCGGATACTGGCCGATGGAATGATAAAGAAGATAACCCGCGTGGCGGCTGTTGGTGGGGTGCATCGATGCTTTCCTGGCCAGACAGAAACCAGATAGCAGCTTGCCCGGGCCGGCAAAACACCAAATCGGGCACCAGGGGCCGGCCGGCGGGCGCGGGCGCCTGTTTCCGGCTCAGCGCAACAGATGCACCGCACATTTGGCATAGCGCACAACCCGTGCCGCCGTAGAGCCATACAGGCTGGTGTCCGACCGGTGCGTGGCCAGCACGATGCAATCGACCCTGTTCGCATCGGCCCATTCCTGGATTTCGCGCGCCGGGTCGCCCTCGACCACCGCAACCTCGGCATTCTGCAAGGTATCGGCCAGGCGCTGCAGATCAGCCCGGATGGCTTGCACCAGATCATCGCGATAGCCCTCGGGCATGTAATCGACCGCGAAGAACGGTACCGGGTCCATCACGTGCAGAAGTGTGATCTTGGCCCCTGGCGCAGCCAGCTGGCGCGCCGCGTTCAGCTCTGCCTTGGCGTCATGCCCCTTTTCATAGGCGATGGGAACAAGAATGGTGCGGTACATGGCTTTCCTCCTGCGTATGAGACCACTCTAACCACATGGGCGCCCCTGTCCATTGATCCATGTCAAGCTCGGCAGCCCGCCGCCATTGCGCCCGCCGCTGGCGTTCGTCTATAAGGCAGTCAACAAGATATTGTGGAGCGGCAGCGCAAAGAGGCCCCGGTGAGCGATACGCCCGACACCCCAGACGACATGGACGAGAAACGCCCCGGCCAGCCCGTGGTGTCGATCACCGCAGAGATGTGCGCCTCGTATCTGGATTACGCGATGAGCGTGATCGTCAGCCGCGCGATTCCTGACCTGCGCGATGGCCTGAAGCCCGTGCATCGGCGCATTCTTTACGCCATGCACGAAGCCGGCAACACGCATGACAAACCCTATCGAAAGTCTGCCCGTTCGGTGGGCGATACGATGGGCAAGTACCATCCCCATGGCGACGGCGCGATCTATGACGCGCTGGTGCGCATGGCGCAGCCGTTCAGCATGTCGCTGAAACTGCTGGATGGTCAGGGCAACTTCGGCTCGATGGACGGCGATGGCGCGGCGGCGATGCGCTATACGGAAGTGCGCATGGACAAGCCGGCAGCCTTCCTGCTGACCGACATCGACAAGGACACGGTCGATTTTCAGGACAATTACGACGGGCGCGACCGCGAACCCACGGTCCTGCCCGCGCGCTTTCCCAACATGCTGGTCAATGGCGCCGGCGGCATCGCCGTGGGGATGGCCACCAACATCCCGCCGCACAATCTGGGCGAAGTGATCGCCGCCACCAAGGCGTTGATCGAAAACCCCGACCTGACCGCCGAAGAGTTGATGGAATACGTTCCCGCGCCGGATTTCCCCACTGGCGGGCTGCTTCTGGGCCGCTCTGGCGCGCGCAAGGCCTATACGCAGGGGCGCGGGTCGGTGGTGATCCGGGCGCGCACCCATATCGAGGAGACCCGCAAGGACCGTTTTGCCATCATTGTCGATGAAATCCCCTATCAGGTGAACAAATCGGTGATGGTGGAACGCATTGCCGAAGCCGTGCGCGAAAAGAAGATCGAGGGTATCGCCCATGTCGCCGACGAATCCGACCGGATCGGCGTGCGCGTGGTGATCGAGCTGAAGCGCGACGCAACGCCGGATGTGGTGCTGAACCAGTTGTTCCGCTTTACCCCGATGCAGGTATCTTTCGGCTGCAACATGCTGGCGCTGAACGGCGGGCGGCCGGAACAGCTGACTTTGCGCGACTTTTTGACCGCGTTCATCGGGTTCCGCGAACAGGTTGTCACGCGGCGCACCGCCTACGAGTTGATGAAGGCGCGCGAGCGCAGCCATATCCTGTGCGGCCTGGCCGTTGCCGTGTCGAATGTCGACGAGGTGGTGGCCACCATCCGCGCCTCGGCCGACCCGGCGGAAGCCCGCGCGCGGCTGATGGAACGGCGCTGGCCGGCCGAGGATATCGCGCCCTATATCCGCCTGATCGACGACCCCAGCCACACGATGAACGACGACGGCACCTACAACCTGTCCGAGGTTCAGGCCCGCGCCATCCTGGACCTGCGGTTGCAGCGCCTGACCGCGATGGGGGTAAAGGAAGTCACCGACGAGCTGGAAGCGCTGGCGGCAAGGATCAAGGATTACCTGGATATCCTGCGTTCACGCGCGCGGATCATGGCCATCATCGCCGCCGAGCTGGACGAGGTGAACGAGGCGTTTGCCGTGCCGCGCCGCACCGAGATCGTTGATTGGGCAGGCGATCTGGATGACGAGGACCTGATCGAGCGCGAAGAGATGGTGGTGACCATCACCTCTGGCGGCTATATCAAGCGCACGCCATTGGCCGAATTCCGCGCCCAGCGCCGGGGCGGCAAGGGCCTGTCGTCGATGTCGACCAAGGAAGACGATGTCGTTACCACGCTTTTCGTGGCCAATACCCACACGAATCTTCTGTTCTTCACCACCGACGGTATGGTCTACAAGCTGAAATGCTGGCGCCTGCCGCTGGGCGGGCGCACCACGCGGGGCAAGGCGGTGGTCAATATCCTGCCGATACCGAACGGCACCTCCATTGCGGCGCTGATGCCCGTCGATGCCCCCGAGGAAGAATGGGAAAACCTGCAGATCGTTTTCGCCACCTCGCAGGGTGATGTCCGGCGCAACGCGCTGTCGGATTTCACCAATGTCATGCGCAACGGCAAGATCGCCATGAAGCTGCCCGATGGGGTGAGCCTGGTGAATGCGCGCATCAGCGACGAAGGCGACGACGTGATGCTGGTCACCGCACTGGGCCGGGCGATCCGCTTTCCAACCACCGATGTGCGGGTGTTCAAGGGGCGCGATTCAACGGGCGTGCGCGGCATCAGGCTGGCCCCGGATGACCGCGTGGTGTCGATGGCCGTGATCCGGCATTTCTCGGCCACGCCAGAGGAACGCGCGGCGTATCTGAAACAGCGCCGCCTGATGGCCGGCGTTGCCGAGGACGAGACGGAAATCGACAGCGACGACGACGAGCCCGTCGAGGGTGGTCAGCTGAGCCCGGAACGCTATGCCGAGATGTCGGCGGCCGAAGACCTGATCCTGACGGTATCGGCGCGCGGATCGGGCAAGCTGTCTTCCAGCCACGGCTACCCGGTGCGCGGGCGTGGGGGCCAGGGCGTGATGGCGATGGACAAGGCCATGCGTGGCGGGCCGCTGGTCGCGGCTTTTCCTGTCGATCTGTCAGATCAGATCATGCTGGCTACCTCGACCGGTCAGTCGATCCGTGTACCGGTTGACCAGATCAGCTTTCGTTCACGCTCTGCCGGTGGTGTGCGGGTGTTCAACACCACAGGCGGCGAAGAGGTGGTCTCGGTCGCCCGCGTGGCCGAACAGGGCGAGCCCGACACGCCCATTGCAACACCCGAGAACGGGGCGGAAGGCACTGACTGAACAGCAAGCATCTGGAAAGCAACAACTTTCCAGACGCGCTGCAAGGCCAGCGATGGCTGATCGCACAGGGAATGGTGCAGCAAACCATAGCGGAAAAACAGCGCGGGTGCGTGCATTCATTCTTTCTTCACCCAGGCATGGTCACATCCGGCCATGCCACGGGGGAAATGATGACCAGCTATCTTTGCCTGATCGACCTGAAATCCGATGCGCGCGCCCTGGCCTTTGCGGCCGCGCTTGATGCCTGGCTGACGCTGCTGCGCGACGACGGGCGGATTCAGGAATGGCGGCTGATGCGCCGCAAACTGAACCTTGCGGGTGACGATTTCGGCGATTTTCTGCTGGAAATCACAGTACAGGACATGGCGCAACTCGATGCCGCCTTTCGCTATCTGGGCCGCGCCGATGACGATTCCCGCCAGCGCTATGACCGGATGAACCAGCATATCGCACGGGTGCGCTATGCGCTCTACCGCCCCTTCCCTGACCCCGAAAGGGTGGAACGCCTGACGCTGGTGTGACAGTCCATGCGTCTGACTGTTCATTCCTGCACGCCCTCTGTGAGGCTTTGGGCAATCGGCGCGCCGCCCGCGCTGCGCTAACTCCACGCCATGCGCCAATACAGGCGCCCCAGCATGGAGATACCGATGACCAACACTGCCTTGCTTGCCGCCCGCATCCTGCTTTCACTTCTGTTCATCATGGCCGGGATCGGCAAACTTGGTGATGTGCAGGGTTTCGGCGCCTTCATGGCCACTGGCGGCATTCCCGCCCTGCTGGCCTGGCCTGTGGTGCTGTTCGAAATCCTGGCCGGCATTGCACTGCTTGTCGGTTTTCAAACCCGTGTCGCGGCCCTGGCGCTGGGTGCGTTCTGCGTCGTCTCTGGCCTGCTCTATCATTTCGACCCGGCCGACCAGATGCAGATGACCCAACTGTTGAAAAACCTGGGCCTTGCCGGCGGGTACCTCGCGCTGGCCGTCACCGGCGCGGGCATGCTGTCGGTCGACGGGCGCATGGGACGCGCGAATCCGGCGCTGGCCTGACCCCGGCCCTTGGTGGCGTCGCCGGCGGCGCCACCCCTTTCCTTCGGCCCGGCCCGCGGCTACATCTGCGCCATGAACACAATGCCCGAACTTCACATCGTCGGCGGCGGCATGGCCGGCTCCGAAGCCGCCTGGCAGGCTGCCCGGATGGGCGTGCGCGTGGTCTTGCACGAAATGCGGCCCGCAACAGGCACCTTTGCGCATCGCACCGGCGATTTCGCCGAGATGGTCTGCTCCAATTCCTTTCGCTCGGATGATGACGAACAGAACGCCGTCGGTCTGCTGCACTGGGAGATGCGCGCCGCCGGCGGCCTGCTGATCGCCATGGCCGACCGCCACAAACTGCCCGCCGGCGGTGCACTGGCGGTCGACCGTGACGCCTTTTCGGCAGCGGTGACACAGCAATTGCGCGCCCATCCGCTGATCCGTTCCGTTCCCGGCGAGATCACGGATCTGCCGGAAACCGGCCACTGGATCATTGCCACCGGCCCGCTGACCTCTGACGCGCTGGCGCAATCGATCCGCACGGCCACAGGCGCAGATGCGCTGGCCTTTTTCGATGCCATCGCCCCCATCGTTCATTTCGACAGCATCGACCTGAGCAAGGCCTGGTTCCAGTCACGCTATGACAAGGGCGAAACCGAGGAAGAGCGCGCAGCCTATCTGAATTGCCCCATGGATCGTCAGCAATACGAGACTTTCATCGATGCCTTGCTGACAGCCGACAAGACCGCGTTCCGAGAGGGCGAAACGGCGGGGTATTTCGACGGCTGCCTGCCCATCGAGGTGATGGCCGAGCGTGGCCGCGAGACGCTGCGCCATGGGCCGATGAAACCCGTGGGCCTGACCAATCCGCATCAGCCTCAGGTCAAGCCGCATGCCGTGGTGCAACTCAGGCGCGACAACAAACTGGGCACGCTGTACAATATCGTCGGCTTTCAGACGAAAATGAAATATGGCGCGCAGACACAGGTTTTCCGGCTGATCCCGGGCCTGGAAAACGCCAGCTTTGCCCGGCTTGGCGGCATCCACCGCAATACATTCATCAATTCACCCAGCCTGCTGGACGCCCAGATGCGCCTGCGCACCCACCCGCATATCCGCTTTGCCGGGCAGATCACCGGGGTCGAGGGCTATGTGGAATCAGCCGCTATGGGGCTGGTTGCCGGCCGTCTGGCCGCCGCCGAAATACTGGGCCGCCCCGCTGACGTGCCCCCGCGCGATACGGCCATGGGCGCTCTGCTGGCGCATATCACCGGCAATGCCGAGGCAAAGACCTTTCAGCCGATGAATGTGAATTTCGGCCTTTTCCCGCCCATCGACGCGAAAGGCGGGCGTCGCGGGCGCAAGGATCGTTATCGCGCCTATACCGACCGCGCCAAGACCGCCTTCACCCAATGGCTGGGCTGACCACCCGCTTTGCCCCCTCGCCCACTGGCCCGCTGCATCTGGGCCATGCCTATTCGGCGCTGACCGCCTGGGACCTGACGCAGGCCGGCGGCGGGCGGTTCCTGCTGCGAATCGAGGACATCGATCAGGCGCGCTGCCACCCGGTGCATGAACAAGCCATCCATGACGATCTGCGCTGGCTGGGGCTGCTCTGGCCCACGCCCGTCATGCGCCAGTCAGACCGGCTGCCCGCCTATCGCGCGGCCCTTGACCGGCTGGCACAGATGGGCCTGACCTATGCCTGCACCTGCACCCGCGCCGATATCCGCGCCGCCCTTTCCGCCCCGCAAGAGGGCGCGCCGTTCATCGGGCCTGACGGTCCGGTCTATCCCGGCACCTGCCGCCATGCCCGCCACATGGCGCAAGGGGCTGCAATCCGGCTGAACATGGATGCCGCGCTCGACACCCTTGCCACGCTGCCCGCCTTCACCGAAACCGGCCCGCTGCACACGGGCCACCATCCGCTTGATGCCGAAACCCTGCGCGCCAGCGTGGGCGATATCGTGCTGGCCCGGCGTGATATCGGCACATCCTATCACCTCTCGGTCGTACTGGACGATGCCGCACAGGGCGTCTCCCTTGTCAGCCGCGGCGAAGACCTGTTCGAGGCGACCGCAATTCATGTGCTGCTGCAGGCCGTTCTGGATTTGCCAACGCCCACCTACCACCATCACCGCCTGGTCCGCGACGATGCCGGCAAGCGCCTCGCCAAGCGTGATGATGCCCGCGCGCTTGCCCGTTACCGTGCCGATGGGCTGTCACCTGCCGATATCCGCGCGCTGCTTGGTCTCTGACCACCGCGCATCCCCCTCATCTTGCAAGAAATACTCTGGGGGGGCCTGCACGCCTGTGCAGGCGGGGGCAAAGCCCCCGTTATGCCTCGGGCGTCATCAGCTCCACCTCGACCCCGTCGCGGACCGCCGTATAGAAACAGCTGCGCCGGTTGGTATGGCAAGCCGGTCCAGTCTGATCGACAACCACCAACAGGCAGTCGCGGTCACAATCGACGCGAAAATCGACCAGGCGCTGCACATGGCCCGATGTCTCGCCCTTGATCCAGAATGCCTGACGCGACCGCGACCAATAGGTCACCTTGCCGGTCTGCAGCGTGCGGGCGACGGCGTCGGCATTCATCCAGGCCACCATCAGCACCGCGCCTGTATGCTGGTCCTGCGCAATCGCCGGGATGAGGCCTTGCGCGTCATAGCGCAGGGATTGCGGATCGAAAGTCATGATCTATATCCTGCATTGGCAAAAGGAGCGCCGTTCTTGTCTGAATCGTCCGACCTGATCAAGCTGTATTCCACGCGCATCCTGGCGCTGGCGTCGGATATCCCGCACCTGGGCCGGCTCGAGGCACCTCAGGCCAGCGTACGCAAACGCTCGCCCTTGTGCGGTTCCACCGTGACAGTCGATCTGGATATGAAGGATGGTCGCGTGGCCCGTTTCGGCCAGGATGTAAAGGCCTGCGCGCTGGGTCAGGCGGCGGCGGCAGTGCTGGGCGAGGCTGTCATTGGCCGCACGGCGTCCGAGCTGGAAACAGCCGCGCAACAACTGGAGGCGATGTTGAAGTCAGGCGCGGCGGTGCCCGCACCGCCCTTTGACGGGTTTGAAGTGTTGCTGCCCGCGCGCGATTTCCGCAACCGCCACATGTCTATCCTGCTGGCGGTTCAGGCCGCGGCCGAGGCTGCGCGCCAGGCACAGGCGACGCCTGTCTGAACGACGAGCATCAGACCCGAACGATACCACGCAAGACAAAAAAAGACCGCCGCAAGGGTATGCGGCGGTCAGTGGCGTGTCTGGTTGGGCCGACAGGCATGCAGCGCCAGGACAGGATGGCGCCGCGCCAGACCGCAGGCAGGCAGAAATCAGACAAAGAACGGCACGTGCAGCCCCGCAAACAGCAAGACAAACAGCGCCGCCGCACCGAGTGCGTCAACAATCGCGCTATCGGGGGCCGTGCGGCTGAACCCACGAGGGCGAAACGGGGCGCGGCCGATCAGGCGGGAAAGGTGTTGCATGGCTACCTCGACACTTTGTTAACCTTTTGTTCTCATAATCACACCGCCCGGTCAAGAACTTTATGAGAACAAAATGGAACAAAACAGGTCACCCCACCCTGATAAGCCGAATCGCCGTGTCCTGTCCTGTCAACCACAGCAATTCCCGCGCAGCCCTTCCGCGCGGGGTTTCCAGGGTCGGATCATCAAGCAATAGTTTACGGGCATCGGTCTGTGCGGTGGCCATCAGGGCGGCCTGTCTTTCCGGGTCCGCGATGCGAAATCGCGGCAGGCCGGATTGCGCCGTACCGATCATGTCACCTGCGCCGCGCATCGCCAGATCCTCTTCGGCGATGCGAAACCCGTCTTCGGTGTCGCGCATCAGCTTCAGCCGCCGGGCTGCTGCCTCGCCCAGCGGCGCGTCATACAGCAACAGACAGGTCGATGCGCCGGCACCGCGCCCTACCCGCCCCCGCAACTGATGCAACTGCGCCAGGCCGAAGCTTTCCGCGCGCGCGATCACCATGATCGTGGCATTGGGCACGTTCACCCCCACCTCGATCACGGTGGTCGCCACCAGAACGCGGGTCTCGCCGGCGACAAAGCGCGCCATGGCGGTATCCTTTTCGGCCGGGGGCAACTGGCCATGCACCAGCCCCACCACACCCTCGCCCAGGGCGGCGCGCAGTGCCTCGAACCGCGATTGAGCCGCGGTCAGGTTCACAGTCTCCGATTCCTCGACCAGCGGACACACCCAATAGGCCTGTCGCCCCTCGGTGACTGCCCGCGCCAGATGGGCCACCACCTCGTCCAGCCGGTCGGTAGCTGCAAGCGACGTCACCACCGGCTTTCGCCCCGGCGGCTTTTCATCCAGCAAGGACAGATCCATATCGCCATACTGTGCCAGCGCCAGACTGCGCGGAATGGGCGTTGCCGTCATCACCAGCACATCCGCCCGCGCGCCCTTTTCACCCAGCGCCATGCGCTGTGCGACGCCAAAGCGATGCTGTTCGTCGATCACCGCCAGCCGCAGGTCGGAAAAAGTCACGTCACGCTGGAACACGGCATGGGTGCCGATCAGGATATCGATCATGCCACCTGCCAGATCGGCCAGTTTTCTTGCCCGTTCGCGCCCCTTGTCGCGCCCGGTCAACAGCGCGATCCGGACGCCGGCGCTGGCCGCCATGGGTGCCAGTCCCTCCATGTGCTGACGCGCCAGGATCTCTGTAGGGGCCATCAATACGCCCTGCCCGCCGGCCTCGACCGCGCACAACAACGCCGCCATCGCCACCAGCGTCTTGCCTGATCCGACATCGCCCTGCAGCAATCGGTTCATGCGCTGGGGCGCCGCCATATCGGCGGTGATCTCGGCGATAGCGCGGGTCTGCGCGCCTGTCGGGGTATAGGGCAGCGCGCCCAGCACGCGGGTCACCAACTGGCCATCGCCGCGCGTTTCCAACCCCGGCGCCCGCCGCCGCGCCGCGCGTGCAATGGCGAGGGTCAGTTGATGGGCCAGAAATTCGTCATAAGCCAGCCGCTGCCGCGCCGGGGCCTCTGGCGCCAGGTCAGTGGCGGCCTGCGGCGCATGGGCGGTGCGCAAGGCTGCCCGCCAGCCAGGCCAGCCCATACGCTCCTTCAACGGCGGGTCGATCCATTCCGCCAGATCGGGTGCCAGATCCAGCGCGCCGGCGGTTGCTTGCTGCATCAACCGCTGACTGACCCCGGCGGTCAGCGGATAAACCGGTTCGAACCGTGGCAAAGCCTCGGCCTCGTCCGCGCGCAACACATGATCCGGATGCGCCATCTGCGCCACCGAATCGAACAGTTCGACCTTGCCCGAAACAAGGCGCTGCTGGCCTGTCGGCAACAACCGTTGCAGGTATTCGGCGCGGGCATGAAAAAAGACCAGCTGGAATTCCTGCGCAGTGTCCTGAACCAGCACGCGATAGGGCCGACCCTTTTGTCGGGGGGGCAGATGGTTGCCAACGGTCACCCAGACGGTGGCTGTGGCTGGTGGCACCACCTCTCTGATCGACTGGCGCAACTGCCGGTCGATCCCGCCATGGGGCAGCACGAACAACAGGTCGCGCGGCAGTTCAACCCCCAGCGCCTTTAGATTCTGTGCCGTTTTCGGGCCGATACCGGGCAGGCCGTCCAGTGCGGCAAAAAGCGGAAACAGGCTTTCCGGCCGCCCGCTCATGC
>JAFIED010000008.1 GCA_020832805.1 Pararhodobacter sp.
CCTTTTGTTTTTTTTGTGGATTATGTGATGCGCCGGGGGGCGTTTGTAGCACTGGGGGTGGGGGGGCGGCTGTCAGGGGGGCCAGCGCCTCTGGCAGGGCCCGGGCACTGACCGGCACGCCGTTGAGCCACAACGCCCCGCCCGGTGCAAACTCGACCAGACGTGGCGGACCCTGCCAGGGGGTGCCCCCATCACCGCCCCCCGTGCCAAGGGGCAAGGTGATTTCCTGCCCGAAACGCGCGGCCAGCATGAAGAAGATCAGCAACAGGAACACCACATCGATCATGGGGGTCAGGCGGGGGCGCCTGCGGGGGCGCGGGGGGGCTAGCGTGAACATCAGGGCGCCCCCGAGCCTGTGGCTGGCATTGGCGCCGTGGCCGTGGCCGTGGCCGTGCCGGGGGCGGCGGCGGTTGCCGTTCCGGGCAGGGGGGCGATGAAGATGCGGGTGGCAAGATCTTCCAGATCGGCCTGCACCTGTTCGGCAATGCTGTCGAACCAGCTGACCGCCACCCCCGCGGGAATGGCCACGGCCATGCCGGCCGCTGTGGTCAGCAGCGCTTGCCAGATGCCCCCCGCCAGGGCAGCAGGGTCGGCGCGGTTGCCGGCTTCCTGCAGGGCCTGAAACGCCTCGATCATCCCCAGGACCGTGCCCAGCAGCCCGATCAGTGGCGCGATCGTGGCGATGAGGTCCAGCGCGCGCACCCCCCGGCGCGATTCCATCAGCCCGGCTCGCGCCACGCGCAACACCTCTTCGCGGGCCAGCGCATCGGGCAGCGCGGGGTTCAGGCGACACAGCATGGCGTGGCGGGCAATCTGCCGCCGCAACCCGCGGGGCGGCTCCAGCCTGGCCAGCGCGCTGTCACTGTCGCCCACTGCCCAATCACCAAGCGAGGCGGCCAGATGCCCGGTTCCGCGGTTGCTGCGCCAGGCACCCAGCCGCGTCAGATGCGCCAGTTTCCACAGGATCAGGGCCAGCGTCAGCACTGAAAGCGCGGCAATCGCCCATAGCGCCGGACCGCCGCGCGCCAGAAATACCAGAAGCCCGGCAAAGGGGTCGGCAGACAGAATCATGCGATCACCTGCAACGGTTGAAAGATCGGCCCGTCAGGCCCGTCGGCGAAATGGGCAGTGATGCCGAAGACCTGGGCCAGCAACTCTGGTGTCAGCACTTGCCGGGGTGGGCCGGCGGCGGCCAGGCGGCCGCGGTGCAGCACCAGAAGCCGGGTGCAGTGGCGCACGGCCAACCCCAGATCATGCATCGCGGCCAGAACACTGCGGCCGCTGCCGGCGATCTGGGCGAAAAGGCTCATCAGGGCGATCTGGCTGGCCGGGTCCAGCCCGGCGGCGGGTTCGTCGGCCATCAGCAGGGGGGTTTCCTGCGCCAGCGCCCGGGCGATCAGCACGCGCGCCTGTTCGCCGCCCGAAAGCTGCGTGGCAATGCGCTGGCGAAAACCGGCAAGACCCATCCGGGCCAGCGCGCCCTCGATGGCGGCGCGGTCGGTGGGGCCGGGCTGTTGGCCGGCAGCCATATGTGGCGCGCGGCCCAGGCTGACCAGCTGTTCGACACTGACCGGCCAGGCGATTTCGCGGTTCTGGGGAAGCCAGGCCACGGCGCGGGCACGGGCCTGCCGGTCCAGCGCTGCCAGGCTGGATCGCCCGCTGGAGGGCATCAGGCCAAGTGCCGCACGCATCAATGTTGTCTTGCCCGCACCATTGGGGCCGATCAGCCCGACACACTCGCCCGCGCCGATGCTGAGCGTGATGTCCTGCAAGACCGGGCAGGGGCCGCGTCTGGCAGTCAGCCTGTCAAGCACAAGCAGTGTCATGGGCATGGCCCCCGCTGCGGGCGGGGCAGGGGGGCGCTGCCCCCCGTCGGCTGGCGCCGACTCCCCCCGGAGTATTGCGGGCAAGATGATGGAAGCGGGGATGAACGGGCCATCGAGCGCGGGCCAGGTTGAAAGGGGCGGCTGGGGCGCCGGCTCAGTCACGGCCATAGTAGAGGCTGACGACATGTTCGGCCTCGGCGAAGAAAAGCCAGCGCGCCGCCAGCATGCCGGCCACATGCAGCATGATCGCGGCCAGCACCGCCGGAATCGCGGCCGGCCAGAGCCAAAGCAGAAGCGCGGGCAAGAGCGCCGCGCCAGCCAGTGCCAGCACGCGCAGTTTCAGCGCATGGCGGCGCCCGACGACATGCACCATCTCGCGCATCAGATAGTTGCGCCCGCTATGCGGCGGTTCCAGCAACCGCACGCGGCCGCGATCGCCAAGGCCGGTGGCGGTTTCGCTGGTCGACCCGGCAGCATGAAAGCGCAGATCGCCCAGCATCCAGTGCGCGACAAGTGCCAGCGCCAGCCAGGCCAGCAGGAGTTGCGCCAGCGGCACGATCCCCGTCAGCAGCGCAGCCCCGGTCAGGGCGGCCATCAGGAAGACCGCTGGCGTGGTCCAGTGGTGCCAGCGCGGCACCGTACGCAACTGGGCATAGATCATCGAGGTGGCAAGCACAGTCAGCAGGCACAGGAACGCGCCCAGCATGCCGAACCCCTGGGCGGGCTGGCCCAGAAAGGTCAGCGCGGCGGCATGGGGTGCCATGAACACAAGCGCGGCCACGGCCAGCACTGCTTCGCGCGAGAGCCAGCTGGTACGCCACTGGCTGAAGGCTTTCAGCGCGCGTTCCGGGTGGCCAAGGTGCAGCGACGAGGCGGCGAGCCCGGCTACAGCCAGGCCATAGCCAAGCCCGAACCAGAAGAAGGCTGACCAGCCGACAGGCTGGATCAGCCCCAGCCCAAGAAAGACCAGCAGCCCGAATCCCAGGCCGGAAAATACCGTGAAGGCGATCAATGAGGGGGCCGGATGCATCAGATTTTCCCCAGGGTGCGGTCGATCCAGCCCAGAAAGCCCGAAAGCCCCTCGGTCGAGGGTTCGCACAGCGCGGCGAGGTTGGCCGGCGGCTCTGGCAGCCGGTCGCGCGTGCGCGGCGGCAGGTATTTGTTCACGGGCTTCGTGCCCTGTTCGGGCATCAGGTCAATGCCGCCGCGCTGGGCTACCAGCTGGCTGACCGCGCTGCCGGGATCGCCGAGATCGCCGAAATGGCGCGCGCCCGCCGGGCAGGTGCGCACGCAGGCGGGTTCGCGGTCGATTTCGGGCAGGTTGTCGTTGTAGATGCGGTCCACGCAGAGGGTGCATTTCTTCATCACGCCGGCAACCGCGTCCATCTCGCGCGCGCCGTAGGGGCAGGCCCAGGCGCAGAGGCCGCAGCCGATGCAATCGCTCTCGTTGACCAGCACGATACCGTCTTCCTGCCGCTTGTAGCTGGCGCCGGTGGGGCAGACGGTGACGCAGGGCGCGTCCTCGCAATGCAGGCAGGATTTGGGGAAATGCACCACCATCGGGGGCGCATCCGGTGGCGTGACCTCGAAGCTGTGGATGCGGTTGAGGAAGGTGCCCTCGGGTTCGGCGCCGTAGGGGTCGGTGTCGGACAGCGGCGCGCCGTAGTTTTCGGTGTTCCAGCCCTTGCAGGAGATCACGCAGGCGTGGCAGCCGACGCAGGTGTCCAGGTCGATGACAAGGCCGAGTTTCTTTTCGGTCGATTGGGGCAGGGCGGTCATCGGTGCGCTGTTCTTCCTGCGGGTGCGCCCGGGCGTTCCGGCGCATGAGTATTTGAGGCAAGATGATGAGGCATGTCAGGCTTTCGTCTGATGGGCAAGGCGGGTCGGGCCCTGCCCGACGGGTGATTTCTGGGCCTTGTGGGCAGGTTGTGACGGGCCGCCCGGCGGTGCCTTTTCGATGCGCACGCGCAGGTCGAACCAGGCGGCCTGCCCGGTGACCGGGTCACTGTTCGCCCAGCGCTGGCCGTCGCCGCGCGGGGGCAGCAATTCATGGATCAGGTGGTTGAGGAGCGCGCCCTTTTCGGCCTCGGGGGCATCCTCGGACAATGCCCAGGCGCCGCGGCGCTTGCCGATGGCGTTCCAGGTCCAGACGGTATGCGGGTTCAGCGCATCCATCCGGGCCACGGGCAGCTTGATGCGGCCATGGGGAGAGATGAGGAAGGCCCAGTCGCCCGGCTGGAACCCGTGTTCCAGCCAGACCTGCCCCGAGACATAAAGCGGATTGTGCCCGTGGATCTGGCGCAGCCAGGCATTTTGCGTGCCCCAGGAGTGATACATGGCCATCGGGCGCTGGGTCAGCGCGTGCAGGGGGTATTCGGCGGTGTCGAGATGGGTTTCCTCGAAGGGGGGATACCAGATCGGCAGGGGATCGAGCGTTTCAAGGATGCGGGCGCGCAGGTGGTCTGGCGGCTGGTGGGACCCGTGACCCGCCGCCGCGCGCTGGAATTTCGCCAGCGGTTCCAGCCAGAGATTGAAGAGATAGGGCTGGGGTGCGTCATAAAGGCCCCGGTCAACCGCCCAGTCCTGATAGGCCGCGTTCCAGGGTTTGAAGAATTGCGCGCCCTCGGGGATGTGGTCGGTGAAGAAGCCGCCATTGTCGATATAGCGTTGCAACTGGTCCGGATTCGGCGCGCCGCGGCCGGTTTGCGTGCCGTCCGCGCCGCGCCAGCCGGCCAGCGGGCCCACGCCGGGGCGGCGCTGGTGGTTGACGATGTAGTCGGCGTAATCGCGGTACTGCGGGCTGCCGTCATCGGTCAGCATGCCCGGCAGGCCCAGCCGGTGGCCGAGATCCAGCAGCACCGACTGAAAGGGGCGCACGCCTTCATGCCCGGGCCTGTCCGGTTCGACCACCGGCCAGCGGATGGAATCGCCCAGCGCCTCGGCCTCGCAGATGGGGCGATCCAGCAGCGAGATGCAGTCGTGGCGTTCCAGGTAGGTGGTATCGGGCAGGATCAGATCGGCGAAGGCGACCATTTCCGACGAATAGGCATCGGAATAGATGATCCGGGGGATGACATAGTCGCCGTTCCCGTCGGTGTCGGTGAGCATCCGCATCACCTCGGTCGTGTTCATCGACGAGTTCCAGGCCATGTTGGCCATGTAAAGAAACAGTGTGTCGATGCGATACGGATCGCCCGCATGGGCGTTGGAGATCACCATATGCATCATCCCGTGGGCCGAAAGCGGGTTTTCCCACGAGAAGGCCTTGTCGATGCGTTTTGCGCTGCCGTCATCGCGCAGCAGCAGGTGTTCAGGGCCTAGCGGATAGCCCAGATGCGGACCGTCGAGCGGCTGGCCGGGGCTGTGGCCGGCGTGGGGGCGGGGGTGGCCCTCGGGCGGTTTGGGATAGGGTGGCTTGAAGCGGAAGCCGCCGGGCGTTTCCACCGATCCCAGCAGGATCTGCAGGACATGCAGCGCGCGGGCCGTCTGAAAGCCGTTGGAATGGGCCGAGATGCCGCGCATGGCGTGAAAGGCCACGGGGCGGCCGATCATGCGCTCGTGCCGCTGGCCGCGGAAGTCGGTCCAGGGCCGGTCGATGGTGATTTCTTCATCAAAGGCCACGCGCGCCAGTTCGGCGGCGAGCGCGCGGATGCGGGGCGCGGGGATGCCGCAGCGGTCGGCCACGGCCTCGGGCGCGTAGTCCCGGGACAGGTAGCGCGCGGCCATGTGGTGCAGGACGGTGCGGTGACCCTGCCATTCGGCGCCCGGGTCCGGCTGCACGCCAGGGCCGTTCCAGGGTGCAGGCTGGTCGGTGCGGCGGTCGATGACCAGGGGCGTGCCGGCATCATCGCGCAGGAACAGGCCCTTTTCGGCGCCATCCTCGCCATTCACCAGATAGGGCGCGTTGGTATAGCGGATCAGGTAGTCCAGATCGATCTTGCCCGCGCCCATCAGCACATGGATCAGTGACAGGATGAACAGCCCGTCGGTGCCCGGCGTGATGCCGAACCAGTCATCGGCCACGGCATTGTAACCAGACCGCACCGGGTTCACGCCAATCACACGGGCACCGCGCGCCTTCAGCCTGCCCAGGCCCATCTTGATGGGGTTTGAATCGTGGTCTTCGGCCACCCCAAACAGGATGAACAGTTTTGTTCGCTCCCAGTCTGGCTGGCCGAATTCCCAGAACGCGCCGCCCATCGTGTAGATACCCGCCGCCGCCATGTTGACCGAGCAGAAGCCGCCATGCGCCGCCCAGTTGGGCGTGCCGTAAGCCTGCGCCCACCAGCCGGTGAAGCTTTGCGACTGGTCGCGCCCGGTAAAGAAGGCCAGCTTCTCCGGCGCCGTCTCGCGCAGGGGACGCAGCCAGTCCACCGCTGTCTGCAGCGCTTCGTCCCAGGTGATTTCCTGAAACTCGCCCGAACCGCGCGGGCCCACGCGTTTCAGCGGCGCGCGCAGCCGCGCGGGTGACAGATGCTGCATGATCCCGGCGGAACCCTTGGCGCACAGCCCGCCCTTGTTGCCCGGATGCGCGCGGTTGCCCTCGATATAGGCAACCTTGCCGCCCTTCATGTGTACATTGATCCCGCAACGGCAGGCGCACATGTAGCAGGTGGTCTGGCGAACCTCGTCTGATACGGGTGGCGAAAGATCCAGGGCAGGCTGGCGATGCATGCGTCTTCTCCCTTGCCGCGAAGCGGTGCCCACGGTCTGGCATGACATGGAACACATGTTATGCACCCTTGTCCATGACCCGGCAGGGCCAGATTGCGGGCACAGCTACGTCCAGTGCGCCCCCGGGCCGCCGGCTTGTCGCGGGCGCCTCTTGCGGGTGAGGGGGCGGCGGGCTAAGTCTTGCGCAAGGTTCGGCCTGCATGGTCGGACAGACAGTGCAAGAGAGGCCGAGCAATGCGTGACCCCGTCGAGACCTACATGAACCTTGTTCCCATGGTGGTGGAACAGACCAGCCGGGGCGAGCGCGCCTACGATATCTTTTCGCGCCTGCTGAAGGAACGCATCGTGTTCGTCACCGGGCCGGTGCATGACGGCATGGCCACACTGATTGTGGCGCAACTGCTGCACCTGGAGGCCGAGAACCCGTCGAAAGAGATTTCGATGTACATCAACTCGCCGGGCGGTGTGGTGTCATCCGGTCTGTCGATCTACGACACCATGCAGTATATCCGCCCCAAGGTATCGACGCTGGTGGTGGGGCAGGCGGCCTCGATGGGGTCGCTTCTGCTGTGCGCGGGCGAAAAGGGTATGCGCTTTTCCCTGCCCAACAGCCGCGTCATGGTGCATCAGCCCTCTGGCGGGTTTCAGGGCCAGGCGTCGGATATCTCCATCCACGCGCGCGAAATCCTGGAACTGAAGGAAAGGCTGAACAACATTTACGTCAAGCACACCGGTCAGGATTACGATACGGTGGAAAAGGCGCTGGAGCGCGACAATTTCATGACCGCCGAAAAGGCCAGGGACTGGGGGCTGATCGACGAGATCGTCGAAAACCGCGGCAAGGCTGAAAAAACGGCATGACGAACACGCGTCTGTGGCAGGCCGCGCAGGGGGCAAGTTTTGCATTGCCCCCCCGCGCTGCCTGCCATAGGCTTTGCACAACGGCCCGCCAGAAGGCCAAGGCACTCATAGCGAGCACGGAGTAAGGAATGGCTCAATCTTCCGGCGGCGACAGCAAGAACACGCTGTACTGCTCATTCTGCGGCAAGAGCCAGCACGAGGTGCGCAAGCTGATTGCGGGCCCGACGGTGTTCATCTGCGACGAATGCGTCGAATTGTGCATGGACATCATCCGCGAGGAAACCAAGGGTTCGGGCCTGAAATCGGCCGATGGCGTGCCGACCCCGCGCGAGATCTGCGCCGTGCTTGATGATTACGTGATCGGACAGGAGCATGCCAAGCGCGTGCTGTCCGTCGCCGTGCACAATCATTACAAGCGGCTGAACCATTCGGGTAAGGGCGGCAAGGCTGGCGAGGTCGAGCTGTCCAAGTCGAACATCCTCCTGATCGGCCCCACCGGCTGCGGCAAGACGCTGCTGGCCCAGACGCTGGCGCGCATCCTGGATGTGCCCTTCACCATGGCCGATGCGACCACGCTGACCGAGGCGGGGTACGTGGGCGAGGATGTGGAGAACATCATCCTGAAGCTGCTGCAAGCGTCGGAATACAACGTCGAGCGCGCGCAGCGCGGCATCGTCTATATCGACGAGGTCGACAAGATCACGCGCAAGTCCGACAACCCGTCGATCACCCGCGATGTCTCGGGCGAGGGGGTTCAGCAGGCATTGCTGAAACTGATGGAAGGGACCGTGGCCAGCGTCCCGCCGCAGGGCGGGCGCAAGCATCCGCAGCAGGAATTCCTGCAGGTGGATACCACGAACATCCTGTTCATCTGCGGCGGTGCCTTTGCCGGCCTTGACCGGATCATTGCCCAGCGTGGCAAGGGGTCTGCCATCGGCTTTGGCGCTGATGTGAAGGACGAGTCGTTGCGTACCATCGGCGACACGCTGAAATCGCTGGAGCCCGAAGATCTGTTGAAATTCGGGCTGATCCCCGAGTTCGTGGGCCGTCTGCCGGTGGTTGCCACGCTCACCGATCACGCCGAGGACGCGCTGGTTACAATCATGACCCACCCCAAGAACGCGATGGTCAACCATTATCAGGG
>JAFIED010000279.1 GCA_020832805.1 Pararhodobacter sp.
GCTCGCCTCCGGTGGTGTAATGCACGAAACTCAGCCGCAAGACACCATGGGCCGGCGCCACACCCTGCGCGCTCAGGGCACGGTCGGCATAGAAAGACCCGCCCCCCGCCATGATCCCTTCCCTGGCCAGCGCGGCAGCCAACGCGGCGCCCGGCTGCTCGCAGGCCAGGGCTACGGTGGGCGCACGTTGCCTGGCCTGGCGCGGCCCCAGCAGCCGGATGTCATTGCGTGCCCCCAACCAATCCAGCAGCGGTTGCAGCAACCGCTCCTCATGCGCGCGCATCAGGTCATGCACCAGCGCGGCCCGCGCTGCGGGCGCCAGATCACCGCCGCCGTGATGGGCAGCCAGATCGTCGATGTAATCGGCGATCCCGGCGCAGGCGGCAATCTGGGCGTGGTCCGGCCCGGCAGGCGTAAAACGCTTGTACAGGCAATCGGCATTGAAGTAATGCGCCTGGCTGGGCAGGCTCATGCCCAGCCCGCGCCGGATCACCATCAGCCCCTGATGCGGGCCATAGGTCTTGTAGGCCGAGAACAGATAGATATCAGCGCCCAACTGCCCCACATCCGGCAGCCCGTGCGGCGCATAGCTCACCCCGTCCACACAAACCACCGCGCCGACGCCATGCGCCATCGCCGTGATGTCGGCCACCGGGTTGATCTCGCCCACCACATTCGAGGCATGCGGAAAACACACCAGCCTGACCCGCCCGTCCAGCAGCGCCGCCAGCCGGTCCAGCGGCAGATGCCCGGTGGCGGCGTCGATGCGCCATTCCCGCACCTCGATCCCGTCGTCGGCCAGCCGCCGCCAGGGCCCGGTGTTGGCCTCGTGATCCTGATCGGTGACGATGATCGCATCGTCCGGCTGCAGATGCTGCCGAAACGCCTGGGCCAGGACATAGGTATTGGCCGTGGTCGAGGGTCCGAATGACAATTCGTCATCCGCCACCCCCAGCATGGCGGCCAGCCGGGTGCGCGCCTCGTCCATCTCGGCACCGCCCGCCTGCGAGGCAGGATACGCCCCATAGGGCTGCACCTTGCGGGCACGATAGAACCGGGTCAGCCGGTCGATCACCGGCGCGCAGGTATAGCTGCCGCCCGCATTCTCGAAAAAGGCCTGACCTTGCAGCGTCGGTTCGGCAAAGGCCGGAAACCGGCTGCGCACATAGTCTGTATCCAGATGCATGACCCCTCCACGGCCGTTTCTGGCGACAAGCTGTGCACGTGGCGCGGTGCCGGCGCAAGGGCGCGCGATGGACATGCGCTGTCTGGCGTATTATCTGTCTGGCACCACGCACAAGAGGCACAGGATGCGCGATCTCAAGCTGCCGGACCAGCGCCACCCCGAAAAGGCGCATCGCCCGGATCAGGCCCAGCCCAGAAAGCCCGCCTGTATCAGGGTCAAGGCGCCGGGGGGGGCGGGATACAGCGAAACACGACGCATCATCCGCGAAGGCGGCCTGTCGACCGTCTGCGAAGAGGCCGGCTGCCCGAATGTGGGCGAATGCTGGTCCCAGGGTCATGCCACGATGATGATCATGGGCGAGATCTGCACGCGCGGCTGCACGTTCTGCAACGTCGCCACGGGCAAGCCACAGGCACTGGACGCCTTTGAACCGGGCCGCGTGGCGCATGCCGTGGCACAGTTGGGGCTGAAGCATGTGGTGATCACCTCGGTCGACCGCGACGATCTGGCCGATGGCGGGGCTGAACATTTTGCCCAGACCATTCGCGCCATCCGCCACCGCAGCCCCGAAACCACGATCGAGATTCTGACGCCCGATTTCCTGAAATGCGCGCCCTCGGCGCTGGAAACCGTGGTCGCGGCGCGGCCTGATGTCTTCAACCACAATCTTGAAACCGTGCCGGGGCTGTATCCCGCCGTGCGGCCGGGTGCGCGCTATTTTCATTCGCTGCGGCTGCTGCAGCGGGTCAAGGAACTGGACCCCGCGCTGTTCACCAAATCCGGTATCATGGTGGGTCTGGGAGAAGATCGGCAGGCCGTCTTGCAGGTGATGGATGACATGCGCGCCGCAGATATCGATTTCATCACCATCGGCCAGTATCTGCAACCAACGCCAAAGCACCACCGGGTGGACCGCTTTGTCACGCCCGATGAATTTGCGGGCTATGAAAAGGCGGCATGGGGCAAGGGGTTCCAGATGGTGTCGGCCACCCCCCTGACGCGGTCAAGCTATCACGCCGGCGATGATTTCGCCCGGCTCAGGGCAGCCCGGCTGGCAAGGCTGGGTACGGCCTGAACGCGGTCACGGGGCGGGGCCTGACTGTCTGTCCGGGCGGTCGTGGCGCGCTGTCGGTCTGGGCAAGCTATGCTGCAAGGGGGGCCACGGTGCCGGCAGAATTGCCTTGCCCTTACAACCCGTCAGACAACGCCGAGCAGAGCCCTGTCGAGCGCTTCGGGAACCGAGTTCCCGTCGCTGCCTCGGTCGCTCAATAGATATACCGTATCTGCTCTGACCAGAAACGTTCCAGCCGGCGCAGGGCCATGTTGGTGTTGTCCAACTCCTGATAATTGCCCAGTTCGCGCGCCATCAGCCCCTCGGCATGGCGTGCGAAAAGCTCGGCAACGATGCGCCGCACCTCATGCCCCCGCGCTGTAAGCCGCACACGTACCGCGCGCCGGTCGATCGTGCAGCGCTGATGATGCATGTAGCCGGTTTCGACCAGTTTCTTCAGATTGTACGAAACATTCGATCCCTGATAATAGCCGCGCGATTTCAACTCGCCCGCCGAGACCTCGTTCTCGCCGATATTGAACAGCAAAAGCGCCTGAACGGCATTCAGGTCCATGATGCCCAGTCTTTCGAATTCGTCCTTGATGACGTCAAGCAACAGCCGGTGCATCCGTTCGACCAGCGCAAGGCTTTCCAGATAGGTTGCCAGCATCAGCGCCTGCGCCCCGGCGCTGGCCTCGCCAGGCGCGGTATCGGGCGCAGCATCGACCGGCCGGCCGGCTGCAGGCGCGCGCACAAACGGCGTCGTCGCATCGCGCGGTGGCGCATCCGTGGCGCCGCTGCCTGATGGTCTGTCCTTCTGCTTCAAGCGGCTGTGAAAGCTCATTGTCCGTCCCGCCCTAGTTGCCGGCTGGGGGAAAGACTGGTCTGCAAAAACGAAGATCGCGTTAACTGGCGGGCAGTTCCAGGCGCGAAAGCCGCACGGACACCGGACCGCCAACACAGACGCGCGGCGGCGTCATTTGCCGCTTGAAAGGCCCTGAAAGCCGTGCTTTACGTCTGCGCTGTAACCAGTTGGAGAAAAACAATGATTCCGATCATTCGCGCGGCGGCCCTGGCTGCGGCATGTGCCGTGTTGCCCGTTGTTGCGCTGGCCTGCCCTGACTATGGCCGCAACGGCCAGGCGCTTTCCTACACCTCTGATCAGGCCTGGACGCCACGCGCACATTCGGTGATCGCCGGCGGTCATGTCGACCTTAGCCGCTGCCCCATGCCGGGCCATGGCTATGTTGCCGTAGCACCGGACTTTACCATGAACTTCTCGGCCAACGGTATGGGCCGGGCGCTGGAATTTCGGGTCGAGGGCGATTGCGACACCGTTTTGCTGGTCAATGACGCAACGGCGCGCTGGTTCTTCAACGACGATGACATCGGGCTGGACCCGCGCATCCGGATCGGCAATGCCCCCGAGGGGATCTATGACATCTGGGTCGGCACATTTGGTGCCTCGACCTGTTCGGCGCGACTGATTGTCGAGACATTCTGATTCTGGCGCCCCTGGCCACACTGGGTCAGGGGCGCATCAGACCCGCAGGCCGCACAGGCCGGGCATCTGACCCGGCCACGCGCCCGCAATTCGGCATACCGGCCATTGCCATCGATCTGTGTCAGCCAGCAGACCGCAAGCGGCTGCCGGCATGGGCGGCGATAGTGTCCAGCAGCGCGGCGCGGGAATCGCCGGGTGCCGCCGCCTGGCCCAGGCCATTGTCGCCGGGCGCTGCCATCGTGCCGGAACGTCCCGCCACGGTCAGGCGTGCGCTGATCCAGCGATACAGGTCATGGTCGTTCTCTTCGAGCAGCGCCTCGAAAGTATCCAGATCGCTGGCCGAAAGCCCCGACATGGCAGTGTCGGCGAAAGGCCCCAGGATCAGGTCCATTTCGCGCGTCCCCCGCCGCCAGGCGCGCATGCGCAATCGGCGCAGACGGGTGTCCTGTGCCGCGCCCGGTGCGGTGTCTGCGGGTGCCCCGGTTGCCGAAACCGCGTTACGTGGTTGTTCGTTATCCGGCATCATGGTGCTCATCGTGCGCCCCCGATCTGTACGCGCAGGCGCTTTTCAAGCTGGCCCATCCGTTCGCTCATGGCCAGCAACTCGCCGCGCAGGATACGCATCTCGGCCAGCGTGCGGGTCAGCGCCTCGTCACGCGCGGTGTCGGTCATGCTGTCGTCCTCGGTGCTGGGCGGGCTGACCCCCTCGCCCTCGCCGCTCAGCAGCCAGCGCAACGAGACACCCAGCATCGCCGCCAGCATCTGCAGCCGGTTTGCCCGTGGCTCGGCCAGATCACTTTCCCAGCTGCGCAGGGTCCGCGCCCTCACCCCCAACCGCGAGGCCAGTTGCGTCTGGCTCAGGCCCGCCGCCTCGCGCGCGGCGGCCAGCCGGTCACCCAAGGTGGCCTGTTCCTCGGAAAACCAGCCCTGGTTGTCAGCGCCCTGCTCGTCGCTCATGCTGTCTCCTTTGCGTTGCGGGCCTTGTCAGGCCGTTTCCCGCACCATAGTAGACAGGACCGGAAACATCAAACCGGAGCACGCGCATGGCCTTTCTGTCCGACACCCTGACGAGGGTCAAACCCTCGGCCACGATTGCCGTTACCAACAAGGCGCGCGAACTGAAGGCCGCCGGGCGCGATGTGATCGGCCTTGGCGCGGGCGAACCCGATTTCGACACGCCGCAACATATCAAGGACGCCGCCAAACGGGCCATCGACGCGGGCGAGACCAAGTATACCGCGGTCGACGGCCTGCCGGCCCTGAAACAGGCGATATGCGACAAGTTTCGCCGCGACAACGCGCTGAGCTACACACCTGCGCAGATTACGGTCAGCACCGGCGGCAAGCAGGTTCTGTACAACGCGCTGGTGGCCACGCTGAACCCGGGCGACGAGGTGATCATCCCCGCACCCTACTGGGTCAGCTACCCCGACATGGTGCTGATGGCGGGCGGCACGCCGGTTCCCGTGGCCGCGGGCATAGAGACCGGGTTCAAGCTGACGGCAGAGGCGCTGGAGGCCGCGATCACGCCGCGCACCAAATGGTTCATCTTCAATTCCCCCTCGAACCCTACGGGTGCGGGCTACACGCAGGCCGAGCTGAAGGCGCTGACCGATGTCCTGATGCGCCACCCCCATGTCTGGGTGATGTCGGATGACATGTATGAACACCTGGTGTTCGACGATTTCCGCTTTACGACGCCGGCGCAGATAGAGCCGGGCCTGTACGACCGCACACTGACCTGCAACGGGGTCAGCAAGGCCTATGCCATGACCGGCTGGCGGATCGGCTATGCCGGGGGCCCCGAGACGCTGATCAAGGCGATGGCCAAGGTCCAGTCGCAATCGACCTCGAACCCCTGTTCGATCTCGCAACATGCCGCGCTGGAGGCACTGAACGGACCGCAGGATTTCATGGACGGGTTTCGGGAAGCCTTTCAGCGTCGGCGCGATCTGGTGGTGGCCGGATTGAACGCCGCCCCCGGCCTGCGCTGCCCGGTGCCCGAAGGCGCGTTTTACGTATATCCCGATATCTCTGGCTGCATCGGCAAGACCACGGCCGGCGGGGCAAGTATCGACAGTGACGAGGCTTTTGCCACCGCGCTGCTGGAGGAAGAGGGCGTGGCAGTGGTATTCGGCGCGGCCTTTGGCATGAGCCCCTGTTTCCGTGTCAGCTACGCCACATCGGACGCCGTGCTGGAAGAAGCCTGCGCGCGGATCAGGCGGTTTTGCGAGGGGTTGCGGTAAGGCCCGGAAACAAGGGGGCGCTCCCGCCCCCTTTCCGCCCGCCTGCGGCACGCCGAAAGGCGTTGGGCCGGGCCGGGGGACGCTGCCCCCCGGGCCCCCCGGCCGGCGTTGCGCGCGCTATTCCAGCCAGCGCTGTGGCCGCCACCGCTGCGGCCCCAGAACCCTGCGCCCACGGTTCCTGCGACCCCGGACCCTGCACCGTGTCAGCCAGACAGCCGACCCGAGACAGGGCGCGGCACGGCCGCCTGTTCATGCCCGACACATGCTTTGGCGCTCTGCCCCCTTTCGGCCCCTCTTTCCCGGCGCCTCGGCGGCATGCTAGCAAAACTGATGCGCGCGTTTTTCCTGGCCCTGCTTCTTGCCCTGCCCCTGATCCCGGCGGCCCTGCCAACCGGGGCGGAAACCGTGCCGGGGCTGACCGATCAGGGCATAGCCATCGACGGCGCCGGCGCGCAGGATGTGCGCATCAGGGACCGGCTGGTGGCGGTGCTGGCCGAGGTGCCGGCGCTGGAGCGTATCGAGGTCAGCGTGCGCGAGGGGGTGGTCACCCTGCAGGGGCGCGCGCTTGATGCCGACAGCCATGCCGCCCTTGACCAGATCGCGCGGCGGCTGGACGGGGTGGTGGCGGTCGATAACCGGGTCGAGGTCTCTACCGATCTGGTCGAACGGATCACCCCGGTGCTGCGGCGCCTGCAGGACCAGGGACGACGTTTTCTGACAACATTGCCGCTGCTGGGGGTGGCCGCGCTGATTGCCCTGCTTATTGGCTGGGCCGGCTTTCGGCTTGCCGCGCTGCGCTGGCCCTGGGAGCGCATTGCGCCCAACGCCTTCATGGCCGATGTCCTGCGCCAGTTTGTCCGCCTGGCGGCCGTGCTGGCCGGGGTGGTGGTGGCGCTGGATATCCTGGGCGCGCGGGCCTTGCTGGCTACCTTTCTGGGGGCGGCCGGGATTCTGGGTCTGGCCGTGGGCTTTGCCGTGCGCGACTCGGTCGAAAACTTCCTGGCCTCGGTCCTGCTGAGCCTGCGCAGCCCGTTCCGCCCCAATGACCTGGTCGAGGTGGCGGGCGACAGGGGACGCGTGGTGCGCCTGACGGCGCGGGCCACCGTCCTGATCTCGCCTGACGGCAACCAGATCCGCATTCCCAATGCCACGGTCTTCAAGGCGCGCATCATCAATTTCAGCCGCCAACCGGAACGCCGGTTCACGCTGGATGTTGCCGTCGCCGCCGGGGCCGATCTGGCGCGCGCGATCGCGGTCATGCGAGAGGTCCTGACACAAAGCCCCTTTGTGCTGAGTACCCCCGCGCCATCGGTCTGGCTGGCCGATGTGGCGGGCGGCACGGCACGGATCACCGCCGCCGGCTGGATCGATACCCGCGAGGCCGGCTTTGACATCGCACGCGGCGAAACCCTGCGCCGCATGATCGAGGCGCTGCGGCTGGCCGGCATCGCCATGCCCGGGATCGAACCCGCCAGCACAACCACAGTCGCCGAACGGCCCGAAAACGCGGCATCACAGGCCGGCGCCGCCGCACAGGCGCCGGCAGACCCCGGACAGGAAGAAGCGATCGAGGCGATTGCCGAGGTCGAGGCGCACAATCCGGAACAACAGCAGTTGCTGGATCAGCGCACACGGGACGAGTAACGGCAAACAGCCAGCGCCCAACCGGTGGCACGGCGCGGATGCGTCATGGCCAGGGCGCCATCCTTACCGACCGGGCCCGGGCCCGCGCGGGTTCAGTGCCTCCTATTCGGCAGCCTCGCCCGTGGCTTTCAGCTCGAAACCCCGGGCTATCATGTCGGACGGCGCCACCGGGTATTCGCCAGAGAAACAGGCATCACAGAATTGCGGGCAGGCATTGTTGCGCCCGCCCCCCTCGCCCGCTGCACGGTACAGCCCGTCCAGCGAAATGAAGCGCAGGCTTTCCACGCCGATATAGACCCGCATTTCCTCTTCCGTCATGCGCGCCGCCAGCAGCTTTGAACGCTCTGGCGTGTCAACCCCATAGAAACAGGGCCAGGAGGTGGGCGGCGAGGCGATGCGGAAATGCACCTCGGCCGCGCCGGCCTCGATGATCATCTGCTTGATCTTCTGACTGGTCGTGCCGCGCACCACGCTGTCATCGACCAGCACAATGCGCTTGCCCGCCACCAACGCACGGTTCACGTTCAGCTTCAGCCGCACGCCCATATTGCGAATCTGCTCCGACGGCTCGATGAAAGTTCGGCCCATGTACTGGTTGCGGATGATCCCCATCGCATAGGGGATGCCCGATTCCTGGCTGTAGCCGATGGCCGCAGGCGTGCCGCTGTCAGGCACGGGGCATACCAGATCCGCCTCGACCGGCGCCTCGCGCGCCAGCTCGACGCCGATCTGACGGCGGGTTTCATACACCGAACGGCCCCCGATAATGCTGTCAGGCCGCGAAAAATACACCTGCTCGAAGATACAGAACCGCGAGGCGAAGCGATCAAAGGGGCGCGACGAAGTAACGCCGGCAGCATCGATCACCACCATCTCGCCCGGGTCTATTTCGCGCACGAATTCGGCACCGATGATGTCCAGCGCACAGGTTTCTGACGACAGCGCCCAGCCATCGCCCACACGCCCCAGCACCAACGGCCGCACCCCCAGCGGGTCGCGCACGCCGATCAGCTTGGTGCGGGTCATGGCGACGATGGAAAAGGCCCCTTCCACCCGGCGCAACGCATCCTTCATCCGTTCGGGGATGTTCTTCTGGATCGAGCGCGCCATCAGATGAATGATGCACTCGCTGTCTGACGACGACTGAAAGATCGATCCACGCTCGATCAGTTCGCGGCGTATCGCCTCGGCATTGGTGATGTTGCCGTTATGCGCAATGGCCGCGCCACCCATGGCGAATTCGCCAAAGAAAGGCTGTACATCGCGAATCGCCGTGGCACCCTTTGACCCGGCCGTGGAATAGCGCACATGCCCGATGCCGATGGAACCGGGCAGCGATTCCATCAGGCTGGCGCGGGTGAAATTGTCGCGCACCAGACCGAAACGGTGCGCAGACTGGAACCCCTGTTCGGGCGAAAAGGTGATGATGCCACCGGCCTCTTGCCCGCGGTGCTGCAGCGCGTGCATGCCCAGAGCCACGAAATTGGCGGCGTCCTGTACCCCGATCACGCCAAACACGCCGCATTCCTCGCGCAGCTTGTCGTCATCAAGGGGGTGGCCGGGAAAGATGTGCATCGGCGCTGCGCTCCGCGTGGCGGCGAATCCCTTGGGCGGGTCCGGTGCCTGAATACTGGCTTGGGGCCGGTTTGTCACGGGCAGGTAACATCACACGGGGCTGATGGTCCTGGATGACGCGGCATCAAGTGCCCGGCGCGTCGCAGCCACTGACCAGATCCTCGTAGCGCTGCACGATCCAGTTCGGCGCATCCTCGGGCACGGCATCGGTGATCGCCTCCTGCACACGGACGAACACCGCCGCGGAACGCGAATTGTCGATCATGGCGACCGTGCCGGCCGGAACCGCGCGCTCATAGACAATCAGCGCAACGGCAACCAGAACAATGCCGCGCAACACCCCGAAAAAGAAACCGAAACCCTGGTCCAGCCCCCCCAGCGCCGAGTTGCGCACCAGGCTGGAAAAGACCGGCGTGAACAGCGCCACCAGCACCAGAACCACGGCAAAGACGGCGGCAAAGGCGGCGATCACGGTCAATTCGCAACTGTCGCCCAGAATGGGACCGACGACCGGTATCTCACGCATGTAGGGTTCGGCGACCGGGGCCAGCATGAAGGCCGCGACCGCCGCCACCACCCAACCCAAGATCGCCAGCGCCTCGCGCAGGAAACCCCGCGCATAGGCAAGGATCGCGGAAATCACGATGACCGCGGCAACCGCCCCGTCGACCAGGGTGAAGGCATCCATGCGTCTTTCTCCTTCAGCCGGCGCCTGTCGCGCCCAGAATTGCGGTCACGAACCCGGCCAGATCAGCCTGCTCGCGCAGAACCACCCCGGGTACGGTATCGGCGCCCTGCGCCGCGCGCCCGCCCGCAGGCAACATCGCGGCGGTGAAACCAAGTTTTCCGGCCTCTTTCAACCGGTTTTCGCGCTGGCTGACAGGGCGCAGGGCACCAGAAAGAGAAATTTCCCCGAAAACCACCAGTTCCGGCGGCAAGGCGACATCATCACGCGCCGACAACAGCGCAGCCGCCACGGCCAGATCGGCGGCAGGTTCATGCACACGCATCCCCCCGGCAACATTCAGAAAGACATCCTGCCCGGCAAAACCGATACCGCACCGAGCCTCCAGCACCGCCATCACGGTCGAAAGCCGCCCCGAATCAAGCCCCAACACGGTGCGCCGCGGCATGGCCAGTGATGACGGCGCAACCAGCGCCTGAATCTCGGTCAGCATCGGGCGCGTGCCCTCGATCCCGGCAAACACCACCGAGCCTGGCGCGGGGCGCCCCCTTTCGGACAGGAACAGCGCCGAAGGGTTGGCCACCTCTGCCAAGCCCTGCCCCGTCATCTCGAAGACGCCGATCTCGTCGGCGGGGCCAAAACGGTTCTTCACCGCGCGCAGGATACGAAACTGGTGACCCCGCTCGCCTTCGAAATACAGCACGCAATCGACCATGTGCTCGACCACGCGCGGCCCGGCGATCTGGCCATCCTTGGTGACATGACCCACCAGAACCACCGACACACCGCGCCGCTTGGCAAAGGTCACCAGTTCATGCGCCACCGCACGCAATTGCGCCACCGAACCGGGCGCGCTTTCGATACTGTCCAGCCACATGGTCTGGATCGAATCGATCACCACCAGATCCGGGCGTTCGGCATCAAGCGTGGTCAGGATATCGCGCAATCCGGTCTCGGCCGCCAGCCGGACAGGCGCACGCGCCAACCCCAGCCGCTGCGCCCGCAGCCGCACCTGGGCCGCGGCCTCTTCGCCCGAGACATACAGACAATCCAGGCCCGCGCCGGCAAAGGCCGCCGTGGCCTGCAACAGCAAGGTGGATTTGCCGATACCCGGATCCCCCCCCACCAGAATGGCCGAGGCCGGCACCAGCCCCCCACCCAGCACGCGGTCAAGCTCTGCCATCCCGGACCGGGCACGCGGCGGCGGCGGCTCATCGGTCGCCAGCGTGGACAAGGCAATCTGGCGCCCCCGGCCCGGTGCGGGGCGCGGCCCGGCCGACAGCGGCACCTCTTCGACCAGCGCATTCCAGGCACCACAGGCCTCGCAGCGGCCCTGCCATTTGCGATGCACCGCACCGCATTCCTGACACAGGTATTGAGGAGCGTTCCGGGCCATGGGGCGCTTATGCCCTGCGCGCCGATGGGGCGCAAGCCGGGGCTTCAGACGTCGGCCGTGGCTCAAGCGGCAGCACGGAAGGCGGCACCGCAAGGGCAACGCCCGCGCTCTTGCGCATCCTGACGGGGGTAGACCCTGGAACGCACCGGCCAGGCAAGGCCCGGCCAGCGCCGGCGCCCCTTGCCGGTGGTTGACGCTGCCCGCTGCGCCGGAAATAGTCGGCAACACAAACGGAGAAATCGCATGCTGACCGAAGACCAGATCCTGGTGCAGGACACTGCCCGTGCCTTTGCCCGCGACCGACTGGCGCCGGGTGCCGCCGAACGTGACCGCACGGGCAGCATCGACCCCGAGATCCTGCGCGAGATGGGCGCCCTGGGCTTTCTGGGCATGACGGTCGATCCCGAACATGACGGGGCGGGCGCCGATTATGTCTCTTATGCCCTGGCATTGATCGAGGTGGCATCCGCCGATGGTGCCATCTCAACCGTCATGAGCGTCCATAACGCACCGTTCAACGCCATCCTGTCGCGCTTTGGCTCGGCCGCGCAGAAGGACACGGTGCTGCGCCCGGCCGCACGCGGCGATTTCATCGGCGGCTTTGCCCTGACCGAGGCCCAGGCGGGCTCGGATGCCAGCGCGCTGCGCAGCGTGGCGCGCCGCACGGATGCAGGCTATATCATTGACGGGACCAAGGAATTCATCACCTCTGGCCAGATCGCCGGGCAGATGATCGTCTTTGCCCGGCGACCGGATACGCAAGGCAAGAACGGTATCACCGCTTTTCTGGTGCCCACCGACACGCCGGGCTATCAGGTGGCGCGCATCGAGAACAAGCTGGGCCAGCGCTGTTCGGACACCTGCGCCTTGCGCTTCGAGGGTGTGGAACTGCCCGAGAGCGCGCGCATCGGCGACGAGGGCGAGGGCTATCGCATCGCCCTTGCCAGCCTTGAAACCGGGCGCATCGGAATCGCCGCGCAATCGGTGGGTATGGCGCAGGCGGCGCTGGACATGGCCATTGCCCATGCCGGTGAACGCTACAGCTTTGGCAAACCGCTGACGGGCCATCAGGCCGTGGCCTTCCGCCTGTCCGACCTTGCCACGGAACTGGAAGCCGCGCGCCAGCTGGTCCTGCACGCAGCCCGCATGAAGGACGCCGGCCTGCCCTGCCTGAAAGAGGCGGCGATGGCCAAGCTCTTTGCCTCAGAGGCCGCCGAGCGAATCGTTTCCGGCGCGCTGCAGTGCTTTGGCGGCTATGGCTATATCGCCGACACCGGGATCGAACGGATTTATCGCGATGTGCGTGTCTGCCAGATCTACGAGGGGACCTCGGATATCCAGAAACTGATCATCGCCCGCGCGCTGGCCGGCTGACCCCCGGCTCGCCCCGCCGCCTTCATTTTGCCAACAAATACTCCGGGGGCGGCCGAGCCCCCGCGCGGCCGGGGGGCGCGCCCCCCCGGAAAACGCCAAGCGCGCCCGGCCGGGGGCGCCCCGGGTTT
>JAFIED010000297.1 GCA_020832805.1 Pararhodobacter sp.
TTCCTGCAGAACTGGTATGCCTTGAGCGATCCGTTGGCCGAGGAAACTCTCAACGACAGCGAGGCGATGCGCCGCTTTGCCGGGATCGAGCTGGGCGACGACCGCATCCCTGACGGTCCGAAGGGACCGTGGCCCCAGTGAGGCCGCGTAAGCCCGAAGGACAAAATCCTGAATCTCCGTCACCTGCTGGAGCGGCACGGGCTGACCGAAGCGATCTTCGCCGACGTGAACGCGCACCTGGCCGACAAGGGCATCACCCTGCGCGCGGGCACCATGGTGGACGCCACGATCATCGACGCGCCATCGTCCACCAAGAACAAGGCCAGGGCCCGCGATCCCGAGATGTCATCGACGAAGAAGGGCAACGAGTGGTATTTCGGCAGTGAGAAGGATCAGAAATTGATCCGGTGGATCAATTTCCCGACGAACGCGCATATCGGCGTGGATGTGGACAGCGGCGTGACCCACAGCCTCGACACCACGACAGCCAGGGTCCACGACAGCTAGGTCTGGGATGAGGTTCTGCATGGCGATGAGACCTCGGTCTGGGCCGAGTTGCCATTAGAGCGCCATTGGTCCGAGCGACAATGGCGACGGCTATGTCAGCGCCGAGCGCGAGGCGGTTTTCGAGGGTCCGGGCAAGATCTGGGGCATCATGCGCAAGGCCCAGAAGGGCGCTCCGCTGCACCCGCTCGACGAACGGATCAACCGCCTGATCGCCATGATCAGGGCCAAGGTCGAGCATCCCTTCCGGGTCATCAAGTGCCAGTTCGGTCACGTGAAGACCCGCTACCGCGGCCTCGCCAAGAACCGCGCCCGGCTCTTCACGCTCTTCGCGCTTGCCAACCTGTTCCTGCTGCGACGGAGGCTGACCGCATGAGGACGAATCTGTCCGGAAGCGGCTGGGCCGCCATTCTGGTGCGCCTGAAGCGGCGAAATCCGCCCTCAGAACGCCGCCAGACGCCTGAAAAGACGCTCACACTGCCGTCTCGGCGTAGCCGTACGGGTTGATCAGACGTTCCTTTCTTCACTGAAAAACGAGCGAACCAACCGCAAGGTCTATCGAACGCGCGACGAAGCCTGCGCGGATGTGTTCGACTACATCGAGTGTTTCTACAACCCGCGCAAACGGCATTCGAAACTGGGCGACATCAGCCCCATGGAGTTCGAGGCCCTCGCTATGCAAGCTTGACCTGCTGTCCACGAAACCGGCAGCAGGCCATACGGGCGTCGGGGAGAACGGTGGTAGCGGAACCGCTCCAGCATGGGCACGATCAGCCGCGCGGGCGGGGTTGGTGGCTGCCCCGCCTCGCGCCCGAGGATTTCGCCATAGGCGATCAGGTCACGGTGGAGCGTGGCGGGCAGGTCCACGGTGAGTTTAGCCGGCTTGTCGTCGGCCAGGGGGCCGAGTTTCAGCTTGGTCATCTCAACCTCCCTGCGGGGCGATCACCAGATCATATGCCGCCATCGGGACTATGCCGTGTTTCGTATGCATCAGCATCCTGTTCATGGTATTATTGGGGTTGTCGGTCGGCATAGTCCGGTTCAGTCGGGCTCGGCCGGCGGAGCTATTCAGATGAACAGGGCCTGTCGAAAGCGGCCCGGCCGGCTTCGTGCCGAAGGGCCGTTGGCTCCTTACCTGGAGCCCTATGCCGAATACCTCGCTGAGCGCGGATATTCGCAGGTCTCGTTCTGGAAGAAGACTTTCCTCATCAACGAGTTCAGCCGGTGGCTGGAACGCGAAGGCGTTCCGGTCGGCGAGATCACGAGCGGCCATGAGACGGCGTTCCTGCATGATCGCGCGGGGCACCGTGTTCTCAAGGGTGGCGACCGCGTTGCCCTGTCCGGCGTGACGGACTGGCTGCGGCGGCAGGGCGTGGCCCAAGGCACGGTCGCAATGCCGGCCGACATGTCCGACATGGATCGCATCCTGCTGGAATACAGGGGCTGGCTGCGCGAGGATCGCGGCCTGGCGCCCGCGACGATCGAGAATTACGCCGGCTATGTCGGCTGCTTCCTGACGGAGGTGTCCGGCGGGTCGGAGTTGCACCTTGCATCCGTGCGCCCCGTTCAGATCACGGACTACATTCGGCGGCTTGCGCCGAAGGACCGCACCTTCGCGGCCGCCAAGCACATTGTCACGGCGCTGCGGTCGTTCTTCCGCTTCGCCCGCTTCCGCGACTACATCCTCATCGATCTTGCCGCGACGGTGCCGTCCGTTGCCGGTTGGTCGATGGCGTCGATCCCGAGGGCGATGCCGGCCGAGCATGTCCGCGCCCTCCTGGCCGCGAGCAAGACGTGGCGAACGCCCTCCGGCCTGCGTAATCGCGCCATCCTGTTGCTGCTGGCCCGGCTTGGGTTGCGGGCCGGGGAAATCGTGCGGGCCGATCTGGACGATATCGACTGGAACGAAGGGGTCCTTCGCGTGCCCGGCAAGGGCCGTGCGGAGCGGCCGCTGCCATTGCCACATGACGTGGGCGAAGCGATCGCGGTCTATCTTGAGCAGGGACGGCCGGAAACGGACTGCCGAAGGGTGTTCGTGCGGTCCCGCGCCCCCTTCGATGGCCTCAAGTCGCACAGCGACATCTGCCAGATCGTCGCGGGGGGGGGTGCGCGCGGCGG
>JAFIED010000002.1 GCA_020832805.1 Pararhodobacter sp.
GCCGCCGCCCACTACCACCGCGGCCGGGCCGGCGCCGCCCCCGCGCCGGCCCGCCCCCCCCCCCCCCCGCCCCCCCCGCCCCCCCCCCCCCCCCCGCCCCCCGCCCGCCCCGCCCCCCCCCCCCCCCCCCCCCCCCCCCCCCCCCCCCCCCCCCCCGCCCCGTCACCCCAAGGCGCGCCGACGCTCACACCAGCACCGCGCCGCCCGCACCGATCACGCCCTGGGTCTCGGCCTCGCCCAGCAGCATCTGGTTGTGCGCATTGCCAGAAGGGATCATGGGAAAGCAGTTCTCGTGCCGCTCGACCAGGCAGTCAAAGATCACCGGGCCGGGGTAATCCAGCATCTCGCGGATCGCATCGTCCAGCTGGTCGGGATGGTCGCATTTGATACCCTTGCAGCCAAAGGCCTCGGCCAGTTTCACGAAATCCGGCAGCGCCTCTGACCAGGAATGCGAATACCGCTCGCCATGCAGCAGTTCCTGCCACTGGCGCACCATGCCCAGGCGTTCGTTGTTCAGGATGAACTGCTTGACCGGCAACCGGTACTGAACCGCCGTGCCCATTTCCTGCATGTTCATCAGCCAGCTGGCCTCGCCGGCGACATTGATCACCAGCGCGTCCGGGTGCGCGATCTGCACGCCGATACTGGCCGGCAGGCCATAACCCATCGTGCCCAGCCCGCCCGAGGTCATCCAGCGGTTCGGCCCGTCAAAGCCCAGGAACTGCGCCGCCCACATCTGGTGCTGGCCCACCTCGGTGGTCACATAGCGGTCCATGCCGCGGGTCAGCGCTTCCAGCCGCTGCAAGGCATGCTGCGGCTTGATCGTCTCTGTCGAAGGCTTGAATTTCAGGCAGTCAACGGCCCGCCATTCCTCGATCTGTGCCCACCAGTTCGCCAGCCCCGCGCGGTTCACCTTGCGCCCGCGCGCCTTCCAGATCTTCAGCAGGTCTTCCAGCACATGGCCGACATCGCCGATGATCGGCACATCGGTACGGATCACCTTGTTGATCGAGGACGGGTCGATATCGATATGCGCCTTGCGCGAGTTCGGCGAAAAATCGGCAATCCGCCCGGTGATCCGGTCATCGAAGCGCGCGCCGATGTTGATCATCAGATCGCAGCCATGCATGGCCAGATTGGCCTCGTATGTGCCATGCATGCCCAGCATGCCCAGCCAGTTCTTGCCCGATGCCGCATAGGCGCCCAGGCCCATCAGGGTCGATGTGATGGGAAAGCCGGTGGCATCGACCAGTTCGGTCAGCAACTGGCCGGCGCCGGGGCCGGAATTGATCACGCCGCCCCCGGTATAAAACACCGGGCGTTCGGCCTGCTCGATCAGTTCGACCAGCGCGGTGATGGCGTCGATATCGCCCTTTACCCGCGGGGCATAATGATCGGTCATGGCCTTTTGCGGCGGCACATACTGGCCCGTGGCGAACTGCACATCCTTCGGGATATCCACCAGCACCGGGCCCGGCCGGCCATGCGTGGCCACGTGAAAGGCCTGATGCAGCGTGTCGGCCAGCTTTTCGGTATCCTTGACCAGCCAGTTATGCTTGGTGCAGGGCCGGGTAATGCCCACGGTGTCGGCCTCCTGAAAGGCATCCGAGCCGATCATGAAGGTCGGCACCTGCCCCGTGATCACCACCAGCGGGATCGAGTCCATCAGCGCATCGGTGATGCCCGTCACCGCATTGGTGGCACCGGGGCCGGATGTGACCAGCACCACGCCGGGCTTGCCGGTGGACCGGGCGTATCCCTCGGCGGCGTGGGTTGCGCCCTGTTCATGGCGCACCAGGATATGACGGATCTCGTTTTGCTGGAAGATCTCGTCATAGATCGGCAGCACCGCGCCCCCGGGATAGCCGAATACCACCTCGACGCCCTGATCCTTCAGTGCCTGCACCACCATTCTTGCGCCGGTCATCTGCTGGGACATGATCTTCTCCACCTTTGTCATCCGGTCTGGCCTTTGCCGCAAAGCGCCGCATCAGGCAATAAAAAACCCCCGCGGCGGGGGGTATCAGGGGATGGGCCGGTTGCGCTGTCGCGCCCTGCCGTCATCCCCGCCTGTGTACTACACGCCCTTGCTTCATCGTCTGTCGCGCCTATCGGGCGCCCCCTGGTTCTGCCGCTCCACAGACCTATGCCGCGCCCCTGCCAGCGTCAACTGGCCAATAAGCGAAAATGTCATGCCAGGGCAAATTTTCTTGCCGAAAGTTGCGTGACGTGCCCCGCCGGCGCATGTTTCTGCGCGGTGCCATGCCAAGCGACAGTGGCAACAACGCATCAATGCCCGGCAGCGATCACTCGCGCGTCTTCACCGCCGGCGCGGCGTCGGGCAACTGGATCGCGGCCACCTGTTCGGTGATCGGGCGCACGGACAGCGGGTGCGGGCGCCGGGCGTGGTCGCGCGCGGCCTCGATCGGTTGCCAGATGCCGTTCAGATACACCTCCAGCCCGCCGAACCGGGCCTTGTAATCCATCTTGGCACTGCCCGGCACCCAATAGCCCAGATACACATAGGGCAACCCCACCTGGCGCGCGAGTTCGACATGATCCAGGATCATGTAGGTGCCCAGGCTGCCATTCAGGCCCGGCTCGTAGAACGAATAGACCAGGCTCAGCCCGTCATCCAGCACATCGGTCAGACAGACGGCGACCAGCTGGCGCGCGCCGCGCCCTCCGCCCTCTGACGGGATGGTACGGGCATATTCGATCACACGCGAACGCACCGGCGTCTCTTCGATCATCGCCGCGAATTCGAAGATGTCCATGTCGGCCATGCCGCCATTGGCATGACGGCTGTCCAGATAGCGGCGAAACAGCTCGTACTGCTCTTCGGTTGCCCAGGGGCTGTTGGCCTCGCGCACCAAACCGGCATTGCGCTTCATGATACGCCGCTGCGTGCGTCCGGGCACATGATCGGCCACGCGAATACGCGCCGACAGGCAGGCCGCGCAATCCGAACAGGCCGGCCGGTACAGCACGTTCTGCGACCGCCGGAACCCCTGCTTTGAGAGCGTGTCGTTCAATGGTTTCGCACCCTCGCCGATCAGCGCGGTGAACAGCTTGCGTTCGTGCTGCCCCGGCAGATAGGGGCAGGGCTGCGGTGCAGTGACATAGAACTGCGGCGCAATGGGAAGCGTATGGCGCATCGTGGCGGCTGCCCCTGGGTCAGATCGAATGGCACCATGCAGCCAGGGACTTCCGGGCCCACGCTGGGTCCGGCCTGTGGCAGGTGCCGTAATGGGTGACGGCAATGCAAAAGGTATCAAGCGTCTTGCCTCGCGCCAAGCCCCTTGATCCGCTCAATCGCACGGTTCCCGGGGCAAATGCGGGGCAACAACGCACAAAACGCACCCGGTCGGCCAGGTCAGTCCTCAAGATAGCGGTTGATCATCGTGGTGCCCAGCACCAGATCGTTGAGGCCCTGGCGGTATGGCGTGACCATCATCAGCGCGACCGAGGCAATCTGCGGCAGCACAAAGACCATGCTGAACGAAAAGATCACCGCATGCAGCAGACAGACCAGCGGGTCCGGGCGCCGCTCGTCCAGATGGCGCAGGGTAATGCCGGCCAGCATCATGCCGGCGGTGGCGTGATAGTTCGACAGCATGACCCAACGATAGGCAATCGACACCGCAATCCACAGGAGCGGCAGAAAGAACAGGCCGATGAACACGGTGACGACCACCAGCGCCGCCACGATCACCAGCGTGACCACCAGATCGATACCCCAGGCCAACAGGCGCTTGACCAGCAGCGCGCGATAGAATTCCGGCTGATAGGTGGGGTCCGGCAGGGTCATGCCGTAAACGCCCCCACCCGCGCCCCGCAGCCCGCGATCAGCGCCTGCGGATCGGCGGCAAACACGTGACGCGGCGTGCCGGCGGCGGCAAAGACCTGATCGAAGTCCAGCAACCGCGGATCGGCCAGAATGACTGGCGCGGTCAGATGGCCCAGCGGGGCCACCCCGCCGATGGCAAAGCCCGTTTCGCGGCGCACCTGTTCAGCGTCGGCCCGTGCCAGCCCCTCGCCGGCCAGTGCCCGGGCGCGCGCCGGGTCCAGCCGGTTGCCGCCGGCGGTCAGGAACAGATACAATTGCCCGCTTTCCCCCACAAAGATCAGTGACTTGACGATCTGGTCCAACGCACAGCCACAGGCCTGCGCGGCCTCCTCTGCGGTGCGCGAGGGGCCCGGCTCGATGATCTCTGCCTCAAGCCCTGCCGCCTTCAGGGCGGCGGCCACGCGGGCCACGCTCTTGCTCATGGTCTGCCTCGTCTGTCAACGTTGCGGGGCATCGGCCCCCTGCCCCCGTGCCGGCCAGGCCCGCACCTAGCGGCGAAATTCGTCCAGGCTGACCACCTCGCCCGCTTTGCGCTCTTCGGGTTCGGCCTCTTCCATGGGCGCTTCGTCGTCCTCTGCGTCGTCACCCTCGTCATCATCGCTGACATGGGTCTCGAACTTCAGGCCGAATTCGACCGACGGGTCAACAAAGGTCGAGATGGCATCGAACGGAATATACAGCGGTTCCGGCTGGTTGCCGAAGTTCAGGGTGATGGCAAAGCCGTCGTCATCGACCTCCAGATTCTCGAACCAGTGCTGGATGACAATGGTGATTTCGTCGGGGTAACGCGCGCGCAGCCAGTCCGCCATGACCACATCGGGGTGATGGGTGTTCAGCGTGATGAAGAAGTGATGCGCGCCGGGCAGGCCCTGTGCCGCAACCCCGGCCATGACATCACGGATCAGGCCGCGCATCGCGCCATGCATCAGGTTGCCGTAGTCGATACCCTGCGTCATCGCATTTCCTCGTTTTCCGATCGCGCTGTCAGCCCTCTGCTCTGGGGCCAGCATAGGGGTTTCACCGGCGAAGAAAAGACGCCAGTCGCCCGCAGGGCATGAAATGCACGGCGCCTTGCCCGCCTCTGCACAAGAAATGTCATCATGCCGAATCCGTGCCGCGCCGGGGGGATTCCGATACAGGAAACAGGGAAAAGGTGCAGGCTTCTGTTGCCAGGTGCCTGCGAACCCCGCCTTACGCGGCTAAGCGCAAGGGCTTAGGTTTCGATAGTGTTACCGCTTACGCAGCAACAGCCACCGGAGCACGGTTGTCGTTGGCAACTGTACTTTTCGCACCGATAACGGTGGTAGCTCACCGGGACAAAGCAAACCCCTTTAGACGTCCGTCGATCCTGTTTCGGCCCCCTGGTCCCCCAACGAAGGGTCTTTGGTGGAGCCGCCGGGTACCGCCCCCGGGTCCGATCCGCTTATTACGGGCGCGTTTATGTCCATAGCCGCCATTGCTGCCGGCCCGCCCAATATAGAGGCGACCGGGCGCCGGCTCAAGGGGTCGGCTTTGCAGGAGGCGGATCACCCAGACGCTGCACCGGCGCGATGCGCAGATCACGCATGCGCGGCGGCCGCTCGGGCAAAGGGGCCCCATCGGTGTCGTCGCGCGGGGGCAGGCAGTCGTATTCGAAATGCCAAAGCTCGGTCAGCGCGGCATCGGTGTCATCGGGCCGCCCGCCTGCAATGCCGTTGGCAAGGCGCACATGAAAGGACAGGAAACGCGCGCGCAATCGCCGCTCGACCGCGCCGGTGGCCAGGCGGCTGTGATGCGCCTCGACCAGGGCATGCCCCATCATCGCCATCAGCGGGTTGCCCGAGGCCGCGCAGACTGCAAGATGCATCTGCCGGCAAGAGGCGTGAAACCCCTCGTCCGACAAGGAAAAATCGGATTGCCGGTCGATCTCGGCGCGGATGGGATCGATGCTGGCACCGGTCATCGCGGCCAGCCGCGCACAGGCCATCAGCAGCTGGATACGTGCCGCCAGCAGGGTTTCCGGCCAGGCCGGATCGGCGCCATCGCCGGCACGCGGGTCGCGCCCGCGCAACCCGGCCAGCGTGACCAGCGCCGCAATCTGTCTGGCCGCTTCGGTCATTGCGGGGCGCGCCACGAACGCCCCACCCCCGGCCCCCCGGCGCGACCGGATCAACCCGTTGGCCGACAACCGGCCCAATGCCTCGCGCAGGGTGGGACGCGAAACACCGAAATGCGCACACAGATCAGCCTCTGACGGCAGCCTGTCGCCGGGCAGGTAATGGCCTGACAGGATACTGTCGCGCAGGAAGGCGGCAATGGTGGTGGCCCGGTCGGCTGGTCGGCCGGGCGTATCCGCCACCGAAGGGTCCATGGGCCTGTCGCCGCTCATCCCGTCAATACCTGATCGTAGTACACTGTTTTCACGCATGGTACCTTGTCTGACAGATGATGTCAGACATTCGGATTCCCGTCAAATTCAATCTGCGCGGCGCCCTTATCCCGCCAGTTCCTGCAACACCTGCCGGGCCAGCGCGATATCCTGCGCCTGCAGGGCAAAACTGCCGGCCTGAAACCGCAGCGCGATCGAGCCTGCCAGACGCGTCTGCGTCAGATACAGCCGCCCGTCATCGTTGATCCGCTGCACATAGGCCAGTTGCGCGGCATCATCCTGCCCGCGCAGGCGGAAGGTGAACAGCGACAGCACAGGCGGCGTGACGATCTCGAAGCGTGGATCGGCGGCCAGCGCATCATGCAGGTCCCGCGCCCAGCCGATATGGTTGCGGATCACCGCGCGCAGCCCCTCCATCCCGTAATGGCGCAGCACGAACCACAGCTTCAACGCCCGGAACCGACGGCCCAGCGGCACCGACCAGTCGCTGAAATCGACATGCCCCTCGGCGCCATAGGTTTTCAGATACTCCGGGTTCATCGACAGGGTGCGGGTCAGCACCGACGGGTCGCGCAGGAAATGGGCCGAGCAGTCGAATTGCGCCCCCAGCCATTTATGCGGATTCATCACCAGCGAGTCGGCCAGTTCAACCCCATCCCAAAGGCCGCGCAGTTCAGGGCAGATCATGGCCGCGCCAGCCCAGGCGGCATCGACATG
>JAFIED010000012.1 GCA_020832805.1 Pararhodobacter sp.
GGTATTCGGCGGCCACGCGGTCAAACATGCTGGGCCAGGGATAGGTCGCCTCCTGCCCCTCGGTGCCCACCCACATCGCCGCACCCAGATATTGCGCCGCCTGCTTGCCCGAAACATTGCGCTCCAGTTCCACCCCGGCGACCAGCACGCAGTCATAGCGCCCGGCCTCAATCTCCGCCGTCGCCGTCAGCAGCGCGATGGAGCCCGAGGCACAGGCGGCCTCGTGCCGCCCTGCCGGCTTGCCGTAAAGCGCAGGGTCGATGGCGGCGAACATGCCGCCAAGCTGGCCCTGACCGGCGAACAATTCGCCGGTGAAATTACCGACATGGCAGGCGTCGATCTGCCCGGCCTCCAGCTTCGCATCGGCAAGCGCGTCCTGCACGGCGTCGCGCATCAGCTCGTAAAGCCCCTCGCCCTGGCGCGCGGCATTGCGGGCGAAATCGGTCTGGCTGCCGCCAAGAATGTAGATCGGTGCGGGCATGTCAGGCTTCCTTTCGTTGCGGTGTCGCCTCGCGCTGCGCAGCCGCGTCGCACGCGGCCTCGCGCAGGGGGGCTTTCGACAGCTTGCCGTTCAGGTTGCGCGGCAGGGGCTGGGGCAGTTGGGTGATGAAATCCGGCGTCTTGTAATCGGCCAGATGGGCGCGGCAGTGATCGCGCAGCGCGGCCTCGTCGATCGTCTTGCGCGCGTGCAGGAACAGATGCACACGCTCGCCCAGCACCGGGCAGGGGCTGGGCACCGCCGCGGCCTCCACCACGCCGGGATAGGCCTGAGCGACATTCTCCAGTTCCACACAATAGACCTTGTAGCCGCCGCGGTTGATCATGTCCTTGATGCGGTCGAAGACCCGCACATTGTTGCCCGTATCGACCGAACCGATATCGCCGGAGCGCCAGTAACCGCCCACAAAGCCCGCCCGCGTGGCCTGGGGGTTGTCCCAGTAGCCCACGGCATTGCCCGGCCCCTGGATCCACAACTCGCCTGCCTCGCCCGGCGGCACCTCGCGCCCGGCCTCGTCCATCACGCGGATATCCACGCAGGGCAGGATGGTGCCCACGGTATCAAGCGGGTCATCGACCGTCAGCGCCTTGGTCAGCGTCACCGCCGAGGTCGTCTCGGTGCTGCCGAAACCGTTGTACAGGCTCAAGCCCGGCAGCACCTGCGCCAGCCGCTGGATCGTCACCTCGGCCATTGCCGCGCCGCCGAAATGGCCGATCCGCCAGGCCGACAGGTCATGCGCGGGCAGGTCCGGTTCCAGAAGCAGCAGGTTGTACATCGCCGGGACCATGATGGCGGCCGTGATCGCCTCGGCCTCGATCACGTCCAGCACCTCGGCAGCGCGGAACTGGCGGCGGCAGACCACGCAGCCGCCGATCAGCATCATCACCATGATCGCCGCCAGCAGGCCCGAGATATGGGTGCCGGGAATGACCAGCAGCATCCGGTCATCAGGCCGATAGCCGAACCGCAGGATGTAGTTGCGCGCCGTGTGGTAGAAAGCCAGATGCGGCAGCATCGCCCCCTTTGGCCGGCCGGTGGTGCCCGAGGTGTACATGATGCAGGCCACATCCTGCGCATCGGTCTGCGGCACCTTTGTCAGGGCCGGGTGCCGGCAGAGGTCATCGAGCGCCAGCGTGCCGGGCGGTAGGCCTTCGGGCAGCGGGGTGCCGTCGTCGATGGCGGCCCACAGGCGCACGCTGGACACGGCATCCGGGACGGGCAGATGCGCGGCCAGCCCGGCATCGAACAGCACCGCCGCCGCGCCGCACTGGTTCAACATGTAGGTCAGTTCCGCCGCCGTCTGCCGGGTGCCGATGGGCACGGCGATGGCTCCGGCCCGCCAGATGGCAAAAAGCGCGACGACGAAATCCACCCCGTTGCCGGCAAAGACCACCACCCGCTCGCCCTGCCTGATGCCCCGCGCTGCCAGCCCCGCAGCCAGCCCACCCAGCCGCGCCTGCATGTCGTCGTAGCTTAGCACGCGCCGCTCGTCCGATACCGCCGGCTCCCCGCCACGCCGGGCGGCCACCTGCGCCAGCATCCGGTCCAGGTTCGGCGGGCAGTCGTCATAGCATGGCACCAGCCGGTCGCTGTACAGCACCCTGCGGATGATGGCCGGTCCAGCGCTCATGTCGCCGCCTCCGGTTCGCGCATCCGTACCGCGCCATCCAGCCGCAGCACAGCGCCGTTCAACATCTGGTTGCCGATGATCTCTACCACCAGCCGGGCGAATTCCTCGGGCCGGCCCAGCCGGTGCGGAAAGGGCACGTCGCGGATAAGCTGCGCCTGGGTATGGGCGGGCACATCGGCAAAGACGCCGGTATCGAAGGAACCGGGCGCCACCGCCACAACGCGGATGCCGAAACGCGCCAGTTCCCGTGCCAGCGGCAGGGTCATCGCCGCCACCCCGGCCTTTGACGCGCCATAGCCGGCCTGAGCCGACAGCGCCTCATGGGCCGCGACCGAGGCGGTGTTGACGATCACGCCGCAATCCGGCCCGTCGCCGCCGCTGCCGTCGGCAAGGGCGGCGGCGAACAGGCGGATGGAGTTGAAGGTGCCGGTCAGGTTCACGTCGATGGCGCGGCGCAGATCGGACAACGGGCGTGGCGTGGCGCGGCCGGGGCTGCCATCGGCACTGCGGGCGCGGCGAAACACCCGCGCGGGCGCCAGCACGCCGGCGCAGTTGACCAGAATACGTGCCCCCCCGCGCCAGTCAGTGAGCGCGCGAAAGGCGCCTTCCATCGCCGGGCCGTCGGCCACGTTGCAGGCCAGCGGCAACACGCTGTCCCCCGCCAGACCCTGCAGCGCCGGGCCGGGCAGATCCAGCGCGGCAACATGCGCCCCCTGCCCCACCAGCGCCCGCACCACCGCCAGCCCCAAGCCAGAGGCGGCGCCGGTGACGATGGCTGTTTGTCCCGCTATCTCCACTTCACCCCCCTTACAACCGCGCCGGCATGCGCAGCGCGCCGTCCAGCCGGATCGTGGTGCCGTTCAGCATCGGATTGGCAAGGATCGCCAGCACCAGGTCGGCGAATTCCCCGGCCTGACCCGCCCGTTTCGGAAACGGCGGTACGGCAGAAAACACCACGGCGCGCGAGCGTTCAGGCAACCCCTCGGTCATCGGCGTGCTGAACACGCCCGGTGCGATGCCCATCACCCGGATGCCGTGATCGCCCAGTTCCCGCGCCAGCGGCAACACCATCCCCGCCACGCCGCCCTTTGATGCGGCATAGGCCGCCTGGCCCACCTGCCCGTCCTCTGCGGCAATGGAGGCGGTCAGCACGATCACCCCCCCGGCCTCTGCCTGGTCATCCGCGCGGTGGTTGATCATCTGGGGCACAGCGCAGCGGACGCAGTTCAGCGTGCCGATCAGATTCACCTCGACCACGCGGCGATACTCTTCCAGCGGCATCGGCGCGCCCTTGCGCACCACCGCGCCGGGCGTGGCAATGCCCGCACAGCAGACCAGCACCGAAACCGGCCCTTGCTGCGCCTCGATAAGCGAAAACAGTGCCTCTATCCCGGCCTCGTCGCTGACATCGGCGTGGTAAGCCACCAGCCCCTGATCGTTGCCCGCCGCCTGCACGGCGCCGGCGTCGGCATCCAGCACCACCACCCGCGCGCCCGCCCTGTGCAGCGCCAACGCCGTGGCTGCCCCCAGGCCGGACCCGCCGCCCGTGACCACCGCCACCCGGCCCTGCAACCATGATCCGCCGCCCGTCTGCCCCACGCCACGCCCCCCCCTTGCGCTGCAACCCTGCCGCCCCGGTGACCCCGTCCTCTACGGAACCTGCCCGCGTCGCGGCGACAAGGCGCGCCCTTCCGCTCTTGCCAGCGGGGAAGTTACCCGCCAGTAACACCCCGATGCTATGCAGCGCCCTGCTGCCTGTCAACCGGCTTCTCAGGGCGGGTTGGCATTGCCGGCAGGATTGACCTTGGCCGGTGATACGGCGCAAAACGGCTGCAGGCAGCGCAGCGGGCAACCCGTTTGCGCGCAATGGGGGTGCCGGCAAACCGATGACCGATCAGGATAGCAGCCGCCGCGACCAGATCGCCGAAGCCTGGCGCAGCGCGCCCGAGGGCGGGGCAGAGCGCCACGACATTCGCCGCCTGTCACTGATCCAGGCAGCCGGGCGGGCTTTCGGCCGCAAAGGCTTTCATCGTACCACGCTGGACGAGATCGCCAGCGAACTGTCGGTGACCAAGCCGATGCTGTATCGCTATGTGCGCAGCAAGCAGGAAATCCTTTACGAGTGCCACCGCGTCGCCGTCGGCATGGCCGAGGAAGCGCTGGCCGAGGCCGAACGGCAGGGAACCAGCCCGCTGCAAAAGATAGGGCTTTTCGCGGAAGGCTATATTGCCCGCACCACCACGGCGCTGGGCACCTGCGTGGTGCTGACCGAATACTATTCGATGACACCCGAGGATACCGACCGCATCCAGCGCCGCCGCCGCAAGATCGACACCCGGTTGCGCGAATTGCTGCGCGAGGCGATGGAGCGGGACGAGATTGCGCCCTGCGACCCCAAGCTGGCGGTGTTCTTTTTCATGGGGGCGATCAACGGGGTGAACCGCTGGTTTTCCGAAGGCGGCGCGCAGGACGGGCACGAGATCGCCCGCGTCTTTGCCCGCCATATCGTCGCCAGCCTGTCGCCACGCGACGCGACTGCCGGGTAACGTCTTTCGGATACGACTCAGGACGGCGGCCAAGCTGCCTCTCTTGCGGCCACTGCGCACAATGGCGCACTTTCAAGCGGCCGGGGTTACTCGTTATTGGAGCGGCATGACGCACCTAGATGCAGCCCGGGCCATGGCGGCCGATTGCCTGTGCTTTCGTACCCGCCGGGCCGCGCGGGCAATCACGCGGGCCTAGCACACGACCCTGCGCCCGATCGGGCTGCAGGCCACGCAGCTCACGCTGATGAACGTCATTGCGCTGTGGCCGGACGGGGCTCAACCCATGAGGCGGATGTCCGGCATTCTCGCGCTGGAGATTTCCACGCTCACCCGCAACCTGCCGGCGCTGGATAAGGCGGGGATTGTCGAGATCGGTCGCAGCGACAGGGATCGGCGCGTGCGAGTCGCGCGCCTGACCAATGCCGGCAAGACGCGGCTGGCCGAGGCGCTGCCGCTGTGGATACAGGCCCATGGCAGGATCAACGCCGCATTGGGTGACGAAACGGCCAACGCCCTTAACTCCGCGCGTAACGCGGCCTCGCTCGCATTGGCCGATGCAGAGCAGGAAGAACGCGAAGGCAGTGCTAGAGCGTGTTGCGGGCTTCTCGATTCAGGATCCCGTTGTGGTGCGATCTGTGATTCCCTGTTCGCGGGGCAGATATGGTGGCCCGGGATGGGCAAGCTAAATCCTGTCGGGCTTTGGGAGCGGGTAGTGACCTTCGTCGAGGAAAGGCATTCACATCGGTCTGCTGCGGTACGGTTCCGGGTTTTGGCAAAGTTCGTCAACGACATGGTCATCCTGAAGCGCGAGACGGGAGGCCTTGAGCCCCGGCGCCAGGGCAACGGCAGCGGGCATGGCAAGCTGGAGCCGGTGCGCGCCTGGCTGGAGGCGCGGATGGCGAAGAAGGGCGATGACGCACAACAAAGACCTCCGCGCCGTCAAGCAGAAGCGGCCTGACGTGCTTCAGGCGCGCCGTCGGCCACGTCTGCGACGTATTCACCGACGAGGAATGCTACAGCTTCTTCAAGGCTGCCGGATACGAAACCCATTGAGCGCAACACCCTCCAGGAAGGCCCCAAGATGCCGGGCAACAGACCGGGAGCCGGATTGTCGCCGCGTCAAATCTTGGCCTTCTGCCACTCACCCATACGCGAGTTGGATCATGCCCCCGTCGCGATAGCTGACCCGAATGTCGCTCATCACCGCCTCAAGATCGGACACGGCTTCCGCAGGTATTTCCGCCTGGGCAGTGGTCATGTCTGCTTGACCGGAAGCGGGGTCGGCCAGATACCCGTCGATCAAGCCAAAATCATATCCCGCAGCGCTTCGCTGATACTCACTGCACCAAGTTCCCCTGAGTCGAAGGGGGATTGGCGTCCCACACTTGCAAGGAATATGCGCGTTTCAAGCGCAGAATCCCGATGTCCCGAGTCTGTACCCCGGTCACAGTCACGGGCGGTTTCCCACCTCTCACATAGGTTCCTTGAACGGTGAAACGGCCGAAGCGCCGTCTAGCGCCTCGCGCGCCCCCCATCCAAGTCACTGATTTCCCTGGAGTACATGGTGAGCCCGGAAGGATTCGAACCTTCGACCAATTGATTAAAAGTCAACTGCTCTACCACTGAGCTACGGGCCCGCTCACGGGCGGTTCCTAGAAAGAACGGCGCGCCGGGTCAAGGGCGAAATGCGCTTCCTTGCCAGCACGCACCGCGCGCCAGAAACGCAGCATCAGCGCCACCGCCGCAACTGTCAGCCCGACAACCAGGCCCAGCCACAGCCCTACACCCTGAAGCCCCGCCAGAAAGGCCAGCGCATAGCCGGCCGGAATACCGATCAGCCAATAGCTGACTGCGGCGATCAGCATGGGCACGCGCGTATCCTGAATGCCCCGCAACAGCCCCATCGCCATGGCCTGGCCACCATCGGCCAACTGAAAGATCGCCGCCACCCACAGAAGTGTCACACCCAGCGGCACGATCACGGCGCGTTCGGGGTTGTCCGGCGCCAGAAACGCGCCGACCATATGCTCGCCCAGCAGCAGATAGATCGCCATCGTGGCAACAGCGACCGCCATCGAAATGATGATGGACACCCGCGCCGCCGCGCGCAGGCCTGGCAGGTCGCGCCGCCCGCGGGCACGGCCAACCAGTACAGTCGCGGCATTGGACAGTCCCATATGCACCATGAAGAACATTGCGGTGATTTCCAGCGCGATGGAATGCGCAGCCAGCGTTTGCGCGCCCAGCCAGCCCATCATCACGGCCGATGCGGCAAACATGCCGGTCTCGGCCAGCATCGCCAACCCGATAGGCAGGCCCAGCGCGTTCACCGCCCGCAACGCAGCCCAGTCCGGCCGCCAGAAACGCACCAAAAGCGCATAGCGGCGCAGCGCAGGCAACCAGGCGGCATAGGCCAGCATCACCCCCAGTGTGAACAACTGCACCAGAACGGAAGCTACCGCCGCCCCCCGCGCGCCCATCTCGGTCATGCCCAGATTTCCAAAGATGAATATCCAGTTCAGCCCGATGTTGACAAAGACCGCCAGCACCGTGACCCACAGCACGACCTGGGTTCGGCCCAGCGCGGCCAGATAGCTTTTCAGCACCATGACCAGCAGCGCCGGCGCCAGGCCGAAACCCACGATGGCCAGATAGGCACCACCCAGCCGCGCCACAGCGGGTTCCTGACCAAGGGTATCGAGAATGACGTTTGACCAGATGAACAATGGCAAGACAATCACCGCATAGAGGATCGACAGCCACATGCCCATGCGCGTGGCGCGCCGGACCTCGACCTCGTCATCACGCGCGGCCGAGGCCGCGACCATCGGCATGACGGCATTGGCGTAACCGGTACCAAAGGTGAAAAAGGCAAAGAATACGGTGGCCCCCAACGCGCCTGCGGCCAGGTCTGTCACCCCGTACCAGCCCAGCATGATCGTATCGGTAACATGCAGGCCAAACTGCGCCATGTGGCTGCCGATCAGCGGCAAGCCCAGCCCCAGAACAGCGCGCGACTGAGACCAGAAGCCGGATGACGACGAAAGCGGAGACGAGGCAGACGCGCGCATGGGGACCACAGCCATGGAAAGCTGGCGCATCCGACGCGCCACCCTGTCTTATGGCTGTGCCGACAGACAAGGGAAAGCTCAATCAGGCACTCACCAGGAAAACTGACAGCGCGCCGATCATCAGAAGAAGACCAACCATCGCCTCCAGCCCGGCGGCGACCCACAAGCGCCGATGCCCGGCCAGCCACCCGCCCCCCAGCCGCAGCAACCCGTCGCGCCCGGCAACCAGCGCAAGCGCCAGCGCGACCGACACACCCGCAGTGCCCAGCGCCATCGCATAGGCGCCCGCAATGCCCACCCAGATCAACCCCATTTGCCAGGTCAGCAGCAGCAACAGCAACGCCCCGGAACATGGCCTGACAGCGACGGCCGCCACCAGTGCTGCAATTTCCCGCGGGGTGGCGGCTTGCAGCATGGCGCCGACGGGCGGTTGATGCGCAATGCCGCAGTCAGGACAATCGGGCAGGCAATCGGCCCGATAAACATGCGCCCGCACCGGTTGCCGGCCCGTGCGGGTTGCAGCCAGCATCATCGCCGCCGGACCGGGCGCACCGGGTGCCACTGACGCAGATGGCAGGCGACCCTCGGCGACATCCACCACCGATGGCCGGCGCCAGGTCGGCGCCAGCCGTGCCAGGGCGCGCCAGCACAACCAAAGGCCCAGCCCGGCCACTGCCGCCAGCCCGGCAGGCGCCAGCACATCGCGGTCGATGCCCTGCAGCGTGCCACGCCCCATGCCGGCAAGGCCGGCCACGGCCAGCACCAGGGCCACGCCAACGCTGGCCTGCGCCAGAGCCGCCAGCAGGCCGATACCCGCCAACCGTGCCGCACCGACCCGGCGCGATACGCCATAGGCTCCCAGCAGCGCCTTGCCATGCCCCGGCCCCAGGGCATGCGCGAACCCGTAAAACAGGCACAGACCCAGAAGCGCCCAGAACGCGGTCGCCTGACCCCGGCTGACCCCGCGCAATTCGCGCGCCAGATCCGCCTGGAACGCTGACTGTATCGACAGCAGCCACCGGCCAAACGGCTGCAGCACCGGCGCCAGCAGAGTCTGCAGCGGCTCGGCCAGCGGGCCGCTCAGAACCGCCCAGCCAACCAGGGCCACCACCGCAAGGAACAGAATAAAGCGCCTCATGCCCGGCCTTCTACCGCATGGGCGGGACGGAATGAACCGCCCCGCCTGCACAGCAGGCTGTGATCGGCAGGGATCAGCCGTGGCCGGGCTGCCCGGCATCGCGCCCGAAAGCCGCCCAATACGTCAACCCCAGGGGCCGCCGCGCCCGCGCATGGCGTTACCACCACCCCCACCGCCGCCAGAGACACCCATTTCCGTCGCCATCTTCTGCAGCGCCGCGATGCGGTTGTGGGTCGATGGATGGGTGGAAAACAGCTTGTCGCGCTTGTGCACATGCAACGGGTTGATGATGAACATATGCGCGGTCGCCGGGTTCTGCTCTGCGCGGTCGTTGTCGATGCGCGCCGCACCATCCTGAATGCGCTGCAGCGCCGATGCCAGCCACAACGGGTTCCCGCAGATTTCGGCGCCAACCCGGTCGGCCTGATACTCGCGCGAGCGCGAAATCGCCATCTGCACCAGCGCGGCGGCCAGTGGCGCCAGGATCATCATCGCAATCAATGCGATAGGGTTGGCATTCCGGCCCCGCCCGAAGATCAGCGCAAAATTCGCCAGCATCGAAATGGCACCGGCAAAGGTGGCGGTGATCGTCATGATCAGCGTGTCATAGTTGCGGATATGCGCCAGTTCATGCGCCATCACGGCTGCCACCTCCTCGGGTGACAGGCGCCGCAACAGGCCGGTCGTGGCGGCAACGGCAGCGTTGTCGGGGTTGCGGCCAGTGGCAAAGGCGTTTGGCTGGTCTTCCTCGATGATATAGATCTTCGGCACCGGCATGCCGGCATTATCCGCCAGCCTCACCACCATTTCCTGAAGTTCCGGCGCGGTGTGCGCATCAACCGGCCGCGCGTTATACATGCGCAACACCATCTGGTCGGAATTCCACCAGGCGTAGGCATTCATGCCGATGGCGACGGCCAAGGCGATCAGCGTGCCGGCCCCGCCACCGATGGCATAGCCCACCGCCAGAAAAAGAGCGGTCATCGCCGCCATTAGGATCGCTGTCTTGAAATATCCCATGACTACCCTCCGTCGGTGGCAGATGATATGTGCTGCGCGCCGGCGGCTTGCAAGGCGAAGCCGCATCGGACGGAGAAAACATGGACAATCTCATCCCTGCCGGGCAACACTGGTCGGCGAAACATTACGCGCGTGATGCCGGTTTCGTGCCTGCCCTTGGCGCGCCGCTGCTGGCGCTGATCGACCTGCAAGCCGGCGAGCGGGTGCTTGATCTGGGTTGCGGCGATGGCGTGCTGACCACGCGTCTGGCCAGGACCGGCGCCGATGTCACCGGGCTGGAACCGGACCCGGACATGGCCAGGGCCGCCCGTGCCCGAGGCATCAGCGTAATGGAACAGGACGCCCATGATGCATTCGGAGAAAGCGCCTTTGACGCGGTGTTTTCGAATGCGGCGCTGCACTGGATGCGCAAGCCGGAGCAGGTGCTGGGCCATGTGCATGTCGCGCTGCGCCCGGGTGGCCGTTTCGTGGCCGAGCAGGGCGGTTTCGGCAATGTGGCGGCTGTCGTCACGGCGCTGATGGCGGCGCTGGAGGCACAGGGCCACCCCACCCCCGCGCGGCCGGTCTGGGATTTCCCATCGGTGACAGGGCAGCGGCGCCGGTTGGAAGCAGCCGGATTCTTGGTTGACGAGATCGCCCTGATTCCACGCCCCACACCATTACCGACAGGCATTTCGGGCTGGCTGGCAACCTTTGCCAACCCGTTCCTGACAGCTGTGCCCCAGCCGGCGCGCGCATCGGTTCTGGCCGATTGCACCCGCCGGTTGAGCGTCCTGCATGACGCGCATGAGGGCTGGATTGCCGATTACGTCCGCTTGCGGTTCCTGGCCCGCAAACCGGGCTGACGGATTCAGGCCCGTACCAGACCCGCAGCCTGCAGGCGTGCACGGACATTGCCTTGCGGGCGCGCGCCCATGTGCGAGATCACCTCGGCCGCCGCGATGCAGCCCATGCGGCCCGCCGTTTCCAGCGAATGGCCGGTGGCGATGCCGTACAGGAATCCCGCCGCAAACTGATCGCCCGCGCCGGTGGCATCGACCGGCACGGTGCGTTCCACCGGAACCTGAACGCGATGGCCGCCCTGCATCAGCACCACCGGTTCGCCCGATCGGGTGCAGACCAGCATCGCGCAGTCCTGTGATGCCTGCGCCAGCGCATCGTCGATATCGTTCGCCTGATACAGTGCCACCCATTCCTGTTGGTTGCCAATGACGAAATCCATCTCGTCGCGCACCAGCACCCGGAAATCCTCGCGGTGACGATTCACGCAAAACGGATCGGACAGCGCGATGCCCACGCGCCCACCCGCCGCGCGGCAGGCGCGGGCCGCCTTCAGAAAGGCCTCCTTGCCCTTGTCCTTGTCGAACAGATAGCCCTCCAGAAACACGATCTCGCTGTCAGCCATGACCGCCTCATCGACATCGTCGGGGCCCAGTTCGGCCGAAATGCCCAGATAGGTGTTCATCGAACGCTCGCCATCAGGGGTGACAAAGATCATGCAGCGTGATGTCGGCAACTCGCCATCGGCCACGGGCGCATTCACAAAGGCGGTGCCCGCGCGCACCGTGTCGTCGGCGCAGAACCGGCCCAGTTCGTCGTCATGCACACGGCCGACAAAGGCAGTGCGCAACCCCAGTCGGCCCGCACCGGCAATGGTATTGGCAACAGACCCGCCCGCGCTTTGCTGCCGTGCGTCCATGCGCGCCAGCAGCGCCTCGGCCTGGTCGCGTTCGACCAGTTGCATCACGCCCTTGCGGATGCCCAGGTCGTCCAGCAAATGATCGGGGGCGCGGGCGATGACATCGACAATCGCATTGCCGATGCCGGAAAGCTGGTATTTCTTCTGCTGAATGGTCATGTCGTTTTTTCCTCGAATGGGCAGAGATCGCGGATCACGCAGGCCCCACAGACCGGCTTTCGCGCCTTGCAGACATAGCGGCCGTGCAGGATCAGCCAGTGGTGGGCGTGCAACTGGTATTCGGCGGGCACATGATCCTCGATCGCGCGCTCGACCGCAGTGACATCCTTGCCGGGGCAAATGCCCGTTCGATTACCCACGCGGAATATGTGTGTATCCACAGCCTGCGCGGGATGCCGCCACCACATGCTGAGAACCACATTCGCCGTCTTGCGCCCCACACCGGGCAGCGATTGCAGCGCGGCGCGCGAAGAGGGCACCTGCCCATCGTACTGTTCGACCAGAATGCGGCTCAGTTTCAGTACATTCCTTGCCTTGTTGCGAAACAGGCCGATGGTGCGGATATGGGCGATCAGGCCTTCCTCGCCCAGCGCCAGCATCTTTTCCGGCGTGTCGGCAATCCGGAACAGCGCGCGCGTGGCCTTGTTGACCCCGACATCGGTCGCTTGTGCCGACAGCGCCACAGCCACCAGCAGGGTAAATGCGTTGACATGCTCAAGCTCGCCCTTGGGCTCGGGCTCTGCTGCATGAAAGCGGCGAAAGATCTCGGTAATCGTTGCGTAATCAAGCTGGCTGGCCATGCCCCCCTCATGCAACGGGCTGGCCAGAGGCGCAAGTCTGTGAAACAGGCGACACAGTTTGTCAGTCGCGCCCGTTGCCCCGCCGCAGCAGCCGGCCTATCAGGAACGAGGTGCGCGGCACATAGGTATAGCGCGTGCGGTCCTCTGGCACCGGGCGGGCCCGGCGTCGGACAAGGGTAAACACCACCAGCAGCCCATGCGCCAGCGCAATGAAGCCGAACATCCCCGATGGCCCGATGACCGCAAGCAGCACCGAAGCAATGACCGGGCTGGCGATGGCCCCTACCGCGTAAAAGAACATCAGCGCCGCCGACAGTTCGACCCGCTCGTGCTGTTGTGCAAAATCATGGGCATGGGCGGCCGAGACCGAGTAGATCGTAAAGGTGGCAAAACCAAAGAATCCCGCCGCCATAAAGATGGTGATGACGCCGCCACTCGCCGCCATGACCGTCAGCGCACAGGCCAGGACTGACGCCAGCGACAGCCAAATAAGCACCGTGCGGCGGTCGAACTTGTCTGCCAGCCAGCCCGCCGGCAACTGCGCCAGTGCGCCGCCCAGCACATAGGCTGCCAGGAACAGGGCAATCCGGTCGGCGGCCAGCCCCACTGCCAGGCCATACAGCGGCCCCACCATGCGAAAGGCCGCGCCGGTGATGCCCGATACCACCACGCCTGCCACCGCCAGCGGCGAATTGCGCAAGGCGATCAACGGCCTCAGGCGCGGCGCGACGCCCGTTTCAGGCGCCTCGGCCCGGGTCAGCACCAGGGGGAACAGGGCCGCACAGCACAGCAGCGCCAGCAGGTTGTATGACAGATAGGCCGCAGGCGCCAAGACCGCGATCAGCAGCTGGGCGCCCAGCGACCCCACGATATCGACGACGCGGTAGACACCCATGGCCCGCCCGCGCGTTTCGTTGGTAACCTTGGCCTGCAACCAGGCCTCGATGATGGTGTAGCAGCCGGCCACGGCCACCCCGATGGCGATCCGCATCGGCACCCAGGCCCAGGCATGGGGGATCATCATATGCGCCAGAATGCCAATGGTGCCCGCAGCGGTCAGCGCGGCAAAGGCGCGCGAATGCCCGACCTCGCCCATCAGCCGCGGCGCCCACCAGCAGCCAATGAAGAAGCCCAGGAAATGCGCCGAGCCCAGAAAGCCGATTTCCGTTGCGCTGAAGCCCAGCAGGTCGCCTGACAGCGCATCAAGCGGCGCCACGCCGCCAAGGCCCAGTTGCAACAGCACGACCGACAGGAAAAGCGCAGCAAAGGAAATGAGAAGGCGCATGGGCATACCGCAGCCGTGTCGATGCAACTGTGGCCCGCCGCGCTGCCCGCGTCCAGTACTAAACCCGCATGTTCCGGGTCGCCTGAGCCTGCGGCAATGGCTAACATGCAGCGAAATGTACCCCCGTTGGGGCAAACAGGCGCTTTGAACAGCGAGGAAACGATGGAAGACATCGTGTCTGGCAACGGCACTGAACCCGCCGATGACGATACGGGCGCGGGCTATCACTATCGTCTGATCGCGCGCGCCATGGCCGAGATCGACACGGCAGGCGGTGAGCGGTTGGCCCTTGATGATCTGGCTGGCAAGCTGGGGATGAGCCCAGCGCATTTCCAGCGCGTGTTCTCGCAATGGGTGGGCGTATCGCCAAAACGATACCAGCAATATCTGGCACTTGGCCACGCGCGGCAGTTGCTGGCTGAACGCAAGACCGTGCTGGACACGGCGCTGACGGCGGGGCTGTCTGGGCCGGGCCGCCTGCATGACCTGTTCCTGCGCTGGGAGGCCATGAGCCCCGGCACCTATGCCCGCCGAGGCGCGGGGATGACCATTGCCTGGGGCCAGTTCGACAGCCCTTTCGGCCCGGTCGTCGCCATGGGTACGCCGCACGGGCTGTGCGGGCTGGCCTTTTCGGCCGAGACCGGCGCCGGAGGCGCGTTTGCCGATCTATCCGCGCGCTGGCCAGCTGCCCGGTATGTCGAAGAGCCCGAGAGGCTGCGCGACTGGGTCGAGGGCGCCTTTGGCGGCCATGCCAAGGTCCCGGTGCAGGTGATCGGCGCCCCGTTCCAGATCAAGGTCTGGGAGGCCTTGCTCAGCATACCGTCCGGCCATGTGGCCACCTATGCCCAGGTCGCCGCCGCCATCGGCAAACCGCGTGCCATGCGTGCGGTCGGCAGTGCGGTGGGGCAAAACCCGCTGGCACCCTTGATTCCCTGTCATCGGGTGATTGCCAGTTCCGGCGCACTGGCCGGCTATCGCTGGGGGCTGCCGGTAAAGCGGGCATTACTGGCCTGGGAAGGCGCGCGCCACGACGCCGCGCACGCCTGACAAGACAGCCCGGGTGCGACTGCCCGCCGGGTGCCCGCCGGAAGACTGGCGAATGACCGGCGAATGCCCGCCACTCGTCAGGGCACCACTTCACGGCCTTTTGCGTTTCCCGTCGTGGGCGCATAGACTAGCCCCGTCCATCTGCTTTTTGACGCGAAGGAAATGAGCCATGAACTTCAAGCCTTTCGTTGCCTCTGGTGCGCTCGTGGCGCTTTTGGCCGGCTGCACGGACCCGCAGACCGGCGAGCTTGACCGTACACGCACCGGTCTGGGCACCGGCGCCGCGGTCGGCGGTCTGCTGGGTGCTGCCGTTGCAGGTGACCGGGCAACCGGCGCCATTCTTGGCGCGGGTGTGGGCGCCCTTGCCGGCGGCGCCATCGGCCGCTCGCTGGACCAGCAAGCACAGGAGTTGCGCGGCACCCTGGGTGATGACGTGATCATCCGCCGGTCGGGCAACGAAATCATCCTGGTCATGCCGCAGGATATCCTGTTTGCCATCGACAGCGCCGAACTGCGCCCTGACCTCACGCGTGATCTGCAAGCCATCGGCACCTCGCTGCAGCGCTACCCGGACACGATCGTCGTGGTGACCGGCCATACCGACAGCACGGGGTCGGCCGCACATAACCAGCGCCTGTCAGAACGCCGGGCGCAGTCGGTGGCATCGGTGCTGATCAACTCTGGTGTCTCGCCGCGCCGGATTGACACGCGTGGCGCCGGGCAGACCCAGCCCATCGCCTCGAATGAAACGGCACAGGGCCGGGCGCAGAACCGGCGTGTGGAAATCGTGATCCGCGCCCAGTAAGCGCGCGTTGCGCCGCGCCGCCGACGCAAGATGCATCGGCAGCGCGGGAATGAACCGATGGGGCAGGCCGCCATGCCTGCCCCTTTTCTTGTCACTTCGCGTCATCAATGACGGATGGTGTTGAGAAACGGCAATTCTGGTCATATCTTTTTACCGGGTGGAGGATCAGGGCGTGTTTCAACCGGTACAGATGGAGAAGCTGTCACAAGGCGTGGTTCGGCAGATCGAGCTGCTGATCCTGCGCGGCCTTCTGCGGCCGGGCGAACGGCTGCCATCGGAACGAGAGCTGGCAGAAAAGATGGGGGTCAGCCGCCCGTCCCTGCGCGAGGCGATCGCCGACCTGCAGGAACGCGGCCTGCTGGTTACCCGCGCAGGCGCCGGGGTTTATGTGGCGAACATGCTGGGCTCTGCTTTCTCGAAAGCACTCATCGACCTCTTTGCCAGCCATCAGGAAGCCCTGTTCGACTACATCAGCTTTCGACGTGACCTTGAGGGTATGGCGGCCGAACGCGCGGCGCGGTTCGGGTCGGACACGGACCTGAAGGTGATCGACACGATCATGCAAAAGATGGAGAACGCGCATCTGAAGCGCGATCCGTCTGACGAAGCGGAACTCGATGCCGAGTTCCATCTGGCCATCATCGAGGCCAGCCATAACATCGTGATGCTTCACCTGATGCGCGCCATGTTCGACCTGTTGCGCGCCGGGGTTTTCTACAACCGCCAGCAGATGTTCCGCCAGCGCACCACGCGCGACGCCCTGCTTGAGCAGCATCGCGCCATCAACGAGGCCATTCAGGCGCGCGATGCCTCGGCCGCCCGTCTGGCGTCCGAAGCTCACATGACCTATGTGGACAACCAGCTCAACGACCTGTTGAAGGCCGAACGTCACGAAGAAATCGCACGTCTTCGTTATCAGCATGAGGTGACGCGCGGCTGAAGGTCGATGCCTGCATGGATCAGGCCCGCGTCAGAAGCGCCCTGACGCCGCTGTCAGTTCAGCTGAACCTGCAGCGGGTAAAAACCATTCTCGAAGTCGCCGAACAGATCAGGCAGATCAGGGTGGTCAACCGGCTCGCCGGAATCGTCGGCCACCAGATTCTGCTCTGATACATAAGCCACGTAATAACTCTGCTCGTTTTCAGCCAGCAAATGATAGAAAGGCTGGTCCTTTGACGGACGGGATTCCTGGGGAATCGCGTCATACCACTCATCCGTGTTTGCAAAGATTGCATCGACATCGAACACCACACCCCTGAACGGATGCTTGCGATGCCGTACAACCTGTCCCAGCCGATACTTTGCGTAAGTCTTCAACATATCACCCTCTTCAACCCCTAGTTAACCCATACCGGCCGGCACGGTCCAGCGGCGAAAGTGCGACGGGGCAGAAACAGATTGTGAAATGTGGCAAAACAGTGGCGGCCCCGCCATGTGTGCACAATCGCGCTATCAACGGCGATTTCCCGTGGTTTATCGCGGCCCATGCTGTGCAACAGGATTTCCATTTTTTGTCAGCTTGCGCTAAGAAGAGGGAAAAGCGGCACAAGACCGCCACCCACGGGCATCAATGATCGAGGCAGTGTTCCCATGGTAATCAATGCAAACGTCCTGCGCGTGCTGGTCGTGCTTCTGCTGCTGGCCGGCTGCGGCGCCAGGTCCGATTTCAGTGCTCCGCGCAACCTTGATGACGCCTGCGCCATGTCGTCAGAACGCCCCCGATATTTTGCCGCGATGCGCGCGGCCGAGCGCAGGTGGGGCATTTCCGTGCCGGTGCAGATGGCGATCATCCATGCCGAAAGCCGGTTTATCGGCGATGCGCGCACCCCGTTCCGCTGGTCGGCCGGGGTGATCCCGATGGGGCGCCAGTCATCGGCCTTTGGCTATAGCCAGGCGCTGGACCGCACCTGGGAAGAGTATCAGGCCGAGACCGGCAACCGCCGCGCCCGCCGTGACCGCATAGAGGATGCAACCGATTTCATCGGCTGGTATTCGCAGAAATCGGTCGAGCGTAACGGCATTGCCCTGTCAGACGCGCGCAATCTTTATCTGGCCTATCACGAAGGGCACACAGGATTTGCGCGTCAAAGCTTTCTGGCAAAGCCGTGGCTGATCAATGTTGCCGACCGGGTGGCGAACCGCGCCGTGATGTATGATCAGCAACTGCGCGCGTGCCGACGCTTCTGATTTGGTGCCGCCGTCTGACCCTGGCGCCGGCTGCAGGCCATGCTACTGGCCTGCGATCCCCCCGCGCCGCTGCATTTCCTGATCGACGCTGAACAGGCCAGCCGGCAGCCGCACGTCATGCTCCAGCCCGGCCAGAATGACCGTGGTCTCGCGGCCCATGTCATCGGTGATGATCCATTGCCGCAGCTCGACCGGGTCGGAGCTGAAAACCAGCCGGATATTGCCATATTCCGGATGATCCGGGTCTTGCGCCACCACCACCGTGGTCGGCCCGTCGGTAAAATGATCGACCACCATGCGGTCGCGCGTCATGTCGACGCGGTCTGCAAGGATCAGATTCAGCGGTGTACGCCGCAACGGATACACAGTCGGCCCCTGGTTCGAGCGCGCATCGAACACATTGACCGAACCGCCTGCTGCCATCACCAGATTGGGGTCAGGCGGGTCGTATTCAAAACGAACGCGCCCGGGCCGGTGCAGCATGATCCGCCCCGTGGTCAATGTGCCATCTGGGTTGATCTGCGTAAACCCCCCCTGCGCCGTCTGAAACCCATTGAAGTAGCTTGATATTTCAGACAGTGACAGCCGCTGCGCAGCGGCCGGCGCCGGCAGGGCAAGCGCGGCCATTGCACCCAAGGTGCCCAGGCCGAGATTGTAAAGAAACTGACGTCTGCTCATGCGGTTCATGTAACGCCTTGTGGGCGCCTGTACATCGGGCAATGGCCTGACGGCGGCACAAAATTGCGCGATTGAGCGGAATCCGGCGCACCCGCAGCCAAACGACCGCTTGAACAATGTTATAATATAACTATTGTTTCCTCGCGCTTCCCTGCCGCTTTGCTGAAAGGCTCGCCATGTCTGATCCCCGCCTTCCCGTCACCGTGCTTTCCGGATTCCTGGGCGCGGGCAAGACCACATTGCTCAACCATGTGCTGAACAATCGCGAGGGGCGGCGCGTGGCGGTCATCGTCAACGACATGTCCGAGGTCAATATCGACGCCGATCTGGTGCAGGCAGGCGTGGACCTGAAGCGCGGCGAGGAAAAGCTGGTGGAAATGTCCAACGGCTGCATCTGCTGCACCCTGCGCGATGACCTGCTGACCGAGGGGCGGCGCCTGGCGGCCGAGGGGCGCTTTGACTACCTGCTGATCGAATCGACGGGCATATCCGAACCCCTGCCCGTCGCCGCCACCTTTGACTTCCGCGACGAGAACGGCAACAGCCTGTCAGACCTGGCGCGGCTGGACACGATGGTCACGGTTGTCGATGCGTTCAACCTGCTGAAAGATTTCTCCAGCCATGACTTTCTGTCCGACCGCGGCGAATCACTGGGCGAGGAGGACGAGCGCACGCTGGTCTCACTGCTGACCGAGCAGATCGAATTCGCCGATGTAGTGGTGCTGAACAAGGTCACCGAGGCCGGCCCGGAACGCACCGATGCGGCGCGCAAGATCATCCGCGCGCTCAATGGCGACGCGCGCCTGATCGAGGCCGATTTTTCGCGCGTAGCGGCCGAGGCGATCTTCGACACCGGGCTGTTCGACTTCGACCGCGCCCATGAACACCCGCTCTGGGCCAAGGAACTGTACGGCTTTGCCGACCACACGCCCGAGACCGAGGAATACGGGATTTCCAGCTTCGTCTACCGCGCCCGTCGCCCCTTCGACCCGCAGAGAATCCATGACCTGCTCAACGGCCCCCTGCCCGGCGTGATCCGCGCCAAAGGGCATTTCTGGCTGGCCACGCGGCCCAACTGGGTGGCCGAATTCAGCCTCGCCGGTGCCATTTCCTCGGTCACGCCGCTGGGCGGCTGGTGGGCCGCCGTGCCGCAGGACCGCTGGCCACAAGACCCGGGCATGCAGGCAAAGATGCGCGAACACTGGGCCGAACCCTGGGGCGACCGCCGCCAGGAACTGGTCTTCATCGGCGCCGGCATGGACGAGTCCGCCTTGCGCGCCCTGCTCGACGCCTGTCTGATTCCAGCTGAAGACTTCACCCCTTCGGCCTGGAAATCCCTGCCCGACCCCTTCCCCGCCTGGGGTGCCCGCCGCGCAGCCTGACCCCGCCTGCTCTTCATCTCACCGGAAATACTCCGGGGGGTGAGGGCGGCAGGCCCAAGGATGGCAGCGCCCCCCTGTCCCACTTGCCATGAACAACACCGCCACAAGCCTCAAGCGCCGCCGCCAGACGCCCATGCCCGCCTTCGACCGCCTGCCGGCCGAGTTGCGCGCCTGGCTGCATCAGGCCGCCCTTCCCTGGAGCGCGGCCTCGGCCTTGCGCCTTTGGCGGCAAGCACTGCGCGATCATGCCGGCGATGCGCAGGCGGCGCGCGACCGCCTCTCGCGCATCGAGGCACGGCTCATCGCCCGCGATGCGCGGCGTGTCTGGGGGCCCACACACCCGGCCGCACTGCCATGAACGCACCCCACCAGCGGCGTCGACGGGAATGCGGCCCCGCTGAACGCAGTGTCAGGCAGAAACGGTGTCGTTGAACCGCAGGTTCATGAACTGCGTTCATCCCCTTCCGGCGTCATGACAATGCGTTCAATTCAATGCATGCGCTACGCTGGCACACCCCCTCCCCTTGAAGCTTTGCTGTGGGGGTGACACTGTGTCGACAAAATTGCTTTCCGGAGGCAGAGATGCTCGATAAACGCCAATTCTACATCAACGGCACCTGGGTCGCCCCCGTGGCGGGCAGCGATTTTCAGGTGATCGACCCCTCGACCGAGGAACCCTGCGCCGTCATCAGCCTTGGGGGCCAGGCCGATACCGATGCCGCCGTGGCCGCCGCGCGGGCGGCATTGCCAGCGTTCATGTACTCTGACCCGGCCGAACGGCTGGCGCTGGTACAGCGCATCTATGATGTCTACAAGGCCCGCGCCGAAGACATGGGCAAGGCCATTTCGATGGAAATGGGCGCCCCCATCGACATGGCGCTTTCCAGCCAGGTGGGCGCGGGCATCGGGCATATCAAGAATTTCATCCGTGCCTTTGACCAGGTCGAATTCGTTGCCCCCCTTGGCGATCACGCGCCCGAAGACCGGATCATCAAGGAGGCAGTCGGCGTCTGTGCGTTGATCACGCCCTGGAACTGGCCGATGAACCAGGTCACGCTGAAGGTCATCCCGGCGCTGCTGGCCGGCTGCACGATGGTGCTGAAACCCTCGGAAATTGCGCCCTTGTCCTCGCTCCTTTTTGCCGAGATTCTGGACGAGGCCGGGGTGCCCAAGGGTGTCTTCAACCTGGTCAACGGCGACGGGCCGGGTGTGGGCACGCAGCTTTCCGGCCACCCGGATGTGGACATGGTCAGCTTCACCGGCTCTACCCGCGCGGGCATCGCCATCAGCAAGAACGCGGCCGAAACACTGAAAAAGGTGCACTTGGAACTGGGCGGCAAGGGCGCCAACATCGTCTTTGCCGATGCCGATGAAAAGGCAGTGCGGCGCGGGGCGATGCATTGCTTCAACAATACCGGCCAGTCCTGCAACGCGCCGACCCGCATGCTGGTGGAACGGTCGATCTATGATCAGGCGGTCGAAATCGCCGCCGAGACCGCGCAGAAAACCGCCGTCGCCTCGGCCCACGAATCCGGCCGTCACATTGGCCCGCTGGTCAGTCAGGCGCAGTTCGACAAGGTGCAGGACCTGATCCAGAAGGGCATCGACGAGGGCGCGCGGCTTGTGGCCGGCGGTCTGGGCCGCCCCGAGGGCGTGAACCGCGGCTATTTCGTGCGCCCCACGGTGTTTGCCGATGTCAACAACGACATGACCATCGCGCGCGAGGAAATCTTCGGCCCGGTGCTGTCGATCATCCCCTTCGAGGGCGAGGAAGAGGCGATCGCCATCGCCAATGACACGCCCTACGGTCTGACCAACTATGTGCAAAGCCAGGACGGCGCCCGGCGCAACCGCGTGGCGCGGCACCTGCGGTCCGGCATGGTGGAAATGAACGGCAAGCCGCGCGGCGCGGGATCGCCGTTTGGCGGGATGAAACAGTCCGGCACCGGGCGCGAAGGCGGTATCTGGGGGATCGAGGATTTCCTGGAGGTCAAGGCCGTTTCCGGCTGGTCGCCTGATCACGGTTGAGGGGCAAACCATGGCATACAGCTACGACCCGCAAAACATCTTTGCAAAGATTCTGCGCGGCGAGATTCCCTGCGACAAGGTGCTTGAGACCGAGCACTGCCTGGCATTCCATGACATCCGCCCACAGGCGCCGACACATGTGCTGGTCATCCCCAAGGGCGCCTATGTGACCTATGATCATTTCGCGCTAGAGGCGTCAGATGCCGAGATCGCTGATTTTGCGCGGGCCGTGGGGCAGGTCTGTCAACAACTGGGAATCCAGCCGGGCGAAGGCGGGCCCGGCTACCGGGCGATCATGAACGCAGGTGATCACGGCATGCAGGAGGTGCCACACCTGCACATTCACATCATGTCAGGCCGAAAGATGGGCCATCTTGTGGCGCCCGCCTGATCCGGTTCTCAGGGTGTCAGAACGGCACCGGCGCGCGAAAACTCATCAGTGCGCCGGTGGCCGGGTGGGCCAGCCGCAGGGTCTCGGCATGCAGCATCAGGCGCGGATGCTGCGCCGCCGCACCTGATGCATACAAGGGGTCACCCAGAATGGGGTGACCCAATGACACCATGTGCACGCGCAATTGGTGGCTGCGGCCGGTGACCGGCTTCAGTTGCAGCCGGGAATATCCTTCGTGCCGCTTGATCACGCGCCAGTCAGTAACCGCAGGGCGGCCGGTCTGGTGGCAAACCTTTTGTCGCGGGCGGTTCGGCCAGTCAACGATCAGGGGCAGATCAACGCGCCCCTTCGTCTCGGCCGGATGACCGTCTACCAGGGCGGCATAGCGTTTTGAAACGCGCCGCGCCTCGAACTGGCGGCCAAGATGCGCCTGCGCCTGCGCATTCAGGGCAAAGACAATCACGCCGGATGTATCCAGATCCAGCCTATGCACCAGCAGAATATCGGGAAAACTCTGGCGCAGGCGCGCAATCAGGCAATCGCTCCGGTCCTCTCCGCGTCCCGGCACGCTTAACAGACCGGCGGGTTTTTCAGCGACCAGAATGTCATCATCGACATGCAGCAACGGAATGGGGCCGGCAGGCGGGACGTAGATGAAATCGGTCATGGCCACTTCCCTAGCCCGGCATGCCGGGCCGGTCCAGCGGCATTCAGGCGCTACTCCAGCGCGCGCACCAGCTTGCGCTCTAATGGTGCCAACACCTGACGCAGGGTACCGCCACGCTTGATGATCTGCCCATCCGGGCCGACCAGCGCATACAACCCTTGCCGGTTGCGCAGGGCCGGCAGCTTTTCGATGCGGTAAAGCGGGTGTTCGGCCGTGCGCCTGAAAACGCTGAACACAGCCCGTTCGCGCAGGCAGGAAATCCCGTAGTCCCGCCACAGGCCGGCCGCAACGAACCGGCCATAGACGGACAGGATCGCCCCCAGTTCATGGCGGTCGAAACTGACGGCTTCCTGAGATTTGCGGAACGTTTGGGGGGGTACCACCACGGTCATGGGGCAAGCGTGCCTTGGCAAGGGATGCAAATCAAGACCTCAGGGCCAGAGGGTGGATGAAAAAACACCATCGCGTCGTCAACTTGTCTCATCCATGCCACAATTCTGCGCCACCCTTTACACACAAAGCCAGGATCTGGTGCCAGACCTTTCCCCCCAAGAGGCATTGGCAAATGGCAGGTCCGGGCGAAAAGGCCGGGTGCCCCTCCGGGCGCCCGGCATCAGCCCCTTGCCGCGATGGTGCTGCAATCAGCCACAATAAATGGCCAGAATCGTATCGCTGTTGCGATCAAGCTCGACGTTCATCCGCTCTGGACGGTGATCCATCGTCAGCATGTCACCGCTGCGAAACAACCGCAGGGGCCCGCTGAACGGAAACGGGTCTGGTACAGCCGTACCGATCAGGTGCCTGAACCTGGCCGCGCCGCAGGTGTCGGCGGTCGCACGCGGGGTGGTGCCGTTGACGGGGGTCACAGGGATGGTGGCGGTTGGCGTGCCGGCTGAAGGCGCGCTCCAAGGCGGCACCGCCCCACATGCCGCAAGCGACAGGGCCCCGGCAACAAGCAGCGTCTGATACATGATGATTGGTTTCCATTCGCAGCAGCTTTGGGCACACCATGGGCCGCATTGCCACGGGCTGCAACCCCCGGTAGTGCCGATCGCCCGGCCAGCGCCACTGGACAGAAGACAGACCAACCTTTATCTGGCGACCATGGCCGAGAAGCAGAACCCGAATTACAAGGTGATTGCCGAGAACCGTCGCGCGCGGTTCGATTACTTCATCGAGAACGACATTGAATGCGGCATCATGCTGACCGGCTCCGAGGTGAAGTCGCTGCGTACCGGCCAGGCCAATATCGCCGACAGCTATGCCAGCGTCGAACAGGGAGAACTTTGGCTGATCAATGGCTATATCGCGCCCTACAAACAGGCGGGCGTCTGGGGCCATGAAGAGCGGCGCAAACGCAAATTGCTTGTCAACCGGCGTGAACTGGCGCGACTATGGGCGGCGACGGCCAAGGATGGCATGACTTTGGTGCCGTTGGTGATGTATTTCAACCATCGCGGCATCGTGAAGCTGAAGGTCGGCATCGCGAAGGGCAAGAAACAGGCCGACAAGCGCGCCACAGAAGCCAAGCGCGACTGGGATCGCCAGAAACGCCGCCTGCTGAAAGAACACAGTTGACGCCAGGCCGAAAACCGACCCAGACGGCACCAGGGACAATCAGGTCAGGAAGCCACCATCAGAATCATCGCCCGCTTCCTCGATCAGGCGATCGAAGTCGGGGATGGTGATCTGCCGCTTTCCCTTTACGTCAATAACACCATCGCGCCTAAGCGCCGAAATCTGCCGGCTGACCGTCTCAAGGGTCAGGCCAAGGTAATCCGACATCGCTTCGCGCGAAAGTGGCAAATCAAACGAGACGCGCCCCTGCGGCTCCATCAGCTTCAGTGCCGCATCCCGCCGGGCGATGATGGCAATCAGACTGGCGATCTTCTCGCGCGCTGTCTTGCGACCCAAGAGCAGCATCCATTCGCGCGCGGCGTCCAGTTCATCAAGCGTCATCTCCAGCAGGCGCTGGCCGACATGAGGCGTGCTGATCATCACATCCTCGAATGCCTTCTTGCGAAAACAGCACATCAGCAGGTCGGTGGTGGCGGTCACGTCATAAGCAGCCGTGTCGCGCCCAGGCCGCCCCACGAAATCGGACGGCAACAAAAGACCGACCATCTGGCGGCGCCCGTCTTCCATCGTCTGGCTCAGCGTGGCGATTCCCGAGACAACCGAGGCAACAAAATCCATCCGGTCACCAGACCAGACAATCGTCTGACCGGCTTCGAAACTGCGGTAGAACTTGATCGCCTCAAGCATCTGAAGTTCATCATCATCGCAGCGCGCGCACACCGCTTGATGGCGAATCGGACAATCATTGCATTGTACGTGCAGAAAACGGGACGGTTGGGAATCGATCTTCTGCATCTGTTTGATCTATGTCAAGGAAATCGGATTTTACCAAGGCGACTGTAAAGCAATGCAGACAGATTCGCAACTTGCCCGGCTTGGACTTTTCGACGCGCGCGTGCCGCGCTACACAAGTTATCCTACCGCGCCTCAGTTTTCAGCAGAGATCGGCGCCGACAGGTTCGTGGACTGGCTTCGGGCCATAGCGCCCGGAAGTCAGGTTTCCTTGTACCTGCATGTTCCGTTCTGCCGGCGCCTGTGCTGGTTCTGTGCCTGCCGCACGCAGGGCACCAGCAGCGACGCGCCCGTGATCAGCTATGTCAATACGCTGAAAGCCGAACTGGCGCTGTTGCGCGCCGTTCTGCCAGAGGGGGTAACGCTTTCGCGGCTGCACTGGGGCGGTGGAACACCCACCCTGTTGCCCGCCGAGGAAATGCGCGGGCTGGCACAGGCGGTTTTCGATGTCGTGCCGCTGGGCAAGGAGGGCGAGTTCTCGGTCGAGATCGACCCGAACGAGATCGACGACACGCGCCTTGATGCCCTCGCCGAAGCCGGGATGAACCGAGCGTCAATCGGTGTGCAGGATTTTGACTCCGAGATTCAGGCAATCATCGGCCGCGACCAGAGCTATGAAATCACCCGTGCAGCCGTCGAGGCGATACGGGCGCGCGGCGTCAACAGCCTGAACGCCGACATCCTGTTCGGCCTGCCGAACCAAAGCATAAAGAAGTTGTCGGACTCGGTGCAGAAGCTGCTTTCCCTGAACCCGGACCGGGTTGCCCTTTATGGGTATGCGCATGTGCCCTGGATGGCCCGGCGCCAGCAGATGATTCCGTCCGATACGCTGCCCAGACCGGAAGAGCGGTTGGAGCTGTTTGAGACAGCCCGCCGGCTTTTCACCTGGGACGGTTATGACGAGATCGGCATCGACCATTTCGCGCGACCGGATGACGGGCTTGGCCGGGCCATGCGCAACGGCACGTTGCGGCGCAATTTCCAGGGCTATACCGATGACACCGCGCCGGTTCTGATAGGGCTTGGCGCGTCGTCCATCTCGCGTTTCCCGCAGGGCTATGCGCAGATGAATCCTGCCACCTCTGGCTGGGCGAAATCAGTGCAGGCGGGGCAGTTTGCCACCGGCCGCGGGCATGTATTCAGGGGGGACGATCTGCTGCGCGGGCGCATCATCGAGGCCTTGATGTGCGATTTTTCGGTCAGTTCACAGGAACTGATGCGGGGTCACGGCGTATCTGCCGATGATCTCGATGTCCTTTTCGCACCGATTGCGCGACGCTTCGACGGGTACCTGGTGCATGATGAAAAGGGTCTGTCGATTCCGCCGGAAGGGCGTCCACTTACCCGCGTGATCGCCGCCGCCTTTGACGCCTATGCAATGGACCGCTCTGGCCACTCCTCGGCAATCTGACCCGGTTTCAGTGCCACCCTGAACCGGCGTGGCACGGCCCATCAAGGGGCTGTCAACCGCTCTGAACACGCCCTTCGACAAAATCGATCAGCCGCGGCAGACAGATGCGGCGCAGATCGTAGTTTTCGACCACATGGGCGCGTGCAGCCTCACGCAGGATGGCATGTTCGCCCGGATTGGCCAGCGCATCGATCAGCACCTCGGCGATCTCTGCGGTATCGAAGAAATCGACCAACCGCCCGCTGACCCCGTCACTGATCACCTCTTCGACCGGCGCGGTGCGCGAGCCCACGACCAATGCGCCCGCGCTCATGGCTTCCAGCAGCGACCATGACAGCACGAATGGTACCGTCAGATAGCAATGCACCCGCGTCACCTTCATCAACTGAACGAATGTGCCATAGGGCACACGGCCAGTGAAATGCACCCGGGCAGGATCGATCCGGTCCCGCACCTCGTCCAGAAAAATCTGCTTCCATGACAGATCCCCGCCGGGGCGCGGGCCATAGCTGACCTCGTCGCCGCCGACGATCACCACCTGCGCGTTCGGACGGGCGCGCATGACCTCTGGCAACGCCCGCATGAAGCTGTGGTAACCGCGATAGGGCTCAAGGTTGCGGTTGACAAAAGTCAACACCTCGTCACCCGCACTGAAGGCCGCACCCGTAGGCAGGATGACCCGCGCATCAGGGTCCGGCTGCAACAGGTCGGTATCCACGCCGTCATGGATGATCGAAATCTTCTCGCGGAAACAGGCGGGAAACGTATCTGCCTGGAACTCGGTCGGTGACAGCGCGGCATCGGCCTGCGCCATCATCAGCGCCTGATGCCCTTGCCGTGCCACGATATTGAAGCTGCGTTCCGGCACGGTACTGGCAAACTCTGGGTCGAACCCCACGTCCAGCCCACGCGCCGAGTAGTAGAGTTCTGCATAGACCAGCAACCGCGCATCCGGCCAGACCTCTGGCAGGAACAGGGTCTCGCCCCAACCGCCATGCCCGAAGATGACATCAGGCGCATAGCCATGCTGTTCGCGCAGGGCCAGCCCTGCCCTTGCCACGCGATGGGCGCGGTCGGTCATTTCGGTAAAGGTCGTGCCAAAGCGCCCTGCTTGCCTGTCCGGTTTCGGCTCTGGCTTGCGGTAGCGATGCGTGGTGACAGGCGAAGGGCGTTCGTTACGTTCGTCGGTCAGCGCAATGACCTCGTGCCCGCGTTCCGCCAGCTCCGGGGCAAGCCGCAGGAACTGACCGGGAAAATTCTGGTGCACGAAGAGTATCTTCAACCGCCACCCTCTGCCGGAACCGTTGTCTTGCCAATCGTGCGCAGATCGAAGGCCGCAGCGATCAGGGCCTGTGTATAGTCGGTGCGCGGCGTATCGAACAGGCGGGCCGCGTCGCCTTGTTCGACCACATCACCATCTTTCATGACAAGCACCTTGTGCGCCATTGCCCGTACCACCCGCAAATCATGGCTGATGAACAGATAGGCCAGTTTGTGCCTTTGTTGCAGGCTGCGCAACAGATCGACGATCTGCACCTGCACCGTCATGTCCAGCGCCGATGTCGGCTCGTCCAGCACCACCAGTTTCGGGCGCAGGATCATTGCGCGGGCAATGGCAATGCGCTGCCGCTGGCCGCCAGAGAATTCATGCGGGTAACGGTGCATCATTGCCGGATCCAGACCGACCTCGGCCATGATCTCGGCGACCAGGTCGCGCGGGGCCTTGCCTGTGGGTACACCATGCACGCCCAGCCCCTCGGCGATGATTTCCTCGACGGTCAGGCGCGGGCTCAGGCTGCCGTAAGGGTCCTGAAAGACGATCTGCATCTCTCGGCGCAACTGGCGCAGTTGGCGCGCGCGCCAAGCCGAAATGTTCTGCCCCATATAGGTGATGGGCCCTTGCGACGCGATCAGTCGCATGACCGCCAGAGCCAGCGTTGTCTTCCCAGAGCCGGATTCGCCCACGATGCCCAAGGTTTCGCCTTCGTGCACGGTTATGTCGGCACCATTGACCGCCTTTACATGCCCCACGGTGCGCCGCAGGATGCCGCGCTGGATGGGAAACCACACCCGCAAACCCTGTGTATCCAGCACCTGTTGCGCGCCCGCCGGTACGGGTTGGGGGGTGCCTTTGGGTTCTGCCGCCAACAGTTTCTGTGTATAGGGGTGGGTGGGCGTATCGAACACCTGATCGGTTGGCCCCTGTTCGACGATCAGGCCCTTTTCCATCACGCACACCCGGTCTGCCACCCGGCGCACGATGTTAAGATCATGGGTGATGAACAGCATGGCCATCCCCTCGGCCCGTTTCAGCCCAGCCAGCAGTTCAAGGATCTGCGCCTGGATGGTCACATCAAGCGCTGTTGTGGGTTCATCGGCGATCAACAGCTTGGGCGCATTGGCCAGGGCCAGCGCAATCATGACCCGTTGGCGCTGACCACCGGAAAGCTGGTGCGGATAGGCGGAAAGGCGGGACTCGGCCTCGCGGATACCGACCTTGTGCAGCAGTTCCAGCACCTTGGCCCGCGATCTCTCACCACGCAGGCCCTGATGCAGCAACAGCGCCTCGGCGATCTGCTTTTCGATCGTGTGCAGCGGGTTCAGCGAGGTCATGGGCTCTTGAAAGATGAAGCTGATGTCATTGCCACGCACCTTGCGCAGCGCGTCTTCTGACGCCCCAACCATCTGCTGACCTTCAAAGGTTACAGAGCCCGCCACATTGGCCGAATCCGGCAGCAACCCAACCCCTGCCAGTGCCGACACCGACTTGCCCGAGCCGGACTCGCCCACCAATGCCACCGTCTCGCCAGCAAGGATCTCGAAAGAGATGCCATGCACAGCCTGCACCTTGTGCCCGTCTTGCGTGAAGCTGACGCGCAAATCCTTGACGGAAAGCAGGCTCATCTGAAAATCTTTCGCGGATCAAAGGCATCGCGGATGCCTTCAAAGACAAAGACCATCAGGCTCAGCATGATGGCAAAGGTAAAGAAGGCCGTGAAACCCAGCCACGGCGCCTGCAGATGGCGCGTCGCCTGCAGCGTGAGTTCCCCCAGCGACGGCGACGAACGCGGCAGGCCAAAGCCCAGAAAGTCCAGCATCGCCAATCCCGCGATGGCCCCGGTCACGATAAAGGGCAACAGGGTCAGCGTGGCAACCATCGCATTGGGTAGAACATGGCGGAAGATGATGCGCGCATTCGACACGCCCAACGCCCGCGCCGCGCGCACATATTCGAAGTTGCGCGCCCGCAGGAACTCGGCCCGCACAACCCCCACCAGGGCCGTCCAGGAGAAAAGAACCATCAGAAAGGCCAGCAACCAGAAATTCATCGGCAGGATCGCGGCAACGATGATGATCACGTACAGATTGGGGATCGATGACCATATTTCGATGATGCGCTGAAAGAACAGATCCAGCAATCCACCAAAAAAGCCCTGCACCGCGCCTGCGGCAATACCCACGACAGAGGCTGCCGTGACCACCACCAGCGCAAATGTCACCGACAGGCGAAAGCCGTAGATCACGCGGGCCAGCACATCGCGTGCGGTATCGTCAGTGCCCAACCAATGCCGCGCGTCCGGTGGCGAGGGCGCGGGGCCGCCGATGTCGTTTACCGTGTTGAAACTGTAGGGCAGCGGCGGCCAGATCATCCAGCCGGGCGAAATGGGTTCCCCGTCGACCGTGCCCTGCGCCTCGGCCTCGGCCAGCGCTTCTTCCGGGTAATCCAGACACAGCTCTGCCCCGCCCGTGCGGATCAGGCACTGAACCTCGATATCGCGAAACACTGCCTGCGTGCGGAACTCGCCGCCAAAGGCGGTTTCGGGATAGAACTGAAAGATGGGATAATGCAACTCGCCGCGAAAGCTGACCAATATGGGCCGATCATTGGCGATGAACTCGGCAAAGAGCGACAGGAAGTAAAGAGTGCCGAAGATGATCAACGACCAGAAGGCACGCCGATTGGCCTTGAAATTGCGCCAGCGGCGCTGGTTCAACGGCGACAGCCATGGCCGGCGTGTTGTTGCGGACGGTCCGCCTGGCGTAGGGGTATCTGGGCCTGATGAGGGCGGCGTCGATGTAATGGGCGGCGGTGGCTGAAGGTTCATCGCGTCAGCCCTCCCGGGTTTCGAAGTCGATACGCGGGTCGATCCAGACATACATCAAGTCCGATATGATGCCCACGATCAACCCCAGCAGCGTGAACATGAACAACGTGCCAAAGATCACCGGGTAATCGCGGGCAACCGCCGCCTCGAAGAACAGCCGCCCCAACCCGTCAAGCGAGAAGATCGTCTCGATGATCAGGGAACCGCCGAAAAAGGCGCCGATGAACACCGAGGGGAAACCGGCAATCACAATCAGCATGGCATTGCGGAACACATGGCCATACAGCACGCGCCGCTCGACCAGGCGCTTGGCGCGGGCGGTCATGACGTATTGCTTGCGCAACTCGTCCAGAAAGCTGTTCTTGGTCAGCAAGGTCAACGTGGCAAAACTGGAGATGGTCAGCGCGATCACCGGCAATGTGATGTGCCAGAAATAATCCAGCACCTTGCCGAACAGCGACAGCTGGTCCCAGACCTCCTGTTCCGATGTCAGCCCGCGCGCCGGGAAGATCTGCCAGAACGACCCGCCGGCAAACAGCACCAGCAAAAGGATCGCAAACAGGAACCCCGGAATTGCGTAGCCCACGATGATCACGCCCGATGTCCAGGTATCGAACTGCGTTCCGTCGCGCACTGCCTTTCGGATACCCAGCGGGATGGAGATCAGATAGGCGATCAGTGTTGACCACAGCCCCAGCGAGATGGACACCGGCATCTTCTCGATGATCAGGTCAAGCACCGTGATAGAGCGGAAATAGCTGGTGCCGAAATCAAAGCGGGCATAGTTCCACATCATGTTGAAGAACCGCTCGACCGGAGGGCGGTCAAAGCCGAATTCACGCTCAAGCTGGGCGATGAACTCTGGCGGCAGGCCGCGCGCACCGATGTAGCGCTCGTCCCCGCCGCCGGCAGACCGCCCGGCATCGTCGCCCGAACCGGCAAAGCCCCCGAACACATCACCCTGCCCTTCCATCTGGGCGATGACCTGTTCGATGGGGCCGCCAGGAACGAACTGAACCAGCGTGAAATTGATGACCATCACGCCCAGAAGCGTGGGGATCACCAGCAGCAGGCGACGCAGGATATAGGCGGACATCAGCGCTTACCGCAACGCGCCGGCAGAGCGCAGCGCCGCCGCGGCATCGGCATCGAACCACCAGAAATCCAGCGCCCCATCGGCGAAGGTCGGCAGCGGATCGGGGCGGCGATACTGGTTCCAATAGGCAATCCATGTATTCGGATTATACCAGACCGGCACGATGAAACGCTCCCAGCGCAGCACACGGTCAAGCACGCGCAATGCCACGTCACGCTCCTCTGGCTCGGGTGCCATCAATGCCATGTTGATGACCTCATCGACCAGTTCGCTGCGCAATCCCGCAGGGTTGAACACGTCGTCTGCCGCCTCGCTGCCGAATCTTTGCAGCAGGCCGGTGCCGACATCCAGAAAGGCCACATACTGATCGAACACCATGTCATAATCGCGATCACGCGAGCGGGCGGTGTATTGCGCAGGGTCGATCTTCTGCGCCAGCGCGTCGATGCCCATCTGCTGCATGTTCTGGATGAAGGTCTCGATCACCGATTCCAGCGTCGATGAAACCGAGTTGGCATAAGGCAGCCGGATACGCAGCGTCTGCCCGTTCTCGTTGCGGCGGATGCCATCGTCGCCCACAGGCCACCCTGCATCCTCCAGCAATCGGCTGGCCCGCCGCAGATTGCGCCGGTCCTGCAACCTGTCGATCGACGATTCATGCGCCATCACCACAGGATCGGTCAGCAGTTCGGCGGGCACCAGATCACCCAGACTTTCCAGCAGGGCCAGTTCCGCACCCTCTGGCACGCCATGTGCCTCCAGCGGGGTACCCTGGCTGAACGACTGGCGCTGGGCCATCAACCCATGCTGAAACTGCGCATTGGTCCATTCGAAGTTATAGGCAAGCGAAAGCGCTTCACGCACCCGGCGGTCCTGCAATTGCGGGCGCGCCAGGTTGAACACGAAGCCGGTGGGCGTCGGCGGGGTGCCATCCGGTATTTCCTCACGAATGACATGCCCGCGCGTGACCGCGGGAAAATCATAGCCGGTGGCCCACTGGCGCGAATTACCCTCGAAGCGAATGGTGTATTCACCGGTCTTGAACGCTTCGAATGCGGCGGTATCGTCGGCGAAATACTCTACCCGCACGACATCGAAATTATGCCGCCCGCGGTTGTTCGGCAGATGCCACCCCCAGTAATCAGGATTGCGGCGATAGGTGATGCGACGGTTGATCTCGTACCCGGCAAGCACATAAGGGCCCGAGCCGGGCGCGGTTTCCAGACGTGATTCATCCAGCCGGGCGCCGGTTTCCTCGAACCAGCGGCGCGGAAAGACCGGGGTTGCGCCCACCTGATCAATCAGCGAACGGCGCGAAATGCCGTCACGAAAGGTAAAGCGCACCGTGTGATCGTCCAGTGCCTCGGCCCCCGTCACCCGAAAGCCCACGGCCTGCGCATACGATGGCAACCCCTGTTCGATGAACAGGTTGTGCGTGAACACAACGTCATGCGCCGTCAGGGGCGTCCCATCGGAAAACCGCGCCTCGGGCCGCATGTGAAAGATCACCCAGTCTTTCGAGCGGGGATACTCTACCGTATGGGCAAGCAACCCGTAGATCTCGCCATAGACATCGGCGGGTGCGCTGTCACCGAAGGGGCCCGAAGTTTCCAGCAAGCTTTCGTAGAACGACCACGAAAACCGACCTGGCCGCCCGCGCCTGGTATAGGGGTTCATCGAGTCGAATGTGCCGGGCGCCCAGACCGATATCTCGCCGCTGCGTGGCGCATCCGGGTTCACGTAGTCGAAATGCGCAAAATCTGCAGGATAACTCAGATCCCCGTAAAACGAATACCCATGTGCGCGGATCATTTCATCCGGGTTGTCGATTTCCGGGTCGGTGCCGGCGCGCAACGGCGTTGCCGGCAGGAAGCCCGTCAGCGCCGGCAAGGTTGCACTGGTCATCAGCCCCGCCAGGGCGCGGCGGCGGCTGATGCGCGGGCCGTCAATGACGCGCGGCGACACGCGGCGGTCTGTCCAAAGGATCATCCAACTCTCCTGATACAGGGCCTTTCGCCGTGGTGCAGATAGCACCCCGTCAGGTAAGTCCAGCGCGGCACCGGGTTCAAGTGGCGATTGCGTGAGGGCGCGGAAAACCCTGTCAGCAAGCCAGAAAGACGCGCTCGATGCCAAAAAGGGCTGCAGCGTCATGCGGCAGCCCCGTTCCTTTTCCGTGATGCCGATACAGCCGCTGTTACTGGCTTTCGGCTTCCATGTAGGCGATCAGATTCAAACGGTCCTGCAGGTTGCGCATGCCGTTATAGCTCATCGTGGTGCCGGGCGCGGTACCGCGCGGGTTCTCGATAAACGCGTTCAGCGCCTCTACCGTCCAGACATCACCCAATGCCGACAGCGCACCCGAGTAGTTGAAGCCGTCGATCGCGTTGATTTCGCGACCCACAATGCCATGCAGCGAGGGGCCAACACCATGCGCACCTTCGACAAGCTGGTGACAGGCACGGCACTGACGCCATTGCGCCGCGCCGGCACCGGCATCGGCTTCGGCGAACAGGGCCATGACATCGATATCTTCTTCTTCGACCGCGTCTGCCTCGGCATCATCGTCGCCAAGATCGATGAAGATTGCCTGAGGCGCCGGCCCATAGGGCAGATACAACGTATCAGCCGCCCATTTGCCAAGCATGAAGATGAGCAGCGCCGCGCAGAATCCCGCAGCCGCCTTGGTGATGACCATCGTGTCGAACATATCGTTTCTCGTGTGAACCGGAGACGTCGCGGTCTTCTACCCGCTTCCCCTTGGAAGTTTCAAGCGATACTTACCGCGACGTATTGCCCCGACAGGCCATCCGGCCCCGGGAACCAGCACAAGGACGGCAGACATGACAGGAAGCATCGCATTCCAGGGCGAACCCGGCGCCTATTCCCACCAGGCCTGCGTCAGCGCACGCCCAGGGATGGAGGCGCTGCCCTGCCGGACATTCGAAGATGTTATCGCCGCAGTCCATGAAGGCAAGGCTGACCTGGCCATGCTGCCTGTCGAGAACACGACCTTCGGCCGCGTCCCCGACAACCACAACCTGTTGCCGGACTCAGGGCTGCACATCGTCGATGAGGCATTTGTGCGCGTGCACATCAACCTGTTGGGCATACCCGGCACCCGGCTGAACGACATCCGCGCCGCCATGAGCCATCCTGTCCTGCTGGGTCAGTGCCGCGCCTTTCTGAAGGCGCAAGGCATCAGCCGCGTGACAGGGGCCGATACCGCAGGCTCTGCGCGCCATGTTGCCGAAGCGGGCGATCCGACGCTGGCAGCGCTGGCAGGCGATCTGGCGGGTGAAATCTACGGGCTGGATGTGCTTGCGCGCCATATCGAGGATCAGGGCAACAACACCACGCGCTTTCTGGTGATGGCCCGCGACGCCGACCTGACCCGGCGCGGCGAGCATGGCATGATCACGACCTTTGTGTTTCAGGTGCGCAACATTCCCGCGGCACTTTACAAGGCACTGGGCGGCTTTGCCACCAACGGTGTGAACATGACCAAACTGGAAAGCTACATGGTGGGCGGTTCTTTTACCGCGACGCAGTTCTATGCCGATATCGAGGGCCACCCGGATGACGGTAACGTGCGTCTTGCGCTGGATGAGCTGCGCTATTTCACCACGCGGCTGAAAATCCTGGGCACCTATCCCGCCGACCCCCTGCGCCGGTGACGACAGCGCAGGCGCGCTTTCGCCCGCCTGCACGCGCCGTTCTAGCCCAGCCGCCCCGCCAGCCATGCTGAAAGCAGATATTGCGCGATTGCCCCGTTGCGCGGGCGTCGCATGGTTTCATGCTGCCCGGCCAGGACCGAGACCAGTTCCTCGCGGCCGATCCATCGCGCATCTTCCAGTTCGTCATCCAGGGTGATCACCTCGCTTTCCGCCTCGGCGACGAAGCCCAACATCAGCGGATTGGGCCAGGGCCAGGGCTGTGACGCGATGTAGCGCACCGCGCCGACCGCGATTCCGGTTTCCTCGCGCACCTCGCGCCGCACCGCCGCCTCCAGCGATTCACCGGGCTCGACAAAACCGGCCAGCGCCGAATACATGCCCTCTGGCCAGCCGGGAGAACGGCCCAACAACACCTTGTTGCCCCGCACCACCAGCATGATGACTACCGGATCGGTGCGCGGAAAGTGCCGCGCGCCGCAGGATGGGCACAGCCGTTGCCAACCACTGCTGGCCCAATCACTGCGATTCCCGCAGGACGAGCAGAACCGGTGCGTTCGATGCCAGTTGAACAACGCCCGCGCGGTTGCCGCCATTACCGCCTCTGCCGGGTCAAGCCGAACCATGACGCCACGCAGATCGGCAAAACGGGTATCTTCCGGCAGCGCGGGGTGGCGATATTCCTGCACGTCGAAAAAACTGGCCATTGCCGCCCTGTCCAGGCCCGGCGGCTCCCAGGACGAGACATCGACCGCCATACGCGCCTGCCCGGCATGGACCCCCAGAAACAGCCGCCCGGGCGCAGCATGGGCCAGCACCGCGCTTTGCGCATCTATCCAGCCCAGAGCACCCGCCCCCGCCAGCAGGGGGCGCCCACGCCAGAAGGGCAGCAATCGGGCGTCTTCTGCCATCGTGGCAGGCAATCTGTCGCGCCATTCCGCATGGCGGTTGTCCCACCCGCCCGAAAAAACGGGAAAATCCGTCGCGGGGTCATGCATTTGTGGCGGTCTTGCATCATTCACGGTAAACTCTCCTGATATCTCAACGTGCTTACGCCATGGCGCCACGCCGGTAAAGCAAACGGGAAACACACAGGGCACACCGCGCCGCTGCGACAGAACAGGCCTTTGCAGATTGATCAATGCGTGACAGGATTAAGCCAAACTCATGCCACGGTTACCCATCAAGACGGCCATTGCTTTTCGGTGCAGCGTCGGCCAGCCTGTTCGGGCCGCATGAAGCCGGAACAGTGACGCAGTGATCGTTCGGGGCCGTACATTGTTTAATCCTGTTTCATTTGCCGATGCGGCAGTTGGCGAACGCACAGTCCATTTGCGACTGATCGAGACCACGGATCTGCATCTGCATCTTCTGCCCTTCGATTATTACACCGACACGCCGGCGCCGGGCCTTGGCCTGATTGCGGCTGCCAACCTGATCGAAGAGGCGCGCGCCGAGGCAGACAACGCGCTGTTGTTCGACAACGGCGATTTCCTTCAGGGCACGGCGATGGGCGATTATCTGGCCCAGCATCGTGGCCTCTCGCCGGGCGAGGAACACCCGGTGATGACGGCCATGAATGCGCTTGGCTATGATGCGATCACCCTGGGAAATCACGAATTCAACTATGGAATCGATTTCCTGATGAACGCGCTTTCAGGCGCGCATGGGGCGGTTGTTTCGGCCAATCTGGTCAAACACAGGGGCGCCGCCCCGCGCGCCGACCGCACCCTGGTGAAACCCTATGTGCTGCTTGATCGCATGGTCACCGATGCGGGGGGGCGGCAACACCCCATCCGTATCGGTGTGATCGGGTTTGCGCCCCCGCAGGTTGTCGACTGGGACAGGCACAGCATCGGCGACCGGCTGAAAAGCCGCGATATCGTCGAAACCGCCCGTGCATGGGTGCCGGAAATGCGCGAGGCCGGGGCCGATCTGGTGATTGCCCTGGCCCATACCGGCATTGGCGCCGCCCAGCATATCGACGGTATGGAGAACGCGGCGGTGCCCCTGGCGCGCGTGCCTGGCATCGACGCCTTGATGACCGGGCACAGCCATATGGTGTTTCCGTCGCCGATCTTTTCCAACATGGGGGGCGTCGATGTACAGACCGGCACCATTGGCGGCAAGCCCGCGGTCATGGCAGGTTTCTGGGGCTCGCATATCGGGCTGATCGACATGCTGCTGGTGCGTGACGGGCGGGAATGGCGGGTGCTGGGCACGAATACCCATACGCGTGCCGTGGCAGCGTCGGCAGGCATGGCAGCGGCCAGCAAGGAAACAGCCGCAATTGCCGGGGGCGAGTCACGCCAGCTGCCGCCTGATGGATCGCAGCAATCCCGGCAGGCCCGCACCCGCGATACGGCCGAACGGGCCGAAAAGGTCGTTCGCCTGACAGCTTCAGTTGCCGCTATCCACGAAGACACCCGAAACGCGATCCGCCAGCCTGTCGGACATGTCAACGAACCGTTGCACAGCTACTTCGCCCATCTGGGCGTGACCAGTTCGCTGGCATTCGTGGCCGCGGCGCAACGCCGCCACATCCTGCCAAGGCTGGCCGATCCAGCTCTGGCTGAACTGCCGGTCCTGTCATCGGTTGCACCATTCAAATGCGGCGGGCTTGGCGGGCCGGGAAACTATACAGACGTCCCCGCGGGCCCCATCGCACTGCGCCATATCGCTGATCTGTACAGTTTTCCCAACACCTTTGCCGCGCTGCGCATCACGGGTCATGAACTGCTGGAATGGCTGGAGCGCAGCGCCTCTGCCTTCAACCGCCTGCGCCCGGATGGGCAGGATACGCTGCTGCGTGATCCGCGCGTGCCCGGCTACAATTTCGAGGTCATCTATGGCGTGACAACGGAATACGATCTGTCGCAACCCGCGCGTTACCTGCCCGACGGCCAACTGGCCAATCCCGCCGCGCGCAGGGTTTCAGAGGTCATTTTCAACGGCGCCGCGCTGGACCCCGCACAGGAATTCATCCTGTGCACCAACAGCTATCGCGCCTTTGGTGCAGGCCGTTTTCCCGCCACCGTGCAGGACCGCATTGTCCAGAATGATGGCACCATCACGCGTGACCTGATTCGCCGCCATGTCGAATGCGCCGACATGGCAACGGCTGCGCCGCCCGCGCTGCGCTTTACTGCGCTGCCGGGTACCCATGCCCTGTTCGAAACCGGCCCCGGCGCCCGGCATCACCTGGGCCAGATTGCGCATTTCTCGCCGGAACTGCGCGGGCTGTCCAGCGCCGGCTTTCTGAGGCTACGGCTTGATTGGTCATCGAGCTGAACATGCAGCGGCGCGAGCAGCCAAAGCGCCGCACCTGCTGCGTGCATGGCCTGCGGCCCTAGCCATCCATCCTGATGCGCGCATTCGCCGGGTCGTAGGGGCTGTCTTCGACGATCTCGGCATCCCAGAGCTGGCGCAGCATCCGCACCTTCAGTCGCGTACCGACAGCTGCATGCGCGGGTTTCACATAGCCCATGCCGATCTGCTTGCCAAAGGCCACCGAATACCCGCCCGAAGTCAGCCGACCCACCTTTTCACCGCCAGCATAGAGTGCCTCGCGGCCCCATGGGTCTGCATCCGCTGGTCCGTCTATCAGCAGCGTCACGCATTTTGACCGGATGCCGGTGTCGGCCATGGCCGCCTTGCCGTTGAAATCCTTGGCCATGTCCACAAAGCGCGGCAGATCGGCCTCCAGCGGGGTGGCATCCCGCCCCAGTTCGTTGCCAAAGGCACGATAGCTCTTTTCCTGGCGCAACCAGTTCTGCGCCCGCGCGCCGACCAGTTTCAGCCCCACCCCCTCGCCCGCGGCCATGATCTGGTCGAACAGGTAGTTCTGCATCTCGATAGGGTGGTGCAGTTCCCAGCCCAACTCGCCCGTATAGGCCACACGCACGGCGCGCACCGGGCACATGCCCAACTCGACCCTGCGCATCGACAACCAGGGAAAACGCTTGTTCGACAGTACGGTAGCCGGATCGGCATCTCTGACCAGAGTATTGAGAACATCCCGGGCGCGCGGCCCGGCCAACGCAAACACCCCCCATTGGGTCGTCACGTCATGAATGTCGATCCACCCGAATTCGGCCATCTTGTCTTCGGCGGCCTTGCGCAGGAAATCGCCGTCATAAGCTGTCCAGGCGCCTGCGCTGACCAGATAATACGCCTGCTCGGCCAATCGCACGATGGTGTATTCGGTGCGCACCGTGCCTGCCTCGGTCAGCGCATAGGTCAGGTTGATCCGCCCCACCTTTGGCAGTTTGTTGCAGGTGAACCAGTCCAGAAACGCCGTGGCACCGGGGCCGCGCACCAGATGCTTGGTAAAGGCCGTGGCATCGATCATGCCGACATTGTCGCGGATCGCCTTTGCCTCATCCACGGCATGCTGCCACCATCCGCCACGACGAAAGCTGCGGCTGTCATGGTCAAAGGAGTCCGGCGCCCCGATGGGGCCAAAATAGTTCGGGCGCTCCCAGCCGTTCACCTGCCCGAACTGCGCACCCAGCGCCTTTACCCGGTCATAGCAGGGCGCCGTACGCAACGGGCGGCAGGCCTCTCGCTCTTCATCCGGGTGGTGCAGGATGAAGACATGCTCGTAACACTCCTCGTTCTTGCGCGCGGCGTATTCGGTGGTCATCCAGTCGCCATAGCGCCGCGGGTCCAGGCTGGCCATGTCGATCTCGGCCTCACGCCCGGTCATCATTTGCGCCAGATAATGGCCAGTGCCGCCCGCGGCGGTGATGCCAAAGCTGAACCCCTCTGCCAGCCACATGTTGCGCAGGCCCGGCGCCGGACCAACCAGCGGATTGCCATCCGGGGTATAGCAGATGGGGCCGTTGTAATCGTCCTTCAGCCCCACGGTTTCGGAACTGTGCAGGCGATGGATCATCGCCATGTATTCCTGCTCGATCCGTTCCAGGTCCAGCGGGAACAGGTCGGCGCGAAAGCTCTCGGGCACGTCATGCAGAAAACGCGCGGGCGCGCCGCGTTCGTAGGGACCCAGGATCCAGCCGCCACGTTCCTCTCGGACATACCATTTCGCATCGGCATCGCGCAGCACCGGGTGCTCGGGGTTGCCCGCTTGCCGCCAGGCCTGCAACACCGGGTCAGGCTCGGTGACGATGTACTGGTGTTCCACCGGGATTGCCGGAATACGGATGCCCAGCAGCCGCGCCGTGCGCTGGGCATGATTGCCGGTGGCCGTGACAACATGTTCCGCCGTGATCTCGAACCGGTCGTCCGAGGGCACCAGATTGCCACCCTTTTCAACCATCCGCGTGCATGACACCACCCATTCGCCGCCGGTCCAGCGATAGCCGTCAACCTGCACGCGGCGCATGATGTCAGCGCCGAACTGACGGGCGCCCTTGGCCATGGCCTGTGTCACATCGGCGGGGTTGATATAGCCATCGGTGGGATGAAAGATCGCGCCTTTCAGATCATCGGTGCGCACCAGGGGCCAGCGCGCCTTGATCTGTTCTGGCGTCAGCCACTCATGCTCGATCCCGACGGTTTCGGCCGTGGCGGAATACAGCATGTATTCATCCATCCGCGCCCGGGTCTGCGCCATGCGCAGATTGCCCACAACGGCAAAACCCGGGTTCAGCCGGGTCTCGGCCTCCAGCGCCTTGTAGATTTTCACGCTGTAGTCGTGGATATGGCTGGTTGCATATCCCATGTTGAACAGCGGCAGCAGCCCCGCGGCATGCCAGGTCGACCCCGAGGTCAGTTCGTCTCGCTCCAGCAACAAGGTATCCCAGCCGGCCTTTGCCAGATGATAGGCGATGCCGGTGCCCACGGCACCGCCGCCGACGACAAGGGCTCGAACATGGGTTTTCATGGCGCGATTCTCCGTTTCGGTCTGCCCGCACCTTGCAGCATGGCGCCGCTGACGGCCCGGCATGCCCGACGCGAAAACGACGAAAAACGACACCGCACGAAGCGGCCCCATCAGGCCGGCAGATGAACCCGCATGGCGCCGGCCGCGCGGTCAGAGCCATTGCATCGGGCAGCAGACCGGGCGCGGGGCCCGGAACCCTTGCCGGGGCAGGTCTGTGGGCTGCCGGCCATACGCTTCGCGCGGTGCAATTGCCCGCGCCCTAGCCGTCGAATTCGAACACCGCGCAAGAGATGTCATCGGTAAAGTCGTCGTGCCCGGCCCAGCGCGCAAGCTCCCAGATCAGCGCCTCCATCATTGCGGGACCGCGCAGCCCTGCAAGGCGCGACAGGATCATCTGCAACCCCATCTGCCCCAGTTCCTCGCCCTGTGCATTGGGACATTCGGTGATTCCGTCAGAGATCATGAACAACCTGTCACCCGGCCGCAATTGCGCCTGAAAATCGTCATAGCAGGCATCGGCCAACAGCCCGATCGGCAGCCCGCCCTGCCCCAGATGGGTCACCCGGCCGTCGCCATGCTGGACAACCGGGTATGGGTGACCAGCCTGCACCATGCGAACACTGCCGTTCAACCGGTCGATATGCGCATAGCACAAGGTCGCATAGCGTTCGGTCTGGATCTCTGAAAGCAAGAGCCGGTTCATCACCTCGGCAACCTGCGCCGGCGGGCGCGGACGCGGGCCGTCATCGCCGATCCCGATGGCAATGTTCTGCTCGGCCGATGCCCCGGAAAGCAGCCCGGCCAATCGCGCCGTCAACAGCGCCGACGCCACACCATGGCCGGATACATCAAAACCGTAAAGGCCGATATGCCTGTCATCGATGTCAAAGCAACCGACCATGTCACCACCGATATGCCCGCTGGGGCGCAGCAACATGTTGATTCGCCCGGTCGGATACTGCCGCTGGCGTTCGCGCAACAACGATTGCTGCAGTGCCCGTGCCTCGATCAGGTCGCGGTCAAGCGAATCATACAGCCCGCGCAACTCGACCAGTGTTTCGGTCAGCAGAACGTTCTTGGCGCGCAGTTCCCGCTCCATCTGCAACAGCCGCTCGCCTGCCTTGATGCGCGCGCGCAATTCGCCCGGATCGACCGGTTTCGACAGAAAATCGTCGGCGCCTACCTCCAGCCCCTCGGCAACAGCGGCCTTGTCGGCCCGGGCGGTGAACAGGATGAAATAGACATATTCCTGCCGACCCAGGCCCCGGATCGCACGGCACAATTCAATGCCGGTCATCCCGGGCATCATCCAGTCGGACAGAATCAGATCCGCGCCATGCTGCTGGAAAAGCGCAAGCGCCTCTGCCCCGGACCCCGCCTCCAGGGCGTTGTATCCCCATTTGCGCAGGCTGGCGCAGATCAGCTGCCTTTGGGCCCGGGAATCATCGACAACCAGCACGGTGCCGGCATGCGGCCCCGACACCGGCGCACGACGACCCTGACGCATGGATAAGGTACGGTTCACGAAAGACACCTTTGGGCAGAAGTTCCTGCAACCGCGGATCGGCGGCAGCGACCTTGCGCATAGTTCGACACCACCCATTAACAACGGTTGAAAGCCCGGGTGTTTTTCTGTGGCAGGCGTTAGTGTGAGATTAAGAACCGGTCCGCTAGGATCGTCTGATAGTGTTGGTAGATGGGTGCGTGATGATCGACTGGTCCCAGATCGAGGAACTGAGGACAGAGATGGACGACGCCTTTGACGAGGTGGTCGCCCTGTTCCTTGAAGAGACGGATGAAATCATGGACAGGGTAAGGGCTGCCCGCGCCGTGCCCTATGCCGATGGGCTGGCGCTTGCCTCTGATCTGCACGCGCTGAAGGGGGCAGCCCTGAACCTGGGGCTGACCGAGTTTGCCGCGTCCTGCGGCGCGGGCGAGGAACTGGCGCAATCCGGCGCCGCAGGCGCCGTGAACCTGCAGGGCATCATTGATACATACACAGTCAGCAAGACCGAATTTCTGGCTGTCCTGAGCCGCCATGCCGCATGAGCCGGGCAAAGACCCCCGCCGCCACGACCGCAGGTGCTGTCAGACCAGAAAGTTTGACAGCGTCTCATCCAGCGTGATGTCGCGCCAGACAAATCCGACCCTGTCCATGGCGGCGCACAACCGGGTGAAATTGTCGGCCCTGCTGGTCTCTATCCCGATCAGCACGGACCCATAGTTTCGCGCCGATTTCTTCAGATACTCGAACCGGGCGATATCGTCTTCGGGCCCAAGAATATCCAGAAAATCACGCAGCGCGCCGGGACGCTGGGGCAGGCGCAGGATGAAATACTTCTTCAATCCGGCAAAGCGCATCGCGCGTTCCTTCACCTCGGGCAGCCGTTCGAAATCGAAATTGCCGCCAGATGTCACGCACACCACGGTCTTTCCCGCTATCGCATCAGCCAGTTCGGGCAGGGCGTCGATCGACAAGGCGCCCGCGGGCTCCAGCACGATCCCCTCGATGTTCAGCATCTCCAGCATGGTAACGCAGATGCGGTCCTCTGGGGCGGTCAGCACATGGTGGGGCGCCACATCGCCAAGAAACCGGAATGGCCTTGCGCCGATACGGGCCACCGCCGCCCCGTCAACAAAACTGTCCACCTGCCGCAGCGTGACGGGCGATCCGGCCATCAACGCGGCGCGCAGACTGGCGCCGCCGGCGGGTTCGACATAGCGGAAATCGCAGCCGCCCTCGGCCTGCAGGTAACGCCGCACCCCTGACGCCAGCCCGCCACCACCCACAGGCAGAACCACCATGTCCGGCATCTGCCCCAGTTGCTGCAGCACCTCTAGGGCAACGCTGGCCTGCCCCTCGATGACATCATCATCATCAAAGGGTGACAGGAAATGCCCGCCGCTTTCGGCGCAATAGGCCTGCGCGGCAGCCAGGGACTGGTCAAAATAATCGCCGGTCAGCCGAATATCGACATGGCCGTCGCCAAAGGTGCGGGTCTTGCCGATCTTCTGCTGTGGCGTGGTGACCGGCATGAAGATCACCCCCTGCACGCCGAAATGGCGGCAGGCAAAGGCCACGCCCTGCGCGTGATTGCCCGCAGAGGCACAGACGAAAATGCGCTGGCCTGGCCTGTCGGCCAGAACCTTGCGCATCGCATTGAAAGCGCCCCTGATCTTGTATGACCGGACGGGCGAGAGATCTTCACGCTTCAGCAGAATCTCGGCCCCAAAGCGCTGCGAAAGGTGATCGTTGCGCTGCAGCGGCGTCGGCTCGAACAGAATGCGCAAGGCGCTGGCGGCGTCACGGGCGGCGTGGGCAAAATCGTTCATTCGCCCATCTAGCGCCCTTTGCCCGCGGGTGGAAATGATTTGTGATACGTCAGGTCGCATCTAGTTCATGAATCCGCTTCTGTGGTTGCCGCCCGAGATGCAAGGAGGAAGTTGAACAGATGAACAGGTGATCGAGCGCGGTCTTCTGTCAGGCCTCTCGGTTGCGGCCTTCCAATCTGCCGCGGGCCGGTATGGTGATCAGCGGACAGGGTCCAAATCTGGCCTCAGAGCTCGGTGGCTCTCAGCGGATTTCTGGTTTTCCCCGTCCAGATCTCATCGATCGTATTGCCCATGCTGGTCGTCGCCTTCTCGCACCTCTCTCACACCGATGCCGTTTCGCGATCCGCCTGATACCCTCAGTCGGCTACGGCCAGCACCGGATCTCGGTAATCCTCGCCCCGCGTCAGCATGGCCCAAATTGCACGCGCCATCTTGTTCGCTAGCGCGATGGCGACGAGCATCTTCGGCTTGCGCTCGAGCATGCGTGCCAGCCACGATCCCGGCCGGATGGACTTCCTGCCAAGCCATGTCAGGCGAGACATCGCACCGACGATCAGCAAGCGTCGGATGTCGGCCTGGCCGGCCTTCGTCACGCGCCCCAGGCGCTGCTTGCCGCCGGTTGAGTTCTGGCGGGGCACCAGACCCAGCCAGGCGGCAAAGTCGCGCCCGCACCGGAAGCTCTCCAGGGGCGGCGCGAAGGCTTCGACGGCGAGGGCCGTGATGGGACCCACGCCCGGCATCGTCTGTAACCGGCGCGCGGTTTCCGTGTCCTCGGCGGTCGCCCTGATGCGTTTCATCAGAGCATTGATGCGCGCCGTCTTCTCGGCAATCTGCTGGAGCAGGTCGCCGCAGATGTCACGAACGAGGTCTGGCAGATGATTGTCTGTGTCTTCCACGATGGCCTCGATCCGCCGGAGGCTGGCGATCCCGATCGGCAGGACATGACCGTATTCGTACAGGTAGGACCGGAGGGCATTCACCAGCTCGGTGCGCTGATGGACGAGTTGCTCCCGCGTCCGGAACAGTAGTGCGCGGGCCTGCTGCTCGGCGCTCTTGGGTTCGACGAACCGCATCTCCGGACGCTGTGCCGCTTCGACGATGGCTTCGGCATCGGCAGCATCATTCTTCTGCCGCTTCACGAAGGGTTTGACATAGACAGGGGCGATCAGCCGAACGTCATGACCAAGTGGGGCCAGTTCCCGCGCCCAGTGATGGGCGCCGCCGCAGGCTTCCATCACGACGACGGCCGGAGCCTGTGACGCCATGAAGGACAAGAACTGCGCACGGGTCAATTTTCGACGGTACTTCACCCTGCCGTTCATTGTCGCTGCGTGGATCTGAAAACTGTTCTTTGCAAGATCCACCCCGACCATCGTATCCTTTGCCATGGTTGCCGTCCTTTCCGCACAGTGGCTGTGAACACCACCACTTTGGCACATTTCGATGCCGTCAGGTCAGGGCGGCAACCACCCCATCTGGCCT
>JAFIED010000015.1 GCA_020832805.1 Pararhodobacter sp.
AACCACCACATGGTTGGACAGCCCGGCTCGACCCTGGCCGAGGGCCTGTGGAACAGCCTCGTCGGGCCCGGCCTAGCCATCGATACCGACCGGTTCCATGTCGTGTCGTCGAACATGCTGGGATCGACCTATGGCTCGACCGGCCCGGCCGAGGTCAATCCGCTGACAGGCCGGCCCTATGGCCCGGCCTTTCCCGAGATCACGCTGGTCGACATCGTGACCGCTCAGCGCGCTATGCTGCAGCACCTGGGCATCGAGCGTCTGGTGGCGGTGGTCGGCCCGTCCTACGGCGGGTTCCAGGCGTTCCAGTGGGCGGTGAGTTTTCCGGACTGCGTGAACGGGATCGTCCCCGTTACCTCGGATTTCAAGGCGAATGCCGGGGCCGCGGCCAGCCTGTCAGCCTTGATCGCCGAACTCGAGGCCGACCCAAACTGGTACGGCGGTGACTATTACGATCATGGCGGTGTGGCCGAAACAATGACGCGGCTACGAATTGAGACGCTGGTGCGCTATGGCATCCATGACCTGCTGGCCCCCGATTTCCCCGATCATGCTGCACGCGAGGCCGAGATCGCGCGTATGGCCCGAAAGTGGGCGGCCGAGTTCGACGCCAACGCAATGATCGTTCTGGGTCGGGCAAGTTCCCGCTTCGACGTGCGGGCCGAGCTGTCCCGGATCAGGGCCCGCGTGCTGTTCGTCCTGTGCCGGACGGACAAGGTCTTTCCGCCATCGCTTGCGTCCGGCGCCATGGCCAAACTGGGTGATGCCGGCGTTGACGCGCAGTATATCGAGATCGACAGTGACCTGGGGCATGCGGCTGCCGGACTGGATGGGCCGAAGTGGGCACCCGAACTGGCTGCCTTCATGCAGGAACTGATCGAACAGCACTGAAGGGAGCGAGCGAATGCGTCTGCGGCCCTGTCTTCAGCCCAGCGGGCTCAGCCCGGCTCCGAGGCCGTGAAGTCCTGGAGCGGGATTTCGTAAGACAGTAGGAAGTTCTCAGCGGCATCGACAGTGACGGTCACCTGAACGGTTCGCTGCCGGTCGCACAGAAAGACCATCTCCTTGGTCATGACCGGACTGCCGGGTGGAATGTTCAACTCGCGCGCCTCGGTCTCTCTGGCGATCGCGGCCCGGGCCGTGACCAGTGCCCGCTCGAATCGGACGCCGGTGCAGCGCCGGACGTTCCGGAAGATGATCGAATCCGAGAAGTCCTCGACCGTCATCCGGGAGCCGATCTCGGGTGAAAGATAGGTGGTCACCAGCGTGCGGCTCTGGTTGCGCATGATCAGGTGAGCGCGCAGGCAATAGCCCTTCTCACCCTTTGCGAGCCCAAAATACCTTTCGACCAGTGCGCCTTTCTCCGGGCCATAAACCAGGTTCTCGAGGCGGGCGCCGCGATTGAGCTCGACGATGTCCCGATAAGTGTTGAACCGGTGGCCACCACGGATCGTCGGCGATCTGGCGGTCACCAGCGCCGGCTTTGCCGACCGTTTCTGAACCATTCCCAGGTCTTCAAGTTCCTTGAGCGCCCGGCGAACCGTAATCAGACTGACGCCCAAATGCTCGCCGATCTCGGCCTCCTTCGGCAGATCACTGCCGACTTCCAGTTGACCACTTGCAATCAGGTGTTTGAGCTCCTCGACGAGTTGTTGGTAGAGGGGACCGTTCTCTCGGGAGAACCGCCTGGTCGGAAAGCTGTCGACAGATTGAGCGGACGCAGACATTTGGTATGCTTTTCGGATGTTTCGTCGTGCACCTAGTATAACAGTATCACCCGGAGGCCAACCCCAGATGTTGCTAAATGGCTCCGGCGCTTCACAAGGACTGGCAAGAGCCTGTTTTCAGTGCGAGTCCCGCCCGACCGGCGCGCCGCGGCAGCCTTTCATGAAATCCAGATCGGCCCCGGTGTCGGCACCCTGGACATGGGCTTGGTGCAGCCAGGCATAGCCGCTGTCTGGCCGCTCGTGGACGGGTGCCCAGGCGGCAAGCCGAGCGGCCAGTTCGGCCTCGGGGATGTCGAGATGCAACCGCCGGTTCGGCACGTCGAGTTCGATCATGTCGCCGGTCCGCACCACCGCCAGCGGCCCGCCCGAAGCGGCCTCGGGCGAGACATGCAGGACGACCGTTCCGTAGGCTGTGCCGGACATGCGCGCATCCGAAATTCGCACCATGTCAGTGATCCCCTTGCGCAGCACCTTGGGCGGCAGGCCCATGTTGCCGACCTCGGCCATGCCCGGATAGCCCTTCGGCCCACAGTTCTTCATTACCATGACGCAGGTCTCGTCGATCTCCAGGCTCTCGTCCTCGATCCGGGCCTTGTAGTCGTCGATGTCCTCGAAGACGACGGCGCGGCCGCGGTGTGTCATCAGTTGCGGCGAGGCGGCCGAGGGTTTCAGCACGGCCCCCGAGGGCGCCAGGTTGCCTCGCAACACCGCGATGCCGCCCTGCGCGGTCAGCGCGCGTTCAATCGGCCGGATCACGTCGGGGTTGTGGTTCATCGCGTCCTTGACTTCATCCCAGATCGCCCCGCCCGAGACGGTCAGCGCGTCCTTGTGCAAAAGCCCCGCCTCCCCCAGCCGTTTCAGAACTACCGGAAGGCCGCCAGCGTAGAAGAACTCCTCCATCAGATACTTGCCCGCTGGCAGCAGGTTGACAATGGTCGGCACGTCACGGCCGCAGCGGTCCCAGTCCTCCAGCGTCAGCTCCACACCGACCCGACCAGCGATGGCGAGCAGATGGATTACGGCATTGGTCGAGCCACCGATGGCGCCGACGGTCCGGATTGCATTCTCGAAAGCCGTTTTCGTCAGGATGTCGGAGGGTTTCAGGTCGTCCTTGACCATCTGGACAATGCGTCGGCCCGTCAATTGAGCCATGACCCGGCGGCGCGAATCCACCGCCGGGATCGCAGCATTGCCCGACAGTGCCATGCCCAGCGATTCGGCTACCGACGCCATGGTCGAGGCCGTGCCCATTGTGTTGCAGGTGCCGGTCGAGCGGCTCATCGACTGCTCGGCCTCGAGGAACTCCTCCTGTGTCATCTCGCCGGCCTTCACCGCCTCGGCAAAGCGCCACAGGTGGGTGCCCGATCCGATCTGTTCGCCCCGGAAATGACCGTTCAGCATGGGGCCACCGGTGACGATGATCGACGGCAGGTCGGTCGAGGCTGCGGCCATCAGCAGGCTGGGCGTGGTCTTGTCGCAGCCCACAAGCAGCACCGCGCCGTCGATCGGCTGGCCGCGGATCTGCTCTTCGATCGACATCGCGGCCAGATTGCGGAACATCATTGCCGTCGGGCGGTAGGTGTTCTCCGAAACCGAAAACACTGGCACCTCAACCGGGAAGCCGCCAGCCTCCCAGACCCCGGCCTTCACCTTTTCGGCCAGTTCGCGCAAATGGCCGTTGCAGGGTGTGAGTTCGGACCAGGTGTTCAGGACGCCGATGATCGGGCGGCCGTCGAACAGGTCGTTCGGGTAGCCCTGGTTCTTCAGCCACCCACGGTGGTAGATCGCGTCTCGCGACGTGCCGCCGTACCATTCCTGACTGCGCAGCTTGCGCGGCCAGCTTGCCGGTTTGAAGCTCATCTGTAACCTCGTCTTGCTGGCCATCGGGGGACAGTCCCGATGGCAGGTTCCGGATACGTTGAAACCCGCATCGGCGGGGTGTTCGTGTTTCTATAAAGCGCGCTCATTGCAGACCCACCAGCCGGATCAGCCAGAGCGAGATGCCGGGGAAATAGGCGATCAGGAAGACCACCGCCAATTCGGCCAGGAAGAACGGAAGCACCTCGCGGAACAGGGTGCCGACCTTGATATTGCCGATCCGGCAGGCGACGAACAGAACCACCCCCACCGGTGGCGTGATCAGGCTGAGGTTGCCGGCCAGAAGGAAGACCATCGCAAAGTGATAGGGGTTGATCCCCAGCGAGTTCGCGATCGGGATCAGCAGCGGCGCGAAGACCAGCACCAGCACGCCGGATTCGATGAAGAACCCGATCAGGATCACGAAGACGATGACCGACAGCATGAAGGTCTCGGGGCTGCCCTGGAACATCGAGCCCATCGCGATCAGCTTGCCCGAGGTTCCCGAGATCACCAGAACATAGGACGCGATCGAGGCGCAGGCGATGATCAGGAACAGGCTGGCAGTCATTCGCGCGGAGTTGATGAAGGCGTCGACCAGCCCCCGGACGTCGAGGTTGCGGAACACGAACAGGCCCAGGAAGATCGCATAGATCACCGCGACGCCGCCGGCCTCGCTCGCGGTGAAGGCGCCCGACAGCGTGCCGATCACGATGAACAGGGGAATGCTGACCACCAGGATCCCGTCGCGCGCTAGTCCGGGGACCTCGCGGCGTGCGACCTTGATCTGGCTGATGGGAAAGTTCTCGGAGCGCCCTTTCCAGGCAATCACCAACGCACAGGCAAAGGCCAGGATGATGCCTGGCAGGACGCCCGCGATGAACAACTGGATGACCGAGATGTTCGCAACCGCGGCATAGATCAGCATGATCACCGAGGGCGGGATGATCGGGCCGATCAGGGCGCTGGCCACCGTCACGGCGGCCGCGAACTCCTTGCGGTAGCCCTCTTTCTCCATCCCGTGAATGAACACCTTGCCCAGGGCGGCGGTGTCTGCAATCGCGGTGCCGGAGATGCCGGCAAATACGATCGACGACATCACGTTGGCATAGGCGGTTCCACCCTTGATCCGGCCGACCAGTACGATGGTCAGCTTGATGAGCCTGTCGGTGATCCCGCCCCGGTTCATGATCTCGCCGGCCAGGATGTAGAAGGGCGCGGCCAGCAGGATGAACTTGTCGATTCCGCCGAACATGCGGCGTACTGCGTTGTCGAGCGCGAAGCCCTCGACGTAGATGCCGATCAGACCGGCCACCCCGAGCGCGAAGGCGATGGGCACACCGACCACCAGCAGGATCAGAAAGGCGAGGACCAGCTGGATCACAGGGGGGCTCCACAGGCTGACACGGCGAAACCTCGCGGGGGGTTTCGACGGGAAGTGCCGCTACTCCGGTTTGAAGACGCGACCGACTGACGCAAGCAGCAGCAGGACGGCCTCGATCGCTGTCAGGCCCGCACCGACGGGTATCGCCATGTAGGGCCACATCATCGAGATCTCGAGAACGGGAGACACCTGCATCTGGTTGCGCATCGCGACCTGATACCCAAGCACGGCGATGATCAGGCAGAACCCGAGGATCACGAGAAAGACGAAGCTGGCCAGGGCGGCCTGCCGGCGGACCGAGGTGAGCCCCCCGGGAAGATAGAGCGTGATGTGGTAGCCCGCGCGGACGCCCCCCCCCCGGGGCA
>JAFIED010000016.1 GCA_020832805.1 Pararhodobacter sp.
CCCCCCCCCCCCCCCCCCCCCCCCCCCCGCCCCTCACCTCTTGATCAGACGCTCCGCCCGGTGCACCATCGCCCAGCCAGCGCGCCTCCAGCGCCTCGATGGCGCGAATGCGGTCCGGCGTGGCGGGGTGGCTGGCCAGCCAGACCGGCGGGCCGCCGCCATGGCCGGTGATCTGGTCCAGCTTGGCAAAGAGCGACTTCTGCGGGCCGGTGCCGATACCCGCCCGGGTCAGCAGCGCGGCGGCATATTCGTCGGCCTCGTAATCGTACGCGCGGCTCAGCCAGGCGGCCATAAGGCTGACCAGACCGCTGGCAATCAGCGCGCCAATACCGGGCAGAAACCGGTTCAGCACCCCGGCCAGCACCACGCGCACCGCGTTCTGGCCGGAAAAGTCGATCATCCGCTTGCGGGTATGGCCCAGCGCCACATGGCCCAGTTCATGCGCGATGACCGATGACAGTTCTTCCGCCGTCACCTGACCGCGGCGATACCGGTCCAGAAAGCCACGGGTGATGAAAATCCGCCCGTCCGGTGCCGCCAGCCCGTTGACCGGCGCGATCTCGTAGACATGCACCGGGATCTCGGGCAGATCCAGCGCCCGGGCCATGCGGTCTGTCAGTGCCTTCAGTGGCCTGTCGCGCAACGGGGTCGAGCGCGTATCCAGCTCGCGCTTGGTACGCCAGACCGAGAACTGATACATCAACAGGCCATAGCCGACGATCAGCAGAATGGGCAGGAACTTCATCATGTGCCAGATATGGCGCAGGGGGGGCAGGCGGGCAAGGGCAAGCATCGGAACGTGACAGGGTTGCGCCATTTGGGCGCGGGCGGGGTTGCGCGGGCCTTGCAGGGATGCACGCGGTGTCCGGGTCGGCGGCGGGTGCGGCGGTCAGGGCAGCGGTGGGCGCGAGGTGGCGGCGGACGCGAGGCAGCGATGGGGCAGGCGGCAACTGGGCGTTTCGCTGCGGCCGCGCCGCCCACCGTTACCCAGGCGCCCTTGTTCGGGTCATTTCCGATCGGGATCAGTTTGACGGCGCCAGAAAACGCAGGCTGACCAGATCGGTGCGCCCGGCGTTGCGCAGCCCCTCCAGCCGCGTGGCGGCGGCTTGGCGGGCATCGGTGCTTAATCGCCGGTCGATCACCACGCTCGCCCGGATGCCGTCGTTGCGGTAATCCAGATGCAGGGCAACAATGGCGCTGACAGGCACCAGCCCCTGCAGACAGGCCTCGACCGTAGCGCGTACCGCCGGGCGCAGGGCGGCGTCATGGGCGCCAAAGCCATCGGCATGGCCATGGGGTTCGGGGTGGATGACGATCTCCTCGATCTCGGGCACCCGGGCGCAGACCCGCGCGCGCGCGGCCTCGCACAACCGGTGCGCCTCTGACAGGGTCAGATCGGGGTCCAGCCCCAGATGCACATCGGCCTGCACCGCCCCGCCCAGCCGCCGCAGGCGCAGGTCATGTACATCGCGCACGCCCGGCGTGCCGGCCAGGGCCCGGGTCACGGTCTGTGCCAGTTCGTCGCCGGGCGCTTCGTCCACAAGTTCGGCCACGGCGGGGCGGCCAAAGCGCCAGGCGATGCGGATCAGCATCAGGGCAATCAGGGCGGCGGCCAGCGCGTCCATGCCGGGCCAGCCGGCCATCGCCGCGCCGATCCCGGCCAGGGCCACCACCGATGACAGTGCATCAGAGCGATGATGCCAGGCATTGGCCAGCATGAGCGCCGATCCGGTGCGGCGGGCCACGGCACGGGTATAGTGATACAGCGCCTCCTTGAACAGGATCGCGCCCAGCGCCACCCACAGCGCCAGCGCGCCGGGCGGGTCCGGCAGCGGGTCCAGCAGGCGCAGCGCCGCATCGATCAGAATGCCGGCAGCGGCCAGCACCAGCATCGCCGCCACCGCCAGTGTGGCCAAGGTTTCGAAACGGCCATGGCCAAACGGATGTTCCGCATCGGGGGGGCGGTGCGAATGGCCCAGTGCCCACAGGATTGCCGCATCCGACGCCAGATCGGACAGCGAATGCACCCCGTCGGCCACCAATGCCTGGCTTTGGGCCACCAACCCGCCAATGATCTTGGCCAGTGACAAAGGCGCGTTCACGGCTATCCCGGCCCATGTTGCCCGTTTCTTGGCGTCATGGTCGGTGTCGTCTGCCAGGGCGTGCGGGGTGTCTGGTGGCATGGCAATACCCGCTGTGGCCGGGATGAGACCGCGTCGCGCCAGCTTATCGCGCTGCGCTGTGGGTTACCAGAACCCTTGCGGCCCGTCAGTCGGGGCTTGAATTGAACATGCGTTCAGACAACGATGCCCCATGGCCCGCAAACCCGGTTCCCGCGCTGAAATTACCGGCCCGCGCCTGCGTGCGGCGGCGCTGCGGCTGTTTGCGCGGCATGGCTTTGCCGCCGTGTCGATGCGCCAGATCGCGGCCGAGGTCGGGGTGCAGGCGGGGGCGCTGTATCAGTATATCGACGACAAGCAGGGCCTGCTGTTCGACCTGATGCGCAGCCATATGGACGATTTGCTGGCCGATTGGGCCGCCAGCAACCCGCCCGCCGCGCCGGCCAGTGCCAGGCTGGAACATTTCGCGCGGTTTCACATCCGCTTTCACCATGAACGGGCGGATGCGGTGTTCGTGTCCTACATGGAGTTGCGCAACCTGACGCCCGCACATTTCGCCGTGATCGAGGGGTTGCGCCGGCGCTATGAGACCGAGCTGGAGGCGATCCTGCGCGCCGGCCAGGACGAGGGCAGCATGGCGTTGCCCGATACCAAGCTGGCGGCAATGGCGCTGATTGCAATGCTGACCGGGGTCAATACCTGGTTCCGCGAGGGGGGGCGGCTGAGCCGCGCGCGGGTCGAGGACATCTATGTCGACATGGTGCGCAAGGCGGTTGGCGGATAACGGCGCCCAGGCGATGGGCCGTCTGCCGGCCAGCGGTGCGGCCCGCAGCGCCTAGAGCCCGCGATCCGCATACCAGGCGCGCAACGCCTCCAGTTGCTGTGGCGCCCATCCCGGCGGTTCGGTCAGCGCATACCAGCCGTCCATGTAATGCCGTGCGGCATAGGCATGGCCCACACCGACCGGGGTGCGGAATGCCGCCACGAAATCGGCCAGCAGTTGCAGGAAGCTGACAACCGGTACCCAGCGAAAGGCGGGCGAGACATCCGGTGCACGCGGGCTCAGCCAGTCTGGCTTGCGCCACAGGCTTTCCGGCGAAAAGAAGCTGATCGCGTCAGAGGGGTACTGCAGATACAGAATGCGCACCGGTCCCCAGGGCTGTGTGCCATGATCGGGCATGCCGTCTTGCGTGGCAAAGCGCACCAGGCTGCCCCGCCCCACGACAGGCCGCCATGCCGGGGTGCCGGGGTTGCGCCGGGCGGTGAAATCCTGCCACAGCGTGTTGGCAAAGGTCGGCCCCACCCAGAAAGCGCCGTTATGCGGCGCGGCCAGCAGTTCCCACACATCGGCCGAAAGCTCTGAGTTCAACGAGCCAAGGCTGAGCCCGTGCAGGTACAGACGCGGCCGCGTTTCGGCGGGCAGGGTGCGCCAGTAGTCATGGATTTCACGAAAGACCGCCCGCGCGGTTTCCACACCGTAATCAGGATCGACCAGCAGCGTCAGCCAGCTTGCCAGATAGGAGTACTGCACCGATACGCTGGCCACATCGCCGCGCCAGAGAAATTCAAGCGTGGACAGGCTTGCCGGTTGCACGAAACCGGTGCCGGTGGGCGTGGCAATGACCAGGACATTGCGCGAAAAGGCCTCTGTCCGGATCAACTCTGCCAGGGCCAGCGCGGCGCGTTCCTCGGGGGTTTCGGCGGAATTGAGCCCGACATAGACACGGACCGGGGTTTGCGCGGGTGTGCCATCGGGCGGCGTCGGCGTCAGCGCCTCGATCTGCGCGCGATCCGGAAAACCGGTCACAAAGCGGCGCCCGGCTGCGCCAAGGCTGTCCCAGGCCAGAAACGATTCGCTGCTGCCGGAGCGTGTGGGCTCTGCCGGGGGGGGCAGGTCGTCGGGGATCAGCGAATCGACCTGCTGTGCCGCGCTGTCCAGCCCGCGCAGCACCGCGCCGCCCAACACGCCATTGCCCACCATCCAGAACAGTGCCGCGGTGGTGATCAGCGCACCGGCCAGTGCCAGCCGCGCCGGCAGGAAGCGTGCCAGCTGGTTCGCCTTGGCCAACACCAGTATCCGCAACAGCCTGCCCAGGATGATCAGCGGCACGATGATCATCAGCGCCACGCCGGAAATGGTGAAGGGCCGCGCGGTTTCGACCGGCGGCAAGCCGGCGGCCGCATTGACCGCGTTTTGCCAGTCCGTCACGCGGGTCAGGCCGTAGATGATGATGACCAGCGCCACGCCATGCCCCGCCCACAGCAGCCAGCGCGGGCGCCATTGCGGCAGGCCGAGCCAGCGCCAGAGGCCGGCCAGAACGGCGCCCAGCCAATAGACAGCCATGAATGCCGCGCCGGCCAGCGCCCCCTGCATGGCGCCGGCGCGCGGAATCAGCGATGGGGTCAGTGCCGTGGTGAACGCCAGCGCGGCGGCGATCAGGGCCAGTGGCAACAGGGGCGACAGGATCGGCTCTTGGGTAAAGGGGCGGGTCATGGCGGCTATTCAACCCATAAGGGACAACGGGTTCAACCCCGGCGGCGCCTGCGGCCCGGTGGCCGGCAGCCACCTGCCGACACCCGGTGCAGGGCGTGATTACTCGGGCGAAGATGCTGCGGGGTTCAGGCCCGGATGCGTTTCCTCGCCCCAGACATACAATACCGCGCCCGAGGCAAACATCGACAGCGCGACAAACCAGAAGGCCGCCTCCAGCGCGCCGGCCAGATGCGCGGCCAGGCCCAGCCCCAGCGCGCCGATGGCATAGCCCAGATCGCGCCAGAACCGGTA
>JAFIED010000017.1 GCA_020832805.1 Pararhodobacter sp.
AAGGATGTCGATCATCAGATCATGGCCCTGCTGGACCGCGCCGCCGTCACCTTTCAGGTGGTGCTGACCAAGGCTGACAAGATCGGCACTGCCGAGCGTGAAAAGACCCTGGCCCAGACCCGTGCCGCGCTCTCGCGCCACCCGGCCGCCTTCCCTGCACTTCTTGTCACCTCGTCTGAAAAGGGCGAGGGTATCGCCTCCCTTCGCGCGCTCATCGCCACGATGGAATAACCATGAGACGCCAGAGCATGAACCGAGACTGGATCGCCACCGCCCGCACCCTGTCAGAAGCGCTGCCCTATCTGCAGCGCTATACCGGCGCCGTTGTCGTCATCAAGTTCGGCGGCAACGCCATGGGCGACGATGCGGCGATGGCCGAATTTGCGCGCGATGTGGTGCTGATGCGCCAGGTCGGCGTGTACCCTGTTGTGGTGCACGGCGGCGGCCCCATGATCAACGACCTGCTGGGCAAGCTGGGCATCGAATCACGCTTTGTGCGCGGCAAGCGTGTCACCGATCAGGCCACGGTCGAGGTGGTCGAAATGGTGCTTTCCGGCCTGGTCAACAAACGTATTGTACAGGCCATCAATGATCAGGGGGGGCGCGCGGTCGGCATTTCCGGCAAGGATGACGACCTGATGGTATGCGAGGCCGACGACCCCGAACTGGGCTTTGTCGGACGGCCGGTCGAAATGAATGTGCAGATTCTGCGCGACCTGTATACCGCCGGCATGATCCCGGTGGTGGCGCCCGTCGGCACCGGGATGCTGGAGAACGAAACCTTCAACGTCAATGGCGATACAGCCGCTGGCGCCATTGCCGGCGCGCTGCAGGCCGACCGCCTGCTGTTGCTGACCGATGTTGCCGGGGTCAAGGATGAAACAGGTGCCGTGGTCACCCAGTTGCATCCCGATCAGGTGCGCAGCATGACCGAACAGGGCATCATAGCCGGCGGCATGATTCCGAAGACCGAAACCGCATTGGCCGCGATTGACGCCGGTGTGCGCGCCGTTGTCATCCTGGATGGCCGCGTGCCCAACGCCTGCCTGCTGGAACTCTTTACCGAACATGGCGCGGGTTCGATGATCCGGGCCACGCCGCCTCGCATAACGCCACGAGGCGAGGGGCTTTAGCCGTCAATTCCCGGGGCAGAATGCCACCCATGCCCGCATCTCGCCTGACCCGCCCGAATGACGGCATGCAGCACGGCAGATTGCGTGCCGCGCTGACCGACGCGCATCTGGTCGCCCTTGGCACTGCCCCGCCCGACCCCGCCTTTTGCGCGCCGGAAAGCCGGTGTCTGGTACTGATTGGCCCCGCTGGCGGCGAAAGCTGGTGGCGCCATGTCACCGCGGCACCGGAATGGCTTGACGGTCGGCCAGATCCGGTGGATCGCTGGTCGGCCCGCGTGCTGGAGGGCATTGCAAGGCAGGTCGGCGGTTTGGCGATCTTCCCCTCGGACGGGCCGCCGTATCCGCCATTCCTGCGTTGGGCGCAGGCAACGGGCCGCATGTGGCAAAGCCCAGCCGGCCTGCTGGTTCATGCCCATGCGGGGTTGTGGGTGTCATTCCGCGGGGCACTGGCGCTGCCCTTTGCCTTTGACCAGCAGCACCTGGCCCGCCCCTGTGATCGCTGCGCCGACCAGCCCTGCCGGACCGCCTGCCCTGTCGGTGCGCTTGGCCAGGCGGGCGGCTATGACGTTGCAGCTTGCCGCCGCTGGCTGGACCGGCCAGCGGGGGGCGACTGCATGAACCAGGGTTGCAGCGCGCGCCGCGCTTGCCCCGTATCGCAAAGCCATGCAAGATTGCCGGAACAATCGGCATGGCATATGAGGCAGTTTCACAAATGACCAAGCGACTGATCCTGATCCGCCACGCCAAGTCCAGCTGGGATGACCCGCTGATGTCTGATCATGACCGCCCGCTGAATGCGCGCGGGCGTCAGGCCGCCGCTGATCTGGGCCAATGGCTTGCGTCACGCGGGTATGTGCCGGGAGAGGTGCTGTGTTCTGACGCCACGCGCACTTTGGAAACCTGGACCGGCATCGCTGGCGCGTTGCCCGAAGGGCCGACGCTGGTGCTGAAGCCCGCGTTGTATCACGCCAGCCCTGATGTGATGCTGGCGGTGTTGCGCCATGCGCAGGCCGATTGCGTCATGATGATCGGCCACAACCCCGGCATTGGCGAGTTCGCCGAACGGATTGTGGCGCAAATGCCGGGTCACCCCGCCTATCGCCGCTATCCGACCGGAGCAACACTGGTGGCAAGCTTCGAAATCGACCACTGGCAGGACGTTGCCTTTGGTCAGGGGGCCGCACGCGATTTCATTGTACCGCGGGAACTGGCCGCCTGATCAGGCGGCCCCCGGCGGCGCTGTCGTCAGCGGAAAGGGGGCGAAAACAGCAGCCCGCCCTGTGTCCACAAGGCATTCAACCCCCGTGACAGACCGATTGGCGTTTGCTGGCCGATATTGGCTGCAAATATCTCGCCGTAGTGACCACCCGCCGCGATGGCGCGGCGCGCCCATTCGGGTTCCAGCCCCAGCATGGCGCCCAGATCGCCCGAACTGCCCAGCAGGCGCCCGATATCGGGGTTGTTGCTGGCCGCTGCCAGTTCATTGACATTGGCCGAGGTCACGCCCAGTTCCTCGGCATAGACAAGCGCGTTCAATGTCCAGCGCACGATATCGGCCCATTGGATGTCGTCATCGCGCACGACCAGCGATTGTGGCTCGCGGGCAAAGACCTCGGGCAGAAAGACGTGATCACCGGGTGCGGCAAAGGCCGCCCGTATGGCGGCCAGGCGCGAAATTTCGGCACTGACCGCATCGCAGGCGCCGCCCAGATAATGCTCTTGCACGTCGGTCCGGCTTTGCACCGGCACCGGGACATACCGTTTGTCCCACATGGAGAAATACTCATCCAGCGCACGCGTTGATGGTGCGTCGGGGTCCACGCAGATACGCATCCCGTCCAGTTCCTGCGCGGCGGCAACACCCAGTTCGCGGCTGACCATGAAGCCAAGCCCGTCATACAGCGTGACCCCCACGAAACTGACCGGCAACTCGGTATCCCGCTGATAACGCCAGCCGGCATTGCCTGACATGACATCCGCCTCGCCCGAAATCAGCGCATCAAAGCGTTCCTCACGCGTGCCGGGCACAAAGGTTACCGATGTCGACGAGCCCAGCACCGCCGCTGCCAGCGCACGGCAGAAGGCAACGTCAAACCCGCTCCAGGCGCCGGCCGAATCGACCGATGCGAAACCGCGCATGTCGGAGGGAATGGCACAGTTCAGGCTGCCCCGTTCGCGCACCGCTTCCATTGTCTGCGCAAGGACCGGTGCCGAAAGGCCCGGTATCGCGGCCATGGCGAGCCCCAGAAGCATCGTGGCTTTCATGTTTTCGTTACTGCTCCCTGTTGCCATTCAGCCACAGTCATGGAAAAAACGGCTTGCCCAATCTGAGACGAAGGCCGCCCGAGGTCAAGACAAAGGATGCCATTGTGTGGCACCTGCTGGTTACCTATCCGAGGCCCGGCAGGCATTCAGAAACCGTTCTGCCTGCATGAAGGTTTCGCGCCGATTGGCCTCGGTCTGTTGGGCGTCTTCGTCCTGTCCCCAGTGCCGGGCCTGCCAGTCTTCGTCGATGCGCGATGCCTGCCACAAGCGCTCTGGTGTATCCGCCGATTCGAGTACAGCCAGCCCGATCACCAGCGAACCGGACATCGCCACAAGGTCATGCATGGCAGTCAGTTGAAAGGGCGACAGGCGCGCCACTTCGTTTTGCAGCATCGACAGGGTGGCGGCAGGCTGATTGGCTGGCATGACCCCTTCAACGCGCAGCCATGTCACACCATAGCGCTGCGCGGCCCAGTCCAGCAGCGGGTCCCAGGTGGCCGCCTGTGCGGCGCATAGCCCCACAGGCGAGCTGGCCCGGTAACACAGCAGGTCGGTCTCGCCATAGGCCGAGACCAGCGCGGCCACTTCTGCCTGGCTGACACGCACCTTGTCGATGGCGGCATTGGCCGCGCGCGTGGCGGGCATGCTGTCTGGCCGGATGGTGCCGGCCTGCGCGCGCCATTCCGTCGCCACCATATCGGCAAGTGCCAAGGTAGGCAGCACCAGCGGCGCCCGTGCGGGCGTGCGCAGGGGGCGGCCATCCAGCAACACGGCATGCCCCCCGGGCCCGGCCTGCACGGTCACGTCCTTCCAGAATACCTTGCGCGCCCAGCCGGTCATTCGGCCTCCGCAAAGGGGTCTTCGGGCGCGTCACCCGCGCGCCAGCCAAAGCTGTCCCAGGTACGGGCCATATGCCCGGGCAACGGGGCGGTCAGTGACAGGGGCGCGCCGGTCACGGGATGCTCCAGCAGGATCGACCGCGCATGCAGATGCAGCTTGCGGCTGATTTCGCCCCCCAGTTGCGCCCCCCAGCCGGTGCCTGTGTTCTCCTGGCTGGAACCGCCATACTTGCCGTCACCCACGATGGGATGGCCAAGTTCCGCCATATGCGCGCGCAGTTGATGCGTGCGCCCGGTAATCGGCGCCAAAGCCACCCATGCCGCACGGTTGCCCAGCCGCTCGACAATCACATAATCGGTGGTGGCATGTTTCGCACCCTCGGTGCAGGCAACCGCATCAGGGTGTATGCAGTGCATCTTTTCGGCATTGTGCCCGCCGGCCTTGACCAGACCATAGCGAATGGTTGCCTTGGCGGGGCTGGGCACGCCAGCCACGATGGCCCAATAGATTTTTCGTGTGGCCCGCGCGCGAAACGCCTCGCCCAACCGCCGCGCAACGCGGGGGGTGCGCGCCAGCAGCATGATGCCGGATGTGTCCTTGTCCAGGCGATGCACCAGCACCGGGCGATCCTTGTAGCCGAACATCAACGATTCGGTCAGCGCATCCACATGGCGGCTGCCCTGCCCCGATCCGCCCTGGCTGGGCAGGCCCGGCGGCTTGTTCAACGCGATGATGTGCTGGTCTTTCCAGAGAACCGCCTCCTGGATCATGGCGGCATCGGCATCAGACGGGCCCTGCGGTAGAAAAACCGGCAGGGGCGGCGCGGCATCGGGCAAGGGCGGAACGCGCACCACCTGCCCCGCTTCCAGCCGTGTGGCGGCCTTGACCCGCCCACCATTGACCCGCAGTTCACCCTTGCGGCAATACCGCTCGACCATCGCCTGTGTCAGCTGCGGAAAACGGCGTTTCAACCAGCGGTCCAGCCGTTGATCGCCCTCGTCGGCCGCTATTGTGACATGCTGTACGCCGCTCATGAAAAAAGGCTCCTGCCCAAGGCCATGCCGATCACGCAGGCGCTGATCGACAGCAAGACGGTCCCGAGTACATAGCTGGCAGCCAGCGCCACCTCGCCCCGTTCCCACAGGCGCAGGGCGTCCAGCGCATAGGTGGAAAAGGTGGTATACGCACCCAGAAACCCGACAATGATGCCGGGTGAAAAGCGCGCGATTTCCCGGTCAATCAGAAGCGCCGCCAGCAGCCCTATCAGAAACGAGCCAAGCCCGTTCACCACCATCGTACCGACCGGAAAACCCGGCCCGAACAGCCGAAACGACAGCGTTTGCGTGCCGAAACGCGCCATCGCGCCCAGCGCCCCCCCGATTGCCACCTGTGTCAGCGTTCCCAACATGCGCCCTCCTTTTCGCGGGCACAGGCGCTTGTCAACCGCCGATCATCCCCCCTCGCTGCGCCGCGCGCGCAGTTTTGCAAAATACTCTACTCGCTTCTTCAACTCGCGTTCAAAGCCGCGTTCCGGCGGCGCATACAGGACTGGCCGCTTTACCCCGTCTGGAAAATAGTTCTGACCTGAAAACCCGTCGGCAGCATCGTGGTCATATTCATAGCCAGCCCCGTAGCCCTGTTCCTTCATCATCGCAGTGGGGGCATTCAGGATATGCGCGGGCGGCGTGGCTGAACCGGTCTTTCTGGCCAGCGATTGCGCGGCCTTGAAGCCGGTGTATCCGGCGTTCGATTTCGGGGCGAGCGCCAGATAGATCACCGCCTGCGCCAGCGCCAGCTCGCCCTCGGGGCTGCCCAGCCGCTCGTACACCTGCCAGGCATCCAGGCAGACCGCCTGCGCCTGCGGGTCGGCCAGGCCGATATCCTCGATCGCCATTCGGGTGATCCGGCGCGCCAGAAAGCGCGGGTCTTCGCCGCCCGCCAGCATGCGCGCCAACCAGTAAAGCGCAGCATCAGGGTCAGACCCGCGCACCGATTTATGCAGCGCCGAAATCAGATTGTAATGCTGATCGCCAGCCCGGTCATACTGCGCCGCGCGGCGCGCCAGCCGCTGACCCAGCGCCTCTGGCGTCAGGGGGGCGGCCAGATCCCATGCCGCAACCTGTTCGATCAGGTTCAACAGCGCGCGCCCGTCGCCATCGGCCATTTCCAGCAGCGCGTCGCGCCCCTCGGCGGTAAGCGGCAACGCGCGTTCCAGTGCCTGTTCGGCGCGCTGTGCCAGCCGCTCCAGATCGGCCAGGGACAGACGGTTCAGCACGATCACCTGTGCCCGGCTCATCAAGGCAGCATTCAGCGCGAAAGACGGGTTCTCGGTTGTGGCCCCCACCAGGACGATCGTGCCATCCTCCATATGTGGCAGAAAGCCATCCTGCTGGGCCTTGTTGAAACGGTGGATCTCGTCCACGAACAACAATGTTCCGCGCCCCTGCCCGCGCCGCAGTGCCGCCGCCTCGAAGGCCTTGCGCAACTCGGTCACGCCCGTGAAAATGGCGCTGATCTGCACAAAGGACAGATCAGTGGCATCGGCAAGCAGCCGGGCAATCGTGGTCTTGCCCACACCCGGCGGCCCCCACAGAACCAGCGAACTCAGCGCGCGCGTTGCCAGCATCGCGCCCAGTGGCCCCTGTGGTGCCAGCACCTGATCCTGCCCGATCACATCGGCCAGCGATGCCGGGCGCAGCCGGTCGGCCAGCGGGCGGGGCGCCTGCGCCGCCTTTTCCCTGGCGCCTTCAGCCTGGTCGAACAGATCAGCCATCTTTCCGCCTGCCTTTTCATCCTGCCCGCGCCGCGCCCGTGTCATGCGCAGGGGCAACGGCCAGTCACAGGCTGAACCGCAGCCAGCTGCGCCGACCTTCGCGCAGGATCTCGATTTCCCAAAAACGGCTCCGCTCGCCCAGTGCCCGTTCCAGGTCCTGCGTGTTTCGTATCATACGTCCATTCACGGCCAAAAGCACATCGCCGCCGCGCAGCCCCGCACGATGCGCCAGATCACGGGCCTCGGCCACAATCACGCCAGAGCTTCCGGGCGGCAGGCCGTATTCGGCGATCACCGCCGGATTGATGGTTTCCGCCACCAGCCCGGTCAGGACCAATCGCCGGTCTGCAACGTCCAGCCGGTTGCGGGGCGGCACTTCCGGGGGCGCGCGCAGCGTCATCGTCACCTCGGATTCGCGCCCGCCGCGCCGATAGGCGAATGTGCTGTCGGCACCGATGCCGCGTGCGGCCAGGCGGAACATCATTTCAGGCAGGGAATTCACCGGCTCGCCATCAATGCCGAAAATCACGAGCTATGCCCGAAAGTTGGTGACGGCCTGATCAGGCGGCTTTGATTTCGTGCTTGATCCCGTCGCGGAATTCAACCCCTTGGATGATTTCGGGCAGTCGGTTTTGGCCGTCGAGT
>JAFIED010000025.1 GCA_020832805.1 Pararhodobacter sp.
ATGGAGCGAAAGCTTCCAGCCCGCCGCCGGTGTGCTGGACGCGCTGGAAGAGACGGTGCGCACCGAACTGCTGGCCCTGTTCCCGGCGCTGGCCGGCCCCGAGGGACAGCGCGCCTATGCCGCCGCACGCCCGGTGCTGGCGCATGCCGAAGTACGCGCGCTGTTTGCCGCATAAGGCAAGGCAACGTTTTTCAAGGCCCGATTGGCCCCGGCAACAAGAACGGCCCCGCCACATGGCGGGGCCGTTTTGCAATCTGCGTCACGCTGAATGGCGGCAAATGCGCCGCCAGCGCTGTGCCCGGCTCAAACCGTGGGCAGCACGTGGTCGGCGAATTGCTCGCGCAGCTTGTTCTTCTGCATCTTGCCGGTTGCGCCCAGTGGAATCTCGTCGGTGAACACCACATCGTCCGGGATCCACCATTTGGCGACCTTGCCTTCGAAAAAGGCCAGCACCTCTTCCCGCGTGACCTCCTTGCCCGGCTTCTTCACCACCACCAGCAGGGGGCGCTCATCCCATTTGGGGTGCGGGGCGGCGATACAGGCAGCCATGGCCACCGCAGGATGCCCCATAGCGATGTTTTCCCGGTCGATCGAGCCGATCCATTCCCCCCCGGATTTGATGACATCCTTCGACCGGTCGGTGATGCGCATGAACCCGTCAGGTGTGATTGCGGAAACATCGCCGGTGGGAAACCAGCCAAGCCCGGCCTTGTCGCGCACCAAGGGGTCTTCCTTGCGGTTGAAATAGCTGTCGATGATCCACGGGCCGCGCACCATCAACTCGCCCGCGCTTTCGCCATCCCAGGGCAGTTCGTCGCCATTCTCGTCAACGATCTTCATGTCGACGCCGAACAGCGCCCGGCCCTGTGTCGACTTGATCTTCAACTGCGCATCCCAGTCCAGATCCTCATGGCTGGCTTTCAAGGCGCAGACGGTGCCCAGCGGGCTCATCTCGGTCATGCCCCAGCCATGCAGAACGGTGACGCCATATTTCTGTTCGAAGGTCTCGATCATCGCCGCGGGGCAGGCCGAGCCGCCGATCACCGTGCGCTTCATGGTGGAAAAGCTCAGCCCATGCTCTTCGGTATAGGCCATCAGCCCCTGCCAGACTGTCGGCACACCGGCCGAAAAGGTGACCCCTTCGCTTTCGAAAAGGTCATACAGCGATTTGCCGTCCAACGCCGGGCCGGGCAGAACCAGCTTGGCGCCGACCATGGGTGCGGCATAGGCCATGCCCCAGGCGTTGACATGGAACATCGGCACCACCGGCAGCACCACGTCGCGCGCCGACAGATTGGTCGAATCCGGCAAGGCGCAGCCGTAGCAATGCAGCAAGGACGACCGATGCGAATACAACACGCCCTTGGGGTTGCCCGTGGTGCCCGAGGTGTAGCACAGGCTGGAGGCGGTGTTTTCGTCAAAAACCGGCCAGTCATACTGGTCTGATGCGCCCTCGATCAGGTCTTCATAGCAGATCAGGCCCGGAATCTTGCTGTCTGCCGGCATATGGCTGCGGTCGGCCATCAGCACGAAATGCTGCACGCTGGCAAAGCGTTGGGCTGTGGCCTCGATCAGCGGCAGAAAGGTAAGGTCAAAGAACATGACCTTGTCCTGCGCATCATCGGCGATCCAGACCAGTTGGTCCGGGTGCAGGCGCGGGTTCAGCGTATGCAACACCACCCCCGAGCCAGACGCGCCATAATAAAGTTCGACATGGCGGTAGCCGTTCCATGCCAAGGTGCCCACCCGGTCGCCAAAGCCCACACCCAAACCGGCCAGCGCATTGGCCATCCGGCGCGCGCGTTTTGCCAGGTCGCGGTAGGTATAGCGGTGCAGGTCGCCCTCGACCCGCCGTGAAACGATTTCTCGATCGCCATGATGGCGTTCGGCATGTACCAGCAGGCTGGAAATCAGCAGCGGCTGGCTCATCATCTGGCCAAGCATCAGGTCCTCCCTTTTTCAGAACATGCCTAGCCGATTGCGGCGTGTGGTCAAGCCGGGGTTTCCAGCATGACCCAGCGTCAGTCGCTGTCTGGCTCTTGATCGGGGCCGATCAATGGGCGACGAATGGCGACACCTGGCCAGCGCGGAGGCAATGATGAGCGACGCAGCACCCATCCTGTGGGCCCCGACCCTCGAACGCGCCGAGGCGACGGCAATGGCGCAGTTCATCCGTTGGCTTCAGGCCGAGCGGGGACTTTCCTTTGCCGATTACCAGGCGTTGTGGGAATGGTCGGTTACGGATCTGGAAGGGTTCTGGACAGCAATCATCGCGTTCTTCGATCTGGAACTGACGCCGTGGCAAGCGGTTTTGGGCAATCGCGCCATGCCGGGGGCAGAGTGGTTTCCCGGCGCACGGGTGAATTTCGCGCAGCATGTTCTGCGCCATGCCAGGGACAGGCCGCAGGCACAGGCACTGATTGCCTGGTCCGAAACCTATGGCCGGCAGGAAATGACCTGGGCCGAATTGCATGACCGGGTGGCCCGCACGGCCACCGGGCTGCGCCGGCTGGGTGTGGGGCAGGGGGACCGGGTCGTCGCCATTCTGCCCAATACGCCAGAGGCGATGGTCGCCGCGCTGGCAGTGATGAGCATCGGCGCAATCTGGTCTCTGGCCGCGCCGGACATGGGGCCTGTGGCGGTGCTGGACCGGTTCCGCCAGATTGACCCCAAGGTGCTGATCGCGCAGGACAGCTACATGCTGGCCGGCAAGCGTATCGACCGGTGTGATGTCGTGGCGGGCATCGCCGACGGGCTGCCGGGTCTGGCCCACAAGGTGCATGTGCCCGCCACGGGTACACCTGCGCCCGAAGGGTGGATGCAGTGGGATGACCTGCTTGCAGGCGCTGCACCGCAGGATTTTGCGCCCACGCCCGTGCCCTTCGATCATCCGTTGTGGATTGTCTATTCGTCGGGGACCACAGGCAGCCCAAAGCCTATTGTGCACGGACAAGGCGGGCTGGTGCTGGAATGCGCCAAGGCTGCGCTGCATATGGATCTGGGGCCGCAAGAGCGGTTCACTTGGCTGACCTCGTCCGGCTGGATCATGTGGAATGCGCAGTTCTTTGCGCTGATGCAGGGCGCCACCGTGGCACTGTTCGACGGGGCGCCCAACCACCCCGACCTGCTGCAGGTCTGGCGTATGGTTGCGCAAGAGCGCCTGACCAGTTTCGGCGCGGGCGCGGCATTCTTCATGGGGTGCCAGAAGGCCGGGTTGCGCCCGGGCGCCGAACTTGACCTTGGTGCGTTGCGCGGCATCGGCTCTACCGGATCACCGCTGAGCCCCGAGGCATATGAATGGATCTACCGGGAGGTAAAGGCCGACGTCTGGCTGGCGCCGCTATCTGGTGGCACCGATCTGGCCGGCGCCTTTGTCGGCGGCAACCCCATGCTGCCGGTGCGTGCGGGCGAGATGCAGTGCCGCTTTCTGGGGAATGCCGCCCGCGCCTTTGACGAGAACGGGCACGAGGTCATCGGCCAGGTGGGTGAACTTGTCTGTACGGCCCCGCTACCCTCGATGCCGCTGTATTTTTGGGGCGACGATGACGGATCGCGCCTGCACGAAGCCTATTTCGACACCTTTCCGGGTGTATGGCGCCACGGTGACTGGATAGAGATCACCCCTCATGGCGGCGCCATCATCTACGGCCGATCGGATGCCACGATCAACCGTCAGGGTCTGCGGTTGGGATCATCCGAGATTTATCGTGCGGTCGAGGCGATGGATGAGGTGCTGGATTCGCTGGTCGTCGATCTGGAATTCCTGGGCCGCGAAAGCTTCATGCCGCTTTTCGTGGTGCTGGCGCCCGGTCTGGTGCTGGACGATGCCCTGCGCGCGGCAATCAGCGCGCGCATCCGTGCCGATGTCTCGCCGCGCTTTGTGCCCAACGCGATCGAGCAGGTCACCGATGTGCCGCGCACGCTGTCAGGCAAGAAACTGGAGGTTCCGGTCAAGAAATTGTTGCTGGGGGGCGATCCGGAAGCTGTGGTCAACCGCGATTCGATGGCGAATCCGCAAAGCTTTGACTGGTTCGTGGCCTATGCGGCGGCACGCGGCGAAAAGGCTTGAGCCCCGTCTGCCGGCTGTTATGAAGGCCCTGTGGCCGCTTGCTGGAACCGGTAGACAGACCGGACTTAAAATCCGTTGCCCTTGTGGCGTGTGGGTTCGAGTCCCACAGCGGCCACCATCGTAACCCTGCTGGCGTCATCCTGCTGGCAGCGGCGGCTGCGGTCCGTGCCGGCCCAGCGCCAGTGCGAGCGCCTGATCCGTCAACGCATCCGGGTTCAACGGGCCATCGGGTTTGTACCAGAAGCTGGTCCAGGCCAGGGCGCCATGCAGAAGCTGACGCAGGATATCCGGTTCCACCGGACTTAGGCCCTTGGCATGGGCTTCGGCCAGAACCTTTTGCCACAGGGCGAAGTAGGCATCGCGCCCCGCAATCAGCACCTGCCGGCGTTCGGCGGGCAGGGCGCGCCATTCATGAAACAGCACCGCCGTCGCATCGCTGGCCGGGCCATGCAGGTAATTCAGTTCTACCGCGATCAGCGCGCGAACCTGGCCTGTCAGATCGGGCGCTGCGCCGATTGCCCGCGCAAGGTCATCATTCATGGCGTCGATCACCGTATCCATCACGGCAAACAGGATGTCTTCCTTGCTGCGGAAATGGTGAAACAGGCTGCCGGATTGAATACCCAGATCGGCCGCAATGTCGCGCACCGTGGTATTGCCATAGCCCTTTGCCCGGAAATGGCGCGCGGCCGTCTGCAACAGACGGCCACGCGCGCTGGTCCGGTCGAACAGCGCGGCGGCGGGTGTGTCTGGGCTGGTCAGGTCGCTGTGAATGGGCACGGGCCGCGTGTTCCGGGTCAAGGGTTGCGGAATGAGTCTATCTGGTGACGCAAGGAAAAACAACCAAGCGCTTGCTTGGTTGCGGATTGCTTGCTAGCGTCGCCGGATCATCATGGCCCGGGGCGGCGCGGCCTGGTGTGGCATGCGCCCGCCCTGGGGCGTGTCCGGGCAGAATGAGGGGGGTAGGGCATGGCAGTGCTGGAAACATCGGCCGAAAGCGCGGACACGCGCTTTCAGGCCAATGCCGACCGGATGGCAGCGGCGCTGGCCGCGGTAAGGGCCATCGAGGCGGCGGTGGAAGAAGCGGGCGAGGCCTCTCGTGCGCGCTATGCCAGACGCAAGATGCTGCTGCCGCGCGACCGACTGGCGCTGCTGCTGGACCCCGGTGCGCCATGGCTGGAACTGTGCGCCCTGGCAGGCTGGAAACGGTATGGCGACAAGGATGGCACCGGTGCGGGCGCGGGTGCAATTGCCGGGGTCGGCTGGGTGGCAGGGGTGCGCTGCCTGGTGGTGGTGGATAACTTTGCCGTCAAGGGCGGTACGATCACGCCGGACGGGCTGGCCAAGAAACTGCGCCTTCAGGAAATCGCCCGCGAAAACCGTTTGCCGCTGGTGTCGCTTGCCCAGTCCGGCGGGGCCAACCTTGCCTATGCGGCCGAGGTGTTCATTCCCGGCGGCCGCGGCTTTGCCAATCAGGCGCGGCTGTCGGCGCTGGGTATTCCCCAGATTACCGTGGTGCATGGCTCTGCCACCGCCGGCGGCGCCTATCAGCCCGGCCTGTCGGATTACACGATCATGGTGCGCGGGCAGGCAACGATGTATCTGGCCGGCCCCCCGCTGCTGAAGGCGGCGACGGGTGAAGTGGCCACCGATGAAGAACTGGGCGGAGCAGAGATGCATTGTACCGTCGCCGGCACCGGCGACTACATGGCCGAGGATGATGCTGATGGCATCCGGCTGGCGCGCGAGGTCATGGCGGCATTGCCCTGGGCCGCCGAAACCCCGCCGGCGCCCGCGCGTGACTGGGATGCGCCGCTTTATCCCGCTGATGATCTGATGGGGATCGTGCCGACGGACCCCAAACAACCCTATGATTGCCGCGAGATCGTGGCGCGGCTGGCAGATGGATCACGCTTTCTGGAATTCAAACCGGATTATGATCAGGGCACCATCTGCGGCCAGATGCGGGTAGAGGGGCTGGAATGTGCCGTCATCGGCAACAACGGCCCCATCACGGCGCAGGGCGCGGCCAAGGCAGGGCAGTTCATCCAGCTATGTGACCAGTCCGGCACGCCGATCCTGTTCCTGCACAACACCACCGGGTTTCTGGTCGGCACCGAGCCAGAGCGGGCAGGCATCATCAAGCACGGCTCCAAGTTGATACAGGCCGTGGCCAATGCCCGTGTGCCAAAGATTTCGGTGGTGGTGGGTGGCTCTTACGGCGCCGGGAATTACGCCATGTGCGGCCGGGGGTTCGACCCGCGTTTCATCTTTGCCTGGCCGAACAGCCGCACCTCGGTCATGGGGGGCGCGCAGGCCGGCATGGTGTTACGCATTGTCACCGAGGCCAAGATGCGCGCCGCGGGTGCCGTGGACGAGGCCAAGCTGGAGGCGTTGGAAAAGGGCACCGCCGACATGCTGGATGCGCAGACCACTGCGCTGATGTCCTCTGCCCGGCTGGAGGATGACGGCATCATCGACCCGCGCGACACGCGGCAGGTACTGGCCATGGTGCTGGACATCTGCCGCGAGGGCGCGGCGCGGCAACTGCGGGCCAATACATTCGGGGTGGCGCGGCTATGAGTTTTGACACCATCCTGATTGCCAACCGCGGCGAGATTGCCGCGCGCATCATCCGCACCGCACGCGACATGGGCTATCGCACCGTGGCCGTTTACACAGAACCCGATGCCGGGGCGGCCCATATGCTGGGTGCGGATGTGGCGGTACCCCTTGGCGCGGCGCGGGCATATCTGGATGGCGATGCCATCATTGCTGCCGCGCATAGGGCGGGTGCGCAGGCGGTGCACCCCGGTTATGGCTTCCTGTCCGAGAATCCCGCGTTCGCGCGCGCCTGTGCCGAGGCCGGTCTGGTGTTCATCGGCCCCCCCGCCTCGGCGATGGAACTGATGGGCTCAAAGGGCGCGGCCAAGGCGGCGATGGCGGCGGCGGGCGTGCCCTGCCTGCCGGGTTATCAGGGCGCCGATCAGACAGATGCCGTGTTGCAGGCCGAAGGCGGGCGCGTGGGCTTTCCGCTGATGGTCAAGGCCAGTGCCGGGGGCGGGGGCAAGGGCATGCGGCTGGTGCATGCCGCAGATGACCTGCCCGAGGCGCTGGCGCGTGCGCGGTCCGAGGCCGAGAAAAGTTTTGGCGATGGCACCCTGATCCTGGAGCGCGCGCTGATCCGGCCCCGGCATGTAGAGATTCAGGTCTTTGCCGATGGCCATGGCAATGTGATCCATCTGGGCGAGCGCGATTGTTCGGTGCAGCGTCGGCATCAGAAGGTCGTCGAGGAAGCGCCCTCGCCGGCGGTCGATGCAGAACTGCGCGCGCGCATGGGGGCGGCTGCGGTGGATGCCGCCCTTGCCTGTGGCTATGTCGGTGCCGGAACGGTGGAATTCCTGCTGGATGAGGGCGGGGACTTCTTCTTTCTGGAAATGAACACCCGCCTTCAGGTAGAGCATCCGGTCACCGAAGCGATCACCGGGCTGGATCTGGTGGAATGGCAGATCCGCGTGGCGCGGGGCGAGGCGCTGCCGCTGCGCCAGGACCAGGTGGTCCTGACGGGCCACGCCATCGAGGTGCGCCTGTATGCCGAAGATCCCGCGCAAGGGTACTTGCCGCAGGCCGGCCGGCTGTTGCGCTGGCGCCCCGCGCCGGGGTTGCGGGTCGATCACGCCCTGGCCGAGGGGCAGGCGGTCAGTGCCGATTATGACCCCATGCTGGCAAAGATCATTGCCCACGGCCCAGACCGTGAAACCGCCCGTCGCCGGTTGATAGCGGGGCTGGACGGCACGCAGGTGCTGGGGCTGGCCACCAATCGGGCTTTTCTGGCCGCTGTGCTGCGCCACGAAGGGTTTGCCGCCGGTAACGCGACAACAGGGTTTCTGGAACAGGAATTCGCCGGCGATGCCAGCCTTGCCCCCTCGGCCCCCGATCCCGTTGCGCTTGGATTGGCTGCGTTCCTGTTTGCCGCCCGTGGCACCGATCCCTTTGCCCCGCGCTTTGGCTGGTCAAATGGCCCGCGACCGTTGCATCGCTTTCGGCTGGCGCAGGGGGATGGTGTGCATGACGTGGCGCTGCGTTTTGCCCCGGGGCCGGTGGTGGCGCTGGCTGACGGCATCCGGGTGTCGGTGACCGCCCTGCGCGACGACCTGTGCCACTTTCAGGCAGAGGGGCTGGCGTCGGCCATGCCCTTTGCCTTTGAGGGCGACACGCTGCACCTGGACGGGCTGGCGCTGCGTGATGTCACGCTGGCACCGCCGCAGGCTGCGCAGGCGGGTGGTGACGGCCGGCTGCTGGCGCCGATGGCGGGGGCTGTGGTCTCGGTCGGTGTGCAGCCGGGCGCAAGGGTTGAACGCGGGCAGGTGATTGCCGTGCTGGAGGCCATGAAGATGGAGCACCCGCTGAAGGCCGGTGTGGCCGGGCGCCTGGCTGCGCTGGCGGTGCAGGCCGGGCAACAAGTGAAGGCACGCCAACTGATCGCCGAGATTGAGCCCGAAAACGCGGGGCAGGAGGAAACATGATCGAACTGTGGCACTGCAAGGACGCACGCTCGCTGCGCGCGCTCTGGACGCTGGAGGAACTGGGGCTGGAGTATCGCCTGCACATGCTGGATTTCCCGCCCCGCGTCAGCGATCCCGGATTTCTGGAGCATAACCCGCTGGGCACTGTTCCCTTCCTGCGTGACGGCGACACAGCGATGACGGAATCCAGCGGCATGGCCCATTACCTGACGCGGCGCTATGGCGATGGCAGCTTGGCCGTGGCGTCGGATGACCCGGCTTATGGCGACTGGCTGAACTGGCTGTACCATTCGGATGCCACCTTGACCTTTCCGCAGACGCTGGTGTTGCGCTATGGCCGGTTCGAACCGAAGGACCGTCGCCAGCCGCAGGTCGTCGAGGATTACACGCAATGGTATCTGGCGCGGCTGAAGCTGGTGAATGCCCGGCTGGAAGGCGCCGAATACCTGTGTGCCGGGCGCTTTACGGCGGCTGACATTGCGGTAGGCTATGCGCTGTATCTGGGCAAGGTGATCGGCATTGGCGATCACTACAAGCCCCAGACCGTCGCCTATCTGGATCGCCTGATGGCGCGGCCTGCGTTCCAGCGGGCCAATGCAATGGGCAAGCCCATTGCGGGGATATGACATGCAATTCGACCTGAGTGACGATCATCGTGCCATCCATGACGCCGCCTTTCGCTATGCCGAGGCAGAACTGCACCCGCTGTTCGCCCGGATGGATGATGACGACTGGTACCCCCCGCATCTGATGGAAAAGCTGGGCGCGGACGGGTATTGCGGGCTGACCGCGCCCCAGGCGCTGGGCGGCGCCGGTATGGACCTGATGGCGGCGGGGCTGGTTGGCGAGGCCTTTGGCTACTGGAACCTGAACGCGGCCTTTGTCTGGGGGCCGCATGAAAACCTCTGCCTGAACAACATCTTGCGCAACGGCACCGACGAACAGATCGCGCGATACATTCCGGACCTGTGCGCCGGGCGCAAGATAGGCGCGCTGGGCCTGACCGAGCCGGGCGCCGGGTCTGATGCCTTGGGGTCGATGGCACTGCGGGCCACGCGCGATGGCGACGACTATGTGCTGAACGGGCGCAAGATGTTCATTTCGAACGGGCCGATCGCCGATGTGGTGCTGACCTATGCCAAGACCGCGCCTGACCGCGGCGCCAAGGGCATTTCGGCGTTCATCGTCGATACCGACACGCCCGGTTTCTCGGTTGCGCAGACCCTGAAGAAAATGGGCTGGCGCGGCTGCCCAACGGGCGAGCTGGTGTTCGAGGACGTGCGCGTGCCGGCGCGCAACCTGCTGGGCACGGAAAACGGCGGGGTGGGCATCGTGATGAGCGGGCTGGACATCGAGCGCGCCTTTCTGGGCCTGCCTTACATCGGTGCCGCACAGCGCTGCCTTGATCTGTCGCTGGAATATGCCGCCACCCGCAAACAGTTTGGCCGGCCCATTGGCAGCTTCCAGATGGTGCAGGCCATGCTGGCAGACATGTATACCCAGATCGAGGCCGCGCGCACCTATTCCTACCGCGCGCTGGCGGCCTGCGACGCGCTGGCGCGCGGCGAGGGCGGGCGCGGCGAGATTCACAAGCTCTGCGCCGCCTCCTGCCTGTTTGGTGCCGACATGATTGCCTATGTCACCGACCGGGCGGTGCAGATTCACGGCGGCTCGGGCTTTGTGTGGGAGACCGAGGTCAACCGCCATTACCGCAACGCGCGGATTGCATCGCTGGGTGGCGGCACGAACGAGGTGCGCAAGCTGATCATCGCCGAAGAGCTTTTTCGCGCAAAAGGGCTGTCACTTCGGTGACAGCCACCGGGGCCGGCTGCGGTACCGTGGCAAGGGGTGCCGGTCAGCGCCGGATTGCGCCGGTCATGGGGTCGATTCTGACCTTGATCTCCTGACCGTCGGTGGTGACGTACTCGATCTCCCAATAGCCGTCGTCGTCCCACTCGATTTCGTCGACAAAGCGAAACCCCTCGGCCGCTTCTATCTGGCTGACAATCTGCGATAGCGGGATGGCACCGTCAGGAGGGGCCGATTGTGCCATCAGCGGGGCCGAGGCCATTGCCAGGGCACAGGTTAGTGCGGCGATGCGGATCATGCGCTTGCTCCAGTTGCTACTGCCCTGCAGCTAAGGGCATGTCCGCATTTCGCAAGGGTGACCGGCGCGCATCCGCCGATGCCAGGATCAGGTCGGCGGCACGTTCGGCGATCATGATCGTCGGCGCATTGGTATTGCCGCCGATCAGGCTGGGCATGACGCTGGCATCGACCACCCGCAACCCCTCGACACCATGCACCCGCAGGTTCGGGTCAGTGACGGCCATGGCGTCCTGCCCTATGCGACAGGTGCCGACGGGGTGATAGATGGTGTCTGCGCGTGCGCGGATATCGGCTTCAAGCGCCTTGTCGGACCCGTCATGCGGATAAAGGCGCCGCCCGCGCCACGGGGTCAGCGCGGGGCTTTCCAGCACGCTTTCCATGATCCGGGCGCCCCGCATCAGCGCGGGCAGATCGCGCGGGTCCGACAGATAGGCGGGGTCGATCCGGGGTGCCGCCGCCGGATTGCCGCTTTGCAGGCCGACGCTGCCGCGCGACTGAGGACGCAGCAGGCAGACATGGCAGGAATAACCGTTGGTCATGTGCAGCTTGCGCATGTGCTGGTCAACGATGCCGATGACGAAATGAAACTGCAGGTCGGGCTTGCCCAGCGCAGGGTCAGAACGCAGAAAGGCGCAGCCCTCGGCCATGGGCGAGGCGAAAAGCCCCTCGCCGGTGCGCCGCCAGTCCAGCCCCGCGCGGGTCAGGCGCATCAGTCCGGCCGGGTTCAGCCCCACCACATCGGCGCGGCGCGAGGCATAGGTGATGATATAGTCCAGATGGTCCTGCAGGTTCTGGCCGACGCCGGGCAGATCATGCACCACCGCAATACCATGCGTGCGCAACTCATCGGCCGGACCGATGCCTGACAGCATCAGCAGTTGCGGCGAACCAAAGGCGCCGGCCGACACGATGACCTCGTACCGCGCGCGGATATGCTGGCGGCGCCCGCGGCGGCGGATCATCACCCCGCTGGCGCGCTTTCCCTCCAGCGTCAGCCGCTCGGCGCGGGCATGGGTAATGACGGTCAGGTTGGGCCGGGACATGACCGGGTGCACATAGGCCGCAGCCGCCGAACAGCGCTGCCCCTTGCGCGGCCCGCTGTGAAACTGGGTGACCTGAAACAGGCCCGCCCCCTCTTGCACGGGGCCGTTGAAGTCATCGTTCACCGCGATCTGGTTCTCGGCGCAGGCCTCGATAAAGGCGCGGGTGATGGGGGCGGGTCTGCGCTGGTCAGACACCTGCAGCGGCCCGTCGGCGCCGTGCAGCGCCGAGAAGCCGCGCGCGTTGCCCTCGGCACGCAGGAAATAGGGCAGAACGGCTTGCCAGTCCCAGCCTTCGGCGCCGGCCTCTGCCCAGGCGTCATAGTCAGAGGGATGGCCGCGGACATAAAGCATGGCGTTGATGGCGGAAGAACCACCCAGCCCGCGCCCGCGTGGCTGAAACCCGCGCCGGCCGTTCAGGCCCGGTTGCGGTGTGGTCCATAGTGCCCAGTTGTTGATCTTCGGCCGGCCCGAGATCATCATGGCCACCATCGCCGGTGCGCGCACCAGAAAGTCGCGCCCCGATCCGCCGGCCTCGATCAGGCAAACGGTCGTTTCGGGGTTTTCGGATAACCGGTTGGCCAGCACACAACCGGCAGAGCCGCCGCCGACGATGACGTAATCGACTTCCATTCCGTTGCCCCCCTGTTCCCTGCTCAATGCTTAGCGCGATGTCGGTCTGGTACAAAGACGAAAACGGAAGCACCAAAGGAAACGGCGCCCCGGGTTTGGCAGATGCGCCGGCAGGACTCCGCGTAGGCGGGATCAGCCGCGGGTGAAGTCCGGATAGGCTTCCATGCCCAGTTCGGTCTTGTCCAGGCCGGTCACCTCGTCTTCCTCGCTGACGCGAATGCCCATGACGGCTTTCAGGATGAACCACACCACAGCCGATGTGACGATGGCAAAGGCGCCGATGGCGACGATGCCGATCAACTGCACGCTCAGGCTGGCATCGCCATTCGACAGCACCACCGCAATGGTGCCCCAGATGCCGGCGAACAGGTGCACCGGCACGGCGCCGACCACATCGTCGATCTTCAGCTTGTCCAGCAGCGGCACGGTCACCACGACGATGATACCGCCGATCGCGCCGATGATCGTGGCCAGGCCCAGGCTGGGCTCCAGCGGCTCGGCCGTGATGGCCACCAGACCGCCCAGGGCGCCGTTCAGCATCAGCGTCAGGTCGGCCTTGCCGTACAGCACCGTGGTCAGGATCAGCGCGGCGATCACACCGCCGGCGGCAGCGGCATTGGTGTTGGCCATCACGCGGCTGACATTGGCCACCGCATCGGCCGTGCCCATGGCCAGTTCCGACCCGCCGTTGAAGCCGAACCAGCCCATCCACAGGATGAACACACCCAGCGTGGCAAGGGCCAGGTTCGACCCCGGGATCGGGTTTACCTTGCCATCGGGACCGTACTTGCCGCGCCGCGCGCCCAGGATGATGGCGCCGGTCAGCGCGGCCCAGCCACCCACCGAATGCACGATGGTCGAGCCTGCAAAATCGGCAAAGCCCATGTCATCCAGCCAGCCTTCGCCCCAGGTCCAGGAGGCCTGGATCGGGTAGATCAGCGCCGTCAGGATGATGACGAACACGAAAAAGGCGTTCAGCTTCATGCGCTCGGCAAGCGCCCCCGAGACAATCGAGGCGGTGGTCGCGCAGAACATCAGCTGGAAAAAGAAATCCGACCCGATCGAGGCGTATTCGATATCGTCGATCTGGTCCAGCGTGGCGCTGACGGGCTCCAGCACCGCGGTGCCGATGGCGCCGATCCAGCCTTCGATGAGCCAGCCATCGCCCGGGTACATCAGGTTGAAGCCGATCAGGTAGTACAGGAACCCGGCAAGCGCAAAGAGGCCGATGTTCTTGGTCAACTGCGTCGTCACGTTCTTGGAGCGCACGAAACCAGCTTCCAGCATGGCAAAGCCTGCGGCCATCCAGAACACCAGAATGCCGCTGATGATGAACAGCAGCGTGTTGAACACAAAGGCCTGTTCGGTGGCCAGCGCGGCGACGGCGGCCAGCGCCTCGCTGACGTCCGTGCCGGCTGCGACGGTTTCCTCGGCATCCTGGGCATGGGCCACAAGCGGCGCCATCAGCGCCACGCTTGTGGCCAGTAGGGCATGTTTAAGTTTCATCTTCATCGAACCCTTGTTGTTTGTGCAGATCAAAGCGCTTCGTCGCCGGCCTCGCCGGTGCGCACGCGCGTTGCCGCTTCCAGATCCAGAACGAAAATCTTGCCATCACCGATCTTGCCGGTGCGCGCGGTCTTGGCGAGTGTATCGACGACCTGTTCGGCCATGCTGTCGGCCACAGCGATTTCCAGCTTGACCTTCGGCACGAAATTCACGGCGTATTCCGCGCCGCGATAGATTTCGGTATGCCCTGACTGTGCGCCGAAGCCTTTGATTTCAGTGACCATCATGCCGCGCACGCCGATGGCGGTCAGCGCTTCGCGAACCTCCTCCAGCTTGAACGGTTTGATCGTTGCAACGATGTATTTCACGTCTTGCCCCCTTCGATACGTTTGCGCCGCATCTGACTTGTCGTGTTTTCGTGGCGGGCGCCCGTCCGGCGACCTGCTGCAATCACGTCCGGGATTGGGGGCAAAGCGCAACGGCGCACGCTGCCTTGCAGCATGATGAATCCGAAACAAATGCTGAAATTTTGCACTTTAAGGGGTCGATGATTAATTATTGTGCAAGTAACGAAATCGAATCGCCTGCTTCATGCTCTCCACAAACCGCTGCATGCGGGTTATGCTGCGGCTGCAGGTAGTGGTAAGAACGATAAATAGGTATGGGCAGTTCAGGTAACCGGCGGACCCCTCTTGTGGCCGAGCGGCGCACGCAGCAGGGCGCGCCCGCTGCCGGGCGCGCGGCGTCAGGCAAGCCGAAGCGCGCGCCGCGCAAGGGAAATTTCCTTACTCGCGCCATTGGGGGGCTCGTGCGCCTGATATGGCGCGTGGTCTGGGGCACCTTGTGGCGCATGACGGCCGTTCTGGCCCTGCTGCTGGGCGGCGCGACATTCTATTTCTACACCACCTTGCCCGATCTGCCCGAACTTCTGGATGGGCGCGCACGCGGGTCGGTTACCATGATCGATGCCGATGGGCAGGTGTTTGCCTGGCGCGGCGAATCCTTTGGCGGGGTCATCACCACAGAGACCGTGTCACCCTTTCTGCGCGATGCCATCATCGCCACGGAAGATCGCCGTTTCTGGTGGCATTTCGGCGTCAGCCCGCGCGGTGTTGCCGGTGCGATACGGTCCAACATGGCGGCGGGGCGGGGGCCCTTTTCCGGTGCGGGCGGGTCAACCATCACGCAGCAGGTCGCCAAGCTTTTGTGCCTGGGCCGGGCATTTGACCCCAACGAATGGGCCAGCGAGGCCGAGTACGAGGCAGATTGCCGCCGCGGCACGGTCTGGCGCAAGCTGCAGGAACTGCCCTATGCCTTTGCGCTGGAGTTGCGGTATTCCAAGCCGGAAATCCTGACCATCTACATGAACCGCGCCTTTCTGGGGGCCGGTGCGCGCGGGTTCGAGGCTGCGGCGCAGCGCTATTTCGGCCGCTCGGCGGCCGAGGTCGGCCCGGCCGAGGCGGCCATGCTCGCCGGGCTGCTGGTGGCCCCTTCGCTGTATGCGCCAACCCGAAACCTGCGCCGCGCACAGGACCGCGCCAATGTGGTGATCGGCCTGATGGCGCGCGAGGGCTTCCTGAACGAGGCAGAGATCGCCGAGGCCCGCGCCTATCCCGCCACCCTGTCACAGGCCGCCGAATCCCGCGCGGGCGGTTTCTTTGCCGACTGGATCATGCAGTCCGGCCCGGCGTTTCTGACCAGGGAAACCACCGAGGATGTGATCATCCAGTCCACGCTGGACCAGCGCCTGCAGACGGCGGCCGAAGAGGCGCTGGCGCATGTCTTCGAAGAGCGGGTGCGCTCGGATTCAGAGGCCGAGGCAGCGATCATTGTCATGTCTGCCGATGGTGCGGTGCGCGCGATGGTGGGGGGGCGCCGCTATGTGCCCGGGGGGTTCAACCGTGCCACGCAGGCACAGCGGCAGACCGGATCGGCTTTCAAGCCCTTTGTCTATGCCCTGGCGATGGAACTGGGGTACGAGCCCTTCGACATGGTCGAGGATGAGCCGCTGACCCTGAACATCCGCGGCTCTGGTCCCTGGAGCCCGCGCAACTATACCAACGAATTTCGCGGGATGATGACCATCTCGGAGGCATTCGCGCGGTCACAGAACATTCCGGCCGTGCGCATATCCGAGGCAATGGGGCGGGCTGACGTACGCCGCGCGGCCAACGCCTTTGGCCTGAATTCGGATCTTGCCGAGGGGCCGGCGCTGGCGCTGGGATCGTCAGAAGCAACATTGCTGGAAATGACCGCGGCCTATGCCGGTATCCTGAATGGCGGCTCGTCGGTGCGGCCCTATGGCTTTACCGCCTTGTCGCTGGCGGGTGAACGCGAGCCGCTGATGGGCATCGGCGGCGGTATCGCCGAGCGGGTGATCTCTGAAGAAGCGGCGATGCGCCTGACCTGGATGATGGCGCAGGTGCTTGAGGCGCCCTATGGCACCGGCCGGCGCGCAAGGCTGCCTGACGGGCGGCAGGCGGCGGGCAAGACCGGCACCACACAGGCGGCCCGCGATGCGTGGTTCGTGGGCTTCACCGCCGATTATGTGGTTGGTGTATGGATGGGCAACGACGACAACACCCCCCTTGTCGGCGTTACTGGCGGTGGTTTGCCCGCTGAAATCTGGCGCGAAACCATGGTGCGCGTGCATCGCGGCACCCCGCTGCGACCGTTGCCGATGATCGAGCCCGAGCGTCCGGCGCTGGAGCCGCCCAGCAGCCAAAGCCCTCGGCGTGATGACCGCCCACCAGATCAGCCCGGCGGCACCCTGGGCGATGCCATCCGCGATATTCTGGGCGGTATTCTGGGCAATTGAGGCAAGCCCCCCGTTGCCGGTCGGATGCGGCGGCTTTTGCCGTGCGGGTCAGGATGGTTCGTTGCCCGACGCCGTGCCAAGGCGCGCGGCGCGTCCGCCGCGCCGCTGACGCAGCAGGCCGGCGCGGCCGGGCAGGTCAGCCATGACGGCGCGCCGTGCCTGGGGTGTCAGGCGGGACCAGGCGGTGATTTCATCGATGGTACGATAACAGCCGGTACAGATGCGCGACTCGGGGTGAATCACGCATATCTGCACGCAGGGGCTTTCTATCTCGTCGCGTTGCCAGATACGGGCCTTTTCCTGCCCGTTGTCCTGCCTGCCCATGCCCGGCCCCTTTTTCCTGACGTCGATTCCGAACCGCGATGCCTGCGCGGATATAACCGTCATGTGTGGCGCGTCCAGAGCCAGGGCACATATCCGTCGGGCGGCGGATCAGGAATGTAACGTTGCCATCCGGTCAAGAAACCCCTGCAGGATATAGGCGGCCGCCACATGGTCGATTACCTGAGCGCGGCGCCGGCGCGAGGTGTCGGCCTCGATCAGCGCGCGTTCCGCCGCCACGGTTGACAGCCGCTCGTCCCAAAAGCCGATGGGCAGGTCTGTCAGGCCGGACAGGTTGCGGGCAAAGGCGCGGGTCGACTGGCAGCGCGGCCCTTCGCTGCCGTCCATGTTAAGCGGCAACCCCAGCACGATCCCGGCCACGCCGCGTGCCCCGGCGCGATCCAGCAGTACCGCCGCATCCAGCCCGAACTTGCGCCGGCGCAGCGTTTCAAGGGGTGAAGCCACAATGCGCCGGCTGTCGGACATGGCAATGCCGATGGTCTTTTCGCCCAGATCCAGACCCATCAGCGGGCCAGCTGGCGCAAGCTCCATGATGAATGCGGCGACACTGTCCTGAACGGCCATCTGGCGGCCTATTCCAGAAAGCCGACGCCACGCGCCGCCTGATCGATCAGTGCCATTTCCTCGGCCCGGTCGGCAAAGACGGTACGTGCCTCGCTCCAGATTGCGCGGGCCCGGTCGGTCTGGCCCAGCACACCCAGTGCCACGATCAGCCGTGCCCATTCATCGGCGGTGCCGCCCTGCGTTGCCAGACGCGCCGACAAACCCTCGACCATGCCTCCGATCATTTCGGCGCGCGCGTCCTCGTCCAGTTCCATCGCTGCGGCCATGTCGGCGGCGCTGGGCCCGCGCGCGCCCTGCGCTTCGATCGGGGGCAGGGTGTAGCGGGTCACGCCGGCGATCTCGGCCAGCTCTTCCAGCGTTTCGCGCAGATGCGGTACCCATGGCGCCTGGGGGTGACTGTCGATCAGCAGCTGGCGCCAGATCTGGAAGGTCAGGTCCGGCCGTTCGGTCTGGGCGAACATCAGCCCGGTGTAATAGCGCGCGGGCTGATTGTCGGGGTCGCGCCGCAGGATCGTTTCCAGCACCCGTTCAGCCTCGGGCGAGACCAGCCCGCCGGCGGCAAAGATCATCGCCTCGGCCAGAAGGACATGGTCGGCGGTGGTGGCCTGATCGCCCTTCAACTCGATCACGCGGGCCTGCGCGGCGGCGGCGCCGGCATGGTTGCCGATGCCCGCCTCGTTGCGCGCCAGCAACTGGTGACCCTGCAGGTCAAGCGGGCGTGTCGCCATCGCCGTGCGCAACTGTTCGATCAGCGCCATCATCTCGGGTTCTGCTGCGGGGGGCTCAGGGCGGTTCGGGTTCGCGGCCCATGCGGCTTCCAGCTCGTCCTGGCGCGGCCGTTCGGCGCGCAGCTGCGCCGCCTCGGCATGGCGTTGGGCCAGCGGCCTGTCAGGCAGGTGCGGGGCACCTGCGGTTGCATAAAGCAGTACGGCAAACACCACCGTCACCGGCAGCAGGGCCAGACCGACCAGCCGCATGCCGGGCGAGGCTTTGGCTACGTCACGGCGTTTGGCGCGGTCGGCTTCCAGCAAACGGCGCGAAATCTCGGTGCGCAGGCGCTCGACCTCTTCCTCGGTGACCAGTCCGCGCTTCAGGTCGCTCTCGATCTCGCGCAACTGATCGGCGTAGATGCGCAGTTCGCGCCGGCCAGTGCTGCCCCCCGCATCCTGTGTGCCTTGTGCCTGTGCTTCGGCACGCAGGCGGGCGCCCCGCAGGAAACCCAGTGCAATGACGGTAACAACCATCAGGGTTATCAGGGCCGAGGGTAGCCAGAAGGACCAGATATTCATGCTGCCTCTCCAAGTCTTGCCCTCGTCTAGCGCTTTCGCCGGCGTGGTGAAAGCGCCAGCGCGCTCAATTCGCGGCGAGACATGCCGCTGTGGTGCGACCCAGCGCCGCGCCCCGGGGGTGATGTCGGTTTTTGCCGCGCGCATGCCGCTTGCAGGCGCGGGTTTCGGGGCGTGTCATACCATGACCGGTGCAACGGGCCAGCCAGCCACCGAACAGGGGACCAGACCATGAAGCGCTATTCGGTCTTTGCCATCGCCCGCGAAGCGTTTCGCCAGCATGCTGGCTGGGAACGTGCATGGGCCTCGCCGCTGCCGCGTGACCGCTATCAGGTGGTCATCGTGGGTGCGGGCGGGCACGGCCTGGCCACCGCCTATTACCTGGGCAAGAATTTCGGCATCACCAATGTTGCGGTGCTGGACAAGGGCTGGCTGGGCGGCGGCAATACGGGGCGCAACACCACCATCATCCGCTCGAACTATCTGCAGGACCCGTCTGCCGCGATCTACGAGAAATCGCGCGCATTGTACGAAACGCTGAGCCAGGACCTGAACTACAACATCATGTTCAGCCCCCGCGGTGTGATGATGCTGGCCCAGACCGAGCACGAGGTACGCGGCTATCTGCGCACCGAACGCGCCAACGCGCTGCAGGGGGTGGAAACCCGATTCATCTCGCCGCGCGAGGTCAAGAAACTGGTGCCCATCATCCGGCTGGAAGGGCCGCGCTATCCGGTTCTGGGGGCGTTGTGGCAACCGCGCGGCGGGACGGCGCGGCATGATGCGGTGGCCTGGGGTTATGCGCGGGCCTGTTCGGCCATGGGCATGGATATCATCCAGAACTGTGCCGTGACCGGAATAGAGGCCGTGGGCGGTCAGGTGACAGCGGTGAACACCACACAGGGCACCATTGGCTGCGACAAGCTGGGCATCGTGGTGGCCGGGCATTCCGGCGCGCTGGCCGATATGGCGGGCTTTCGGCTGCCGGTCGAATCGGTGGCGCTGCAGGCGCTGGTGTCGGAACCGATCAAGCCCTGCATGGATGTGGTGGTCATGGCCAATACCGTACACGGCTACATGAGCCAGTCCGACAAGGGCGAAATGGTCATCGGCGGCGGGGCGGATCAGTATAACAACTACACCCAGCGCGGTTCCTGGCACCATATCGAGGAGACGGTGCGTGCGCTGGTCGAGACCTTTCCCATGCTGTCGCGGCTGAAGATGCTGCGCCAGTGGGGGGGGATCGTCGACATGACCGGCGACCGCTCGCCCATCATCTCGAAAACCCCGCTGGACGGCTGTTTCATCAACTGCGGCTGGGGCACCGGGGGGTTCAAGGCGATCCCTGGTTCGGGTTGGGCAATGGCGGAACTGATGGCAAAGGGCCATGCGCCCCTGGCCGAGGCATTCAGCCTGACCCGCTTCCGCGAGGGCCGCTTCATCGACGAAAGCGTGGCGGCGGGGGTGGCGCATTGACTGTCTGCATGCCGCTGTTTTCTCCGCAGGGCCCGGCCAGGTACCGGGCAAGGGCGGCCGGCAACCGGCTGTCCGCTGCAAGGTCATCGGCCAAAACCTGCCTGCTGCGCGCGTATCGCGGGAACGCGGGGTACGGGCTGGCAGTTGTGTCTTCGAATGCTTCCGCAACGGAGACACGAACATGGCGTACAATACAGACAACCACACCCGCGGCACCACCGACCCAAGACCGCCGCACGACCCCCATCTGCATATCCACCGCGTGCCGCCTCAACGCGGTAATTCGATGGCGTTCATCGTGGGCGGCGTGGTCGTTGCCGTCATCGTGCTGTTCCTGCTGTTCAGCGGCACGTTCCGCACCGGAGAGCCGGTCACAACCAGCCCGGCAGCCGTTGACGGGGCGCCCCCTGCCGCTGTCGAAGGGCAGCCTGCAGCCCCCGTCACCGGTGATGGGATGGCCCCTGCCACAGACGACGGCGCGCCGGCCCCTGATGCTGCGCCGGCCGCCCCGGCACCGGCAGACACCGCTCCTGCAGAGCCGGCGCCTGTTCCGGCTCCTGCCGACTGATGCACACACAGGCTGGTTGGTTCCTCTTTCCGGGGCCGGGCGTCGCATGGCGGCCGGCCCCGCTCATGTAATGATCGCCCCGCGCTGGCAGTTGGTTGCCGGCAGGACGGATAGCGATGGAGCGCGCCCTTTCCTTTCCGGCTGTGCGCACCTAACTCTGCATCAGGCAGAGGCTGAGGTACCGACATGCGCGCCGTTTCCCCCCGACGGATCCTGGATTGGCTGCAAGCGCGCCGCGCGGCATTTGCCGGGCTGGGCTTCGGCATCGGTTCGGCCCTGGCGCTGGTCCTGCTGGTGCTGGCGCTTTTTGATGGCGGGCTTTCGGACAGCCCCATGCCCGCGCCTCAGGCCATTTTCATCGACATCGACTGAAACGCCGTCAGGCCTTGCTCTTCTGCTCACTGCGGGATGCGGCGCCTTGACGGCTCCGCCCGGCGTGCGTTCGCGCGCGCTTCCCTCTCGCCTGATCACAAGGGCCGCGCCATGCTGATTCTTACCTGCCCCTGCTGCGGCGTCACTGCCGAGGAAACCGAATTCCACGGCGGCGGCGAGGCGCATCTGAAACGCTTTGGCCCCGGTGCGACCGACGCCGAATATGAGGGCTACATGTTCAACCGAAAGAACCCGCGCGGCGTGCATTTCGAACGCTGGCGCCATGCCTATGGCTGTGGAAAGTGGTTCATCGCCGCGCGCTGTACCGTCACGCTGGAGGTTTTTGCCACATATCCGGCCCAGACCACCGAGCCGCCGCCCGAGGTTGTGGAGCGGATCAAGGCCCGCCGGCCTGAATGGGAGGGCTGGGCATGAGCCATCGTCTGCCAACAGGGGGGCGCCTGATCGATCGGTCACGGCGGCTGGACTTTACCTTCAACGGCCGCCGGGTACAGGGTCATGCGGGCGATACGCTGGCATCGGCGCTGTTGGCGAACGATCAGATGCTGATGGGGCGGTCGTTCAAGTACCACCGCCCGCGCGGGGTGGTCGCCGCCGGTGTAGAGGAACCGAACGCCCTGTTCGGCCTGGGCGAAGGACAGCGGTTCGAGCCGAACCAGCGCGCCACCACGACCGAACTTTTTGCCGGTGCAAAGGTCACCAGCCAGAATCACTGGCCCAGCCTGGAACACGATATCGGCGCGGTGAACAATGCCTTCGCCCGGTTCCTGACGGCCGGGTTCTATTACAAGATGTTCATCCATCCGCGCCCTTTCTGGAAACACATCTACGAACCCTTCATCCGGCAATCTGCGGGCCTTGGCCGTGCGCCCGATGCCGAGACCGAAGATGCGGATCGCTATGAGCAGATCTATGCCTTTGCCGATCTGCTGGTGATTGGTGGCGGTATCGCCGGGCTGACCGCGGCGCGTGCAGCCGCCGATGCCGGACAGCGCGTGATCCTGTGCGAACAGGCCATGCATTGGGGCGGGCGGGCCCCGGTCGATGGTGTGGCAATCGATGGCCTGCCCGCCGGTGACTGGGTACAGGGTCAGCTTGCCGCCCTGCGTGCGATGCCCAATGCCACGGTGCTGAACCGTACCCAGGTTGTGGGTCTGCATGATCATGGCTATGCGCTGGCCGCCCAGCGGCTGGCTGACCATGAACCCGGCGCCGACAAGCCCCGCCAGCGGCTGTGGCGCATCCGGGCCACACACACAATCACCGCCACCGGCGCCATAGAGCGGCCGCTTTCCTTTGCCGGCAACGATATTCCCGGTGTGATGCTGGCATCGGCCATGCGCGATTATCTGGTTAACTGGGCCGTGGCGCCGGGCAGGCGCGTGGTTGTCGTCACCAATAATGACGACGCCTATCGCACGGCCATTGCCTTGAACCGCGCCGGTGTCTCGGTGCGCGCCGTCATCGATGCGCGCCCCTATGCCAGCGGCGCCCTGCCCGAGGCCGCGCGGGCGCTGGGTATCCGCGTGGTGCCGGGCACCGCCATCCGTCAGGTCGAAGGGGGCAAGCGGGTCACGGCGGTGGAGCTGTGCGCACAGCATGACGACGGCGCCACGGCGAGCGAGCGCATTCATTGCGACGCGGTGGCCATGTCTGGTGGTTGGTCGCCGGTGGTGCATCTGTGGTCGCATTGCGGGGGCAAGCTGATCTGGGAAGAAAAAGGTGCCTTCTTCCGCCCGGACCCGGCGCGCCCCCCGGTGGGCCACGACGGGCCGGGGGGGGGGTCGGTTGCCGGCCGCGGCCATGGCGTGATGGGAA
>JAFIED010000028.1 GCA_020832805.1 Pararhodobacter sp.
GGCAGGAATTGCGCGACATGCTGGGCAAAACCCATCAGCGCGACCTTGACGCGCTGTCGCGCCAGCCCGTGCCGGGCGGCAACACGATCACTGTTCTGGCAACACGCGACCCGAATGCACGTTTCGATGTGGCCGAAATCGCCCGTCTGCTGACGCGCTGGTCGGCTATCAACCTGACGACAAACCCGGCGCGGCTGGTGATAGATGACTTCGGGATGATGCTGTATCTGCGCGAGGCGCTGAGCGATCCCAATCAGATCTCGATTTTCGTAACCATGGGGCAGGACCTGATGCAGACCGCCCGCACTGACGAGTCTGCCCCTCAATCCGCGACAGGAGGCTGACATGACCCCAGTACTTTCATTTTCGCGCCCCGCTGGCAGGCGCCGCGCAGCGACCGTCCGGCGCTTGGGAACCGCGCTGGTGGCGTGCTGGATCGCAGCCACGCCGGGGGCAGCGCTGGCCGACGGTGATTGCCCGTTCGACGAGCACGACACACCTTTCATGAACTGGGCCGGCTGGGACGACGTCATCAGGACGACACTCCGTCAGGGGAATCGCAAGAAATTCTGGACACTTCGCCCAGTTCCGGCGGGGCAGCAACCGCTAATCCTCTTTCAGGCGGCCAGCACGACCAACATCACAGTAACCGTGTGCCGATATGCCCTGCAGGCTGGCGAAGGGCTGCCCTCGTGGATACCCGACTCCGCGAGCTTGGTCGGAGAGTGGAGGACCAAAGACCTTGACACCGGCACGGGCGAGAATTGGAGGGGCGAAATCCCGCTCGCCACCGAGACGACGTCCTTCGAAAACGAGGTCCTGTTCCTGAGAACGCGGATACGTCCTTCCCCGTCGCTGCGCGGACACTTTATCAATTTCACGCTGCTGCTCGAAGAGCGCGGGGCCGATGATGACATCGGTCAGGTGCAGCATGTGTTCGAGATCGATGACGATGACCCCGAGACCGCAGCCTCTGCGCTTGCCGGGAGCCTGGCCAATCAGAGGAGGCTGCCGGAGGGACTCATCGACCCCGAGATTGCCGACACCGTCATCAAGCCAGCGCTTGCCGCGGACCTGGCTGACGCGGATGCGCCCGACCCGGAGCCCGCAACCGAGACCGAAACCGTTCAGACCGCCGAAACCAACGGCGATCCAGAGCAAACATCGGCGAGCGCGTCGCCTGTAGAACCACAGACAGAAGAGGTCAGTGCCCTCGACGGCAGCAGCGGAGAAGAAAAACTTCTGGATCTGATCGGGGCTGACCCTCCGGGGGCGCACCCGCAGATGCAGCCACTTGAAGGAACGGTTCTGAGCGAGGTCGCTTTCGGCCCGGTGCAGTCCAGCCCGGGGGGGTATTTCAGCGCCCCCACGGTTGCCCCTGTCGGATCGCTGATCCCTGTCGAAATAACCTACGACGACAGGCGCCATTTCGACAATCTTATCCTCATTGATCCGAATTCGCCTGACAACGCCCTGACCGGTTCTTCCGGGCGCAACACGCACAGAATCGGCGATGAGGCCACAGTCTACCGTCGCGCCGCGGACACGCCAGGAATCTATGAACTCCGGTTGCGCAGATGGCAAAACTGGGATCGCCGGGTGATGGCGCGCAGCGAGATCGAACTGGTCGATATCGATATCGATATTCAGGTTCCAGACCAGGTTGGCACGCGCGAAGAATTCGAAATCTACATGAACCCGGTCATGGATGGCCATCTGGTCATCGTCGATGCGGATCGCGACCCTGAAAACCTTGTCCGCGAAAACACGCGTCGCAACAATCTCGTCTCAGACGCCGAAGGGCCGGGCCTGTTCACCCGCACTTCTCCGGCCAGCACAGGGGAATACGAGGTCCGGTTCCACTTCAACCAGCAGCATCCAAGCTGGTCCGAACATATGCATCGCACAGGCCGCCTGATGGCGCGCGCGCCGCTGCGCGTGGTTGATGCGGCGGAACTGGAGGCCGCAGAACCCGAACTTGAAGCGGAGGCCGAGGCCGAGGCGCAAGAGGACCAGCTTGCCGCGCTAGAAGCTCAGATCGCGGAACTGTCAGAGAATCTCGAGGCCGCAACCGTGGCGCAGGCAGATGATATCCATGCGCAGATCGCAGCCCTGGGCCTGCCCGCGCTGGCCCTGCTGATCGAGTTGCTCGATCGTGACCAGATCACGCCGCAACTGGTTCAGGTCTTCACTGCCCCGCAACCCCCGGCGCAATGGGCCGCGGCTGCCACTCCGGCCCCGGCCCCGGCAAGCCAACCTGCCGCACCGACGCAGCCTGCCGCTGATACATCTGCGGCAGCCGCGCCAAGTGCCGCGCCGTCGCAGCCCGTGACAGCAGCGCCACAAACCCAGACCCCGGTTGCAGCCGCTGGCTATGCCGTGACGGGTGTGGCTGCCGATGATGTGCTCAATGTCCGCAGTGGGCCGGGGACAGAGAACATGATCACCGGAATGCTGCCCCCGAATGCGACCGGCATCACGCCCACGGGCGACAGCGCGCAAAGTGCTGATGGCGGGACATGGTGGCAGATCGCCGATCCGGCCCTTCCGGGGGGGACCGGTTGGGTCAATGCCCGCTTCCTCGCACTTGCCGGGGCGGCCAGCCCGGCACAGGCCGCGCCCGCAGACCCCGCCCCCGCGCACAGCCCGCAAAGGCTGGACCCCGCGCAATATCATCAGGTCACCGGGATCGCCGCAAACGAGGTTCTGTATCTGCGCAGCAGCCCTGCGCCCGATGCGCCCATTGTCGGCATGTTGCCGCCCGATGCGACCAGGATCATCATCATCGGGGAAACGCAGCACTCGGGCGATGGCACGGAATGGGTGGAGATCCTTCACCCCGATGCCCCGGACGGTAACGTGGCCTGGGTCGAGGCCGCCTATCTGGAACAGATTGACGCGTTGCCCACCAACGCGGAAGTCGCCCAGAACTTCACCCATGTACCGGGGATGAACGTATTTGATACCTACAAGCTGGAACAGAGCATCGCCAATATCCTGCATTACGCCCCAGACAGTGCCCTTGCCCCCGGCCACGGCCTGTCGCCGCTGACGAAAAGCATCGTCGCGCTGCAGGCCATCGACGGGCGTCTGCCCCATGCCCGCTATCACCTGACCTATCGGATGGGTGAACCGACAATCGCACCCACGGCGTATTACGATCTGGTCGAGCTGATCGAGTTGCGCCGCTTCAATCTTGGCCCGGCGCGCCACGCGGCGACAGTCGCCGCGCATGGGGCGGAAAACACGGCCGATATCGCGCATTTCGGGGAAGGGCCGGATGTGGTCTGGCGCTTTGCTATGCGGCCACTGCGCGGCAATGACGCCGTGATTCTGTCGGCCGCGCGGGCCGAGATAGACACGCCGGAAGGTGATTGCATGGGGTTCCATTGCCAGATGGCCCAGTCGATCGTGCCGCATATGGCCGATTGGGGCAGCGAGGACAGCATCGCGATGCCGGATTTCCGCCCCTCCTATGATGAATTGTGGCAGGGCGCGCCATCGGCCCCGGCAGCGCTGGATGCGCTGGCGCTGACCTCCTTGATGGCCGAGACGGATGGCGGGGATGCGCGCTGGCATCCCATCGAGGCGCGGGTGATGGACGAGCCCGGCGCGCCCTTCATCGAGGTCATCATCGAGGTCGGGATGGGGCAGGATACCGGGGCCGAAGTCGGCTATTTCGCAACCCGCCTGCGCGATGATGAAACGATGTCGGTCTGGTATCGGCTGGGGGCGTTCGGCGGGCCGGGCCAGCATCATGTCATCCGGTCCAGCGCGGCAGAACGCTGGCCCGACCGGCAATAACCCCGTGCGCAACACAGCCCCATTTTGGAAAAAAGGGAATCCCAGCCATGTCCCAATGCAAACCCCTTTCCGCTGCTGCGGCCTGTGCCCTGCTGGCACTGCCCGCGCAGAGCAGCGACGACCCGCCGCTGGCTGAACAGATCGATTTCGTCTTTGAAGTCGTCGATATCGGATTTTGCCATATCCCCGACATGCCGGGCGATGAAATGCGCGCCATCGCGCGCGCATCCACCGATCAGTTCCCGCTGCGCGGCACAGTCACGATCGGGGCCGGGGCCGATCTGTTCGGCAGCGGCCATTTCGTGCGCGGGGATGGGGGGGACAGCGATGAACTACGTGCGCTGCGCCTTGTCATCGTCCCGGCGGATGGTCCCGAAGGCCCGGAAGGCGCTTATCCGCTCGCCTCGATCAGGGACGGGCAGCAGATCGACGCCCCGCATTATCGGCTTCTGGGGCGGATCATCGGGCGCGATGATGCTGGCGCGGAACAGGTGCTGGGCAATATCAATCTGGGCGCAGGCGATGTGACGCTGTCGCAGGATGAAGGCGATTTTCTGATCGCAGAAATGGCACTGGACGGCGCGTTCGAGGATGGCAGCCCCGTGCAGTTCAGCCTTGAAGCGGAATTGATGGAAGTCGATGACATGCGCTTCATGGACCTGACAGCACCATGAAACTGCATCACCTGATCCCCGCTGCCTGTCTGGCCGCTTTGCCAATGACAGCCCTTGCCGAAAGCGACCGCGCACAGGCAGAAGAGATGATTGCCGCCGCGCTGCAAAGCCAGTTCGGCGCGATCCTCGATTTCAGCGGTATGTCCGATCTGGACGCGCTGCCCCCCGAAATCGCCGATCTGGAGAATCTTGTCTTCCTGCAGATCAGCGGGACCGCCATCACCGATCTGTCACCGCTGATGGGTGCGGCCAGCCTTCAGACGCTGATGATAAATGACACAGCCATCACCGATATCGCGCCGCTGGCAGGGTTGCCGGGACTGCAGGCGCTGTGGATCAGCGACACCGAAATCTCCGATCTGTCGCCAATCGGCAGATTGCCAGCGTTGGAGGTGCTGCAGGCCAGTTCCGCCGGGATCGAGGCGCTGGATTTTCTGGAAGGGCTGAAGGCGGTGCAGGAACTGCACCTGCATCACAATGCGATAACCGACCTTGGGCCGCTTGCCGGGCTGACCGGGCTGCGCGAGCTTCAGCTGTACAGCAATCCGATAGCACAGATCGAGGCATTGGCAGGGCTGCACAATCTGGAAGTCCTTAGCCTCGCTTCCTCGCAAGTGGCTGATATCAGGCCGCTGGCAGGGCTGACGGGGCTACGCAATCTCAGCCTGATCGACACGCCGGTTTCGGATATCGCGCCGCTGGCGGGTCTTGAGGCGCTGGAACGGCTGACGCTGATGGAAACGCAGGTGTCCGACCTTGGCCCATTGCGGGGGATGACGGCTCTGGAACATCTGTGGATCAATGAAACCCAAGTCAGCGACTTGTCACCGCTGGCGGGGCTGCACGATCTGGGCGTGCTGCGTATCGACATGACCGAAGTGCATGACCTGACGCCCCTTGCGGGCTTGCAGAACCTGCGCGCGCTGACGTTGTCGGGCACGCCAGTTACCGATATCAGCCCTGTCGCCGGGCGCGAAGGGCTGCGGATCGAAGGGTTCTGACGACACGCATTTTCAACAGGGAAGGGAAAGACGATGACCATTTTGCGATTTCCGATTGCAGCCAGTCTGATTGCCTGCGTGGCCCTGCTGGCCGCCAGCCTTACCACCGTTAAGGCCAGCGAAGTCACCTACCGTGTCGTCAATGTCGCGGCAGATGATGTGCTGAATGTGCGCGACCGTGTGGGCGTTCCCGGCAGCCGGATCGTGGGCATCCTGCCGCCTGGGACTGGCGGCATTGTCTGGACCGGGCCACAGGGGCGCTCGGGCGATGGCGGGCTGTGGTATCACATCTCGCATCCGCGTATCCCCGGAACCGGCGGCTGGGTCAATGCGCGTTTCCTGCGCGAAGAGGTTGCGTCGGCTCCTGTCATCGCGCCCCCAGTCAGCGCCGAACCACCGGGCAGCATCTTCAAGGACCACACCGCGCATCAGCATATGTATCGCGTGGTTGGTGTGGCTGCGAATGACGTGCTGAATATCCGATCGGGTGCCGGGGTGTCGCATGGAATTGTCGGGATGTTCCCGCCCGATGCCCGCAATGTCCAGATCACCGGACGCATCCGCACGCTGAACAGCGGAGCAGTCTGGGTCGAAGTCCGCTCGGCCATGCTGCCGGGCGGGGTTGGCTGGGTCAACGGGCGGTTTCTGGACCGTTTCTGACGCAGCAGATCGGTCGGGGAACTAAAGAGTTCATCCTGAACAACGTGTTTTGCCTGCTCAAGCGGCTTGTGGCTCGATCTGATTGGTCGGACGGTGCCATATAGCGGCTAAGAGCGCTGCTATGATGAGTGCCAAAATAGCCCTGAGATGGGCCAGTATCTTGCGGATATTGTGGCCGCAGGCGCAGAGAACAGCGAAGATCGCATCTCCTCCAGTGCCCTTGAGAGGGCAGCGTGTCAGTCGGCCGTCCGTTTTCATGTGTCCGATCTCGGCCTCGATGGCGCTGCGTCGTCGCAGAAGTTTCGCCAGCAAGGGCGTGATGCCTTTGCGCGTGCCGCTGATAAGCACGCGGG
>JAFIED010000040.1 GCA_020832805.1 Pararhodobacter sp.
CGGCAAGATGAAGGGCGCGGCAGAACGCGCGGCTTTCAGGCGGTCCGCAGGTCCGGTGGTGTGGCCTCGGCCGCGAGCTGCGCGGTGACCGTATCCAGCGCCAGGGTCTGGCTGCGCGGATCGCCCAGGCGGCGCAGGGAAACCGTGCGTTCGGCCACTTCGCGCGCGCCGATGGCGAGGATCGCCGGTACCTTGGCGAGGCTGTGCTCGCGCACCTTGTAGTTGATCTTTTCATTCCGGGTATCAGCTTCTGCGCGCAGGCCCGCCGCGCGCAGGGTTGCCACCGTCTCGTGGACGAAATCATCGGCCTCGGACACGATCGAAGCCACCACGACCTGCACCGGCGCCAGCCATAACGGCATGCGCCCGGCATGGTTCTCGATCAGGATACCCAGAAAACGCTCGAACGAGCCCAGAACGGCGCGATGCAGCATGACCGGGCGATGCTTGCCCCCATCGGGGCCGATATAGCTGGCATCCAGACGTTCGGGCAGGACGAAATCCACCTGCAATGTGCCGCATTGCCAGTCACGCCCGATGGCATCGGTCAGCACGAATTCCAGCTTTGGCCCGTAAAAAGCACCTTCGCCCGGATTCAGCGTGAAATCGCAGCCCGCCGCGCGCGTGGCGGCCATCAGCGCGCCCTCGGCCCGGTCCCAGACCGCGTCGGCCCCTGCGCGCTTTTCCGGCCTGTCGGAAAATTTGATCCGGAACTGCTGAAACCCGAGATCGGCATAGATGGCGCGCAGGAAGCCGATGAAGCGTTCGGTCTCGGCCTCGATCTGGTCTTCGGTGCAGAAGATATGCGCATCATCCTGGGTAAAGCCGCGCACCCGCATCAGCCCGTGCAGCGCGCCCGAGGGCTCGTAGCGGTTGCAGGCACCGAACTCGGCCATGCGCAGGGGCAGGTCGCGATAGCTTTTCAGCCCTTGGTTGAAGATCTGCACATGGCAGGGGCAGTTCATCGGCTTCAGCGCGTTGACGGTCTTTTCGCGCGCGTGTTCCTCGTCCACCTCGACGATGAACATGTGATCCTGATAATTGGCCCAGTGGCCGGACTTTTCCCACAGCACGCGGGACACGACCTGTGGCGTGTTCACCTCGACATAGCCGCCCGCGCGCTGGCGGCGGCGCATGTAATCCTGCAGCGTGCTGTAGATGGTCCAGCCATTGGGGTGCCAGAAGATCTGTCCCGGCGCTTCTTCCTGAAAATGGAACAGTCCCATCTCGCGCCCCAGCTTGCGGTGGTCGCGTTTGGCGGCTTCCTCCAGCCTGGTCAGATGCGCCTTCAGGTCTTCGCGCGAGCGAAACGCGGTGCCGTAGATGCGCTGCAGCATGGGGCGGCTGGAATCGCCGCGCCAATAGGCGCCGGCCACCGCCATCAGCTTGAAGGCATCGGCGGGCAACTGCCCCGTATGCTGCAGATGGGGCCCGCGGCACAGGTCCTGCCAATGCCCGTGCCAGTACATGCGGATCGGCTGGTCGCCGGGGATGGCCTGTACCAGTTCGACCTTGTAGTTTTCGCCCGATTGTTCGTAATGTGACAGTGCGCGCGCGCGGTCCCAGACCTCGGTTTTCACCGGGTCACGAAGATTGATGATTTCCTTCATCTTTTTTTCGATGGCGCCCAGGTCTTCGGGCGTAAACGGCTCGGCGCGGTCGAAATCGTAATACCAGCCGTCCTTGATCACTGGGCCGATGGTGACCTTTACGTCCGGCCAGAGTTCCTGCACCGCGCGGGCCATGACATGGGCAAAGTCATGGCGGATCAGTTCCAGCGCCGAGGCGTCATCGGCCATGGTGTTGATGGCGATGGCGGCATCCTGTTCGATGGGCCATTGCAGATCCCAATGCGCGCCATCGACCTGCGCCGAGATCGCCTTCTTGCCCAGCGATTTCGAGATATCGGCAGCGACCTCGGCCGGGGTGATGCCGGCGGGAAAGGCCCGCTGGTTGCCATCGGGGAAGGTAAGGGTGATCTGGGCCATCTGGCTCTCCTCGTCGGTCTGGCGCCCACGGAACGCCCGGTTGCGGGTTGTGTCGGCGCGTTCTGGGCCGGGCGCGCCGGCGTGTCAAGGCGGCGTCATCGTCGCGGATGACAGCCCCTTTGCCAGCCGGCGGAGGCAGGACAGGCCGTGCAGGCTGTGGCACCGGCCGACCGCCTGCGCAGGGTGACGCCGGACCGCTGTGCTGTTATGGATTTGGGCGGCGGGCAGAGAGGCCCATGGGATGAACGAGACCGGAGACATGGCGTGAGCACATCGCAGACATTGCAGACCGCACAAGGACGCAGCATTGCCTATCACCGGCTGCCGGGCACCGGGCCCGGGGTTGTCTTTCTGGGGGGCTTTCGGTCTGACATGACGGGCACAAAAGCCGTTTTCCTGCAGGAATGGGCGGAAAAACGCGGTCGTGCCTTCTTGCGGTTCGACTATTCCGGCCATGGCGCCAGCTCTGGTGCCTTTCTGGACGGGTGTATCGGCGACTGGGCAGAAGATGCGATTGCCGCACTTGATGCACTGACGCAGGGGCCGCAGGTGCTGGTGGGTTCTTCCATGGGCGGCTGGATGGCGCTGTTGCTGGCCCGCGCCCGGCCAGAAAGGGTGGCCGCGCTGGTGGGGATCGCCGCCGCACCGGATTTCACCGAAGACGGCATGTGGAACGATTTTTCCGATGATCAGCGCGCGGCATTGACCGCGCAGGGCCATGTCGACCTGCCCTCTGATTACAGCGACGATCCCTATCGCATCACCCGCCGGCTGATCGAGGACGGGCGCAAACACCTGGTGCTGCGCAGCCCCTTGCCCCTGCCCTTTCCGGTGCGGCTGTTGCAGGGTTCGGCCGATACCGACGTGCCGTCTTCTGTGGCGCTGCGTCTGTTCGAACACGCCGAAAGCCCCCATTTGCGTCTGACGCTGGTAAAGGATGCCGACCACAGGTTTTCCAGCCCCGAGTGTCTGGCCTTGCTGGCCGAGACACTGGACGCGCTGCCGGTCTGACGGGTGCAGGGTGCGCTTTTCATGGCGGCGTTGGCCGGGCTGGGCCTGCTGGCCCATGCCGGGCGGCCCCGGCAGTTCTGGCCGGGTGCGCCCCCCGGGCCAGTGCTGCGGGGCGTGGCCCTGGATGACTGGCTGGCCACGCGCGAAAGCCTGCTGACAGATCTGCGGCGCGGCACCGAAAAGACCCTTTACTGGGCCGGTGACACCAACCGCCGCACGCCCCTGGCCGTAGTCTACATTCACGGGTTTTCTGCCAGCCGGCAGGAAATCGCGCCCGTGCCGGAGCGGATAGCGCAGGCACTGGGGGCCAATTTCCATACCACGCGGCTGGCCGGACACGGGCGCGACGGGGCGGCGCTGGCACAGGCCGGGTTACATGACTGGGCGCTTGATCTGGCCGAAGCCATCGCCATCGGGCGCGCAATCGGCGAAAAGCTGGTGCTGATCGGTACATCCACCGGGGGGTCGCTGGCCACGCTGGCGGCGCTGGAACCAGAATGGCGCGCGGATATTGCAGCGCTGATCCTGATCTCGCCCAACTATGCGCTGAATAACCCGCTGGCCTGGATGCTGGACTTGCCCTGGGCGCCGGTCTGGTTGCCGCGTCTGGCCGGGGTGGAAAAGGCATGGGCGCCGATGAGCCCGGAACACGAACAGTTCTGGACCCTGCGCTATCCGACGCAGGCGCTGTTTTCGCTTCGCGCGGCGCAAAAGGCGGCAGCGCGGGCCGATCACGCCGCGGCACAGGTGCCGATGCTGGTCTTTCTGGCCGAGCGTGACAGGGTGGTGCGCCCTGATGCCACCCGCCGGGTGGTCACACGCTGGGGTGCGCGGGCCGAGGTAGAGGTGATCGACGATGCCGAAGACCCGTTCCAGCATGTCATCACCGGCGCCATCCGCGCGCCCGGCACCAGTGAGGCCGTGATCGCGCGCAGTCTTGGCTTTCTGAACGATCTGCCCGCGCGCTAGCCCCCTGCCCTGTTTCACCCATGTTCAGGCCGAGCCGTTTTCGCCTTCTGGCGCCGTTGATTCAGGAAGCGCCCCACGAAAGCCCAGCGCAACCACATATTTTTCGGCGCTGTCGGACCGGCTGGCCGGCGGCTTGACGTTATGCACCTTTTCAAAGCGCTGTTTCAGCAGCTTCTGCAGGTCGCCCTCTGCCCCCCCGGCCAGCACCTTGGCCAGAAAGGTGCCGCCCACCTCGAGCACGTCAAAGGCGAACATCGCGGCTGCTTCGCACAGGGTGACAATGCGCAGATGGTCGGTCTGCCGATGCCCGCTGGATGACGCTGCCATGTCCGACATCACCACATCGGCCCGCCCGTCAAGCCAGGCGCGCACCTGTTCATCGGCGCCCTCGTCAAGGAAATCCAGCACATGCGTCTCGGCACCGGCAAGGGGCGCGACCTCTTGCAGATCGACGCCCAGCACCCGGCCCTGCGGCTTGCCCTTTCGGTTTCCCTGCGCGTTGACCCGGTCAACTGCCACCTGCAGCCAGCCGCCGGGTGCGCAACCCAGATCGACCACGCGCACACCGGGCTTCAGAAAACCGAACCTGTCGTCAAGCTCGATCAGCTTGAAGGCGGCACGGCCGCGAAAGCCCTCGGCCCGCGCCCGGGCGACATAGGGGTCGTTCAACTGACGCTCCAGCCAGCGGGTCGACGAAATCTTGCGCCCCTTGGCCGTCTTGACCTTGACGCGCAGATCGCGTGCCCCGCGCCCCGATGGTGCGCCGGTTCTGCCGGTTGCGCCCTTGCCTGCGCCACCCCGCGTGGGGCCGCCCCTGCCTGCCATTTTCACCCTCGCCTTATTCCACGTCCAGCACGCCATCACCGCTCATCTGGGCATAAAGCAACCCTTCGCGCAGGCCACGGTCGGCGACTGACATAACATCGGTTGGCCAGACCCGCATCAAGGCCTGCAGGATCGCCGCGCCAGACATGATCAACCCGTGCCGTTCACGCCCGATGCGGGGGTCATGCCGCCGGCCCTCGGGGCCCAGCGCCAGATAGGCATGTATGACACGGTCGATCTGCGACGATGTCATGGTCAAGCCATCAACCTTGGTGCGGTCATAGCGCTTGAGCCCCAGAAAAGACGCAGCCACCGTGGTCACGGTACCAGAAGTGCCGATGATCTGGAAACCCTCGCGGGGGGCGGGTGTCTGATAGGGCGAGAAATCGTGCAACTGCTCTTCGAAATGCCAGCTCATCAGCGCAAAGCGTGCGGCATCGTCATCGACATCGTTGAACTGCTCGCGCAGTGTGGCCACGCCCAGGGGCACGCTGATCCAGTCAATCACGCGCGGCCCCGTTGCATCGTCCAGCCAGTCATTGGCCCCCCGCAACCCCAGCCGGACACCCAGCATGGCGGCACGGCGGGCGTGATGAGGCACGCGCGACAGGTCGATCCAGACCAGTTCGGTCGATCCGCCGCCAATGTCGATGACCAGCAACTGTTCGGTCTTTGCCGCAACCAGTGGCGCGCAGGATATCACCGCCAGGCGCGCCTCTTCCTCTGGGGGGATGATCTCCAGTTTCAGGCCGGTCTCGCGCTGGATCTTCTTGATGAACTCACCGGCGTTGTGCGCCCGGCGGCAGGCCTCGGTGGCCACCAGCCGCATGCGGCGCACGCGGTTCTCCTCAAGCTTGCGGCGGCAGATGCGCAGCGCCTGAACAGTGCGCGACATGGGCACATGGCCCAGCCGGCCCGTGCGTTCCAGCCCTGCGCCCAGTTCGACGGCGCGCGAGAAACTGTCGACCACGGTAAACTGCGCGCCATTGGGGCGCGCAATCAGCATGCGACAACTGTTGGTGCCCAGATCGAGCGCGGCATACAGCGCCTGCCCATCGGGCCCATTCTGGCGCTTCAGCACTGCCGGTTCCGGAGTCCGCGGCCGTTGGCTGGCCGGTCTCGACGATTTCGGTAGCGCCGCCGCGCCAGCGGGACGCTCGGGCGTCATGATCCGCCCTCCATTCGGTGTTGTGACAAAGGTAGTCCGACGCGGCCCACCGCGCAAGCACTGCCTTGCGCAAGTTGCACGCATGCCGTCTGCCGATACGGCAAACGGCATGCTCTCGGCAGAACACATTACCTCACGTATCTGCGATGCGCTCTGTCATTGGCCCGGCCTGGCCCCACTTACACAGCGCGGCTCGGCCATCAACGGCGCGGGCGTGGGACATCAATGTGATGCATTGACGGTCCGGCTGACATGGCCTGACCATGAGGGTTCAGGGGGCATCGCCGGGCCGAAAACGATGGAGAAACGAAATGAAGCGTATCATTCTTGCCGCTGCCCTGGCGAGTTTCGGCGGCACCGCCGCATTTGCAGGAAGCCTGACAACCACCCCGGCCGAATCCCCGGTGATGGCGCCCTCGGCGCCTGCGCCCAGCCCCGCCTATAACTGGAGCGGTGGGTATGTCGGTACCGGCCTGACCTTTGGCCGGGCACTGCACAGCACCAACACCAGCCCCCAGTTCTGGCCCAACGGCTCTGGCGTCGGCATCGGCGGCTTTGCCGGCTACAACTGGCAGCAGGGCAACACGGTCTTTGGCGTCGAAGGGCATCTTTCCGGCCATCGCATGCGCGGCAGCACCGATCTGGGCGGTGCCACGGGTGAAATCCGCACCGACCTGCGCGCGCTTGCCTCGGTCCGCGCGCGCGCGGGGGTTGCGGCAGATCGTACCCTGTTCTTTGTCACCGGTGGCGCGGCAGGTGGCAGCGTGCGCCATACCGGCGTCGATCTTGGCATCGAGGAAACCAACCGCGTGACCGGGGTGGTTCTGGGCGTTGGTGTCGAGCATGCGCTGGCCGACGGCATCCACATCCGGGGCGATCTGGAGCATTACCGCTTTGGCAGCCGCGATTTCGACACGGCCGGCCCCGGCTCGTTCCCCGGTGTCAGGTCGCGCGCGAATGTGGCGCGGGTCAGTGCGGTGTTCCGCTTCTGATCGATGCGCAATGATACATGACCACCCGCCGGTGGTCCGTGCAGCCCGGCCCTGTTGGCCGGGCTGTTCGCGTATCGGGGCCCGGGCTGGACACGGCAAACGACATCGGTGTCGCTGGGTGCGACTGCCGGGTCGCTATTTGCCGCCGTGGCTGGCGCACAGCCCTTAAGAATGGCCGTGAGCACAGGCATTGGCAGGATGGGCATCATGCATCCGGTTACCGTGGTTTTCTGGCGGGACATTCCCGCGCAAGTGATCGTCGGCAAGGGCCGGCGCGCTGTAAAGGTTCAGTTGCCCGAGCGTTTCGAGCAGGCCATAGACCGATGCGCCATGAAAGTTGGCGCACGCGATGCCGACGCCTATCTGGCAGAATGGCGCAAGGCGCCCCCCCATGATGTCGCTGGAGAGGCCGAAGAGGTCGCCCGGGCCGAGGCCGCGCGCCTGGAAACCGCCTACGACAAGGACAGGGTGCAGACGCTGATCGCCAATGATGGCTGGGAAGCGCGGGATTGAACTGGCGGGAGGCGCTGATGGCATTGTTTCGGTTTCCACGCAAGAACGAAGGCGGCGCAACAGGCAGCACTGACATGGCGGCCTTTCTGCAGGGCTTTTCCATCGAGGTGATGCCGCGCACCGCCGAAAAGATCGATGATTTTCGTGCGCTGTTGCCCGCGGGTACGCGGGTCTATATCGCCCATATCGACGGCACACCGATCGACGACATGGTGGCGACCGCTGCGCGTCTGCGGGCGGAAGGGTTTGAACCGATGCCGCATTTCCCCGCGCGCATCATTGCCGACCGGCCCATGCTGGCAGACTGGATCGCACGCTATCGCGGTGAGGCCGATGTGCGGCAGGCCCTGCTGCTGGCCGGTGGCATCGACCGTGCGCAAGGGGCGTTCCACAGTTCGATGCAATTGCTGGAAAGCGGCGCGTTTGACGGGTTCGAACGCCTGCATGTCGCCGGCCACCCCGAGGGCAACCGCGATATCGACCCCGATGGCAGCGACAGGCTGGTGATGGAGGCGCTGCGCTGGAAACAGGCTTTCGCCCAGCGCACCGATGCGCAGATGGCCCTGGCCACGCAATTCTGTTTCGAGCCTCGGCCCGTTATCGACTGGGCCAACCGCCTGCAGGCAGAAGGCATTGCGCTGCCGATCCATATTGGCGTGGCGGGGCCGGCCAAGCTGCAGACGCTGATCAAGTTTGCCATTTCCTGCGGCGTCGGCCCGTCGCTGAAGGTGCTGCAGAAGCGGGCGATGGATGTATCGAAACTGCTGTTGCCTTTCGAACCTGACAGCTTTGTCGGTGCGCTGGCGGCACACAAGGCCGGCAACCCGGGCTTTGGCATCGAAGCGGTGCATTTCTTCCCGCTGGGCGGTATCCGCCCCACCACCGACTGGACCCAACGCAACGGCCAGCGCCCCATGCGCGCCGCCGCCTGACCCATGGTCAGGCTATGACCGGAAAGAGACCCCATCCATGACCCGCACTGTCGTCGAATCGGCCACACGGACTGTTGTCATCGGCTTTGACGAGCCGTTCTGCGTGATCGGCGAGCGCATCAACCCGACCGGCCGCAAGAAACTGGCCGCCGAGCTGGAATCCGGTGATTTCAGCACGGTCGAACGGGATGCCCTGGAACAGGTCGCCTGCGGCGCGATGGTGCTGGATGTGAATTCGGGCGCCGTGTTTTCCAACAAGATGGCCGAAGACCCCCGCTATGCCGACAACAATTTTGTTGAACCACCGCTGATGCGGGCCCTGTGCGAAAGGGTGCAGGCTCTGGTCGATGTGCCGCTGTGCATCGACAGTTCGGTACCCGAGGCCCTGAAGGCCGGCCTTGAGGCGGCCAACGGGCGGCCGCTGCTGAACTCGGTGACCGGCGAGGAAGAGCGGCTGGAGGCGATCTTGCCGCTGGTCAAGAAGTACAACGTGCCTGTGGTGGCGATCTCGAATGATGACACCGGCATTTCCGAGGACCCGGATGTGCGCTTTGCGGTGGCCAGAAAGATCGTACAGCGCGCGGCCGATTTCGGCATTCCGGCGCATGATATCGTGGTGGACCCCCTGGTGATGCCGATTGGCGCCATGGCTACCGCTGGCCAGCAGGTTTTCGCCCTGGTGCGCCGGTTGCGCGACAAATTGGGGGTCAACACCACCTGCGGGGCATCGAATGTCAGCTTTGGCCTGCCCAACCGTCATGGCGTGAACGCGGCCTTTCTGCCCATGGCCATCGGTGCGGGCATGACCAGCGCCATCATGAACCCGGTACGCTCTGTCGAGATGGAAGCGATCCGCGCGGCCAATCTGCTGATGAACCACGACCCCAACGGCGCCGAATGGATCAAGCTGGCAAAGGTGCTGGACGCGGTCAAGGAGGGGGCCAGTTTTGCCGAGGCGTCAAAGGCGGCTGGGGCCGCGGCAGGCGGCCGTCGTGGGGGTCGGCGCGCGCGCGGCTGATCTGGATACGGCCGGGCAAGCCGGCTTGGCGCACCGGTGTCTTCTTTCCGGCGGTGTTTCAGGGACTTGATACAGATCAACGTCAGGTGTTTGAATGCCGGCGATAGTCGCCCAGCAAAACAGGACCGGGAGAGGAGACCCAGATGTACAAGAATATCGTTGTCGCTGTCGATCTGGCGCATGGCGAGGCGGGAAAGGCGCTGCTGGAACGGGCCCGGGCACTGGTTGATGCCGATGGCACGATCCGCCTGCTGCACGTATTGGAAGATGTGCCCAGCTACATTGCCGCCGAGCTGCCACGCGATCTGAACGAACGCCGCCAGGCCGAAGCAAAGGTCGAGCTTGGCGTTCTGGCCGAGGGTGGCAATCCGACGATCCTTACGGAAGTGCGCAGCGGCGCGGCATCCGGTCAGATCCTGCAACTGGCAGAAGATACCGGTGCGGATCTGATCATGATCGCCTCGCATCGGCCGGGATTGAGCGATTATTTCATCGGCTCGACCGCGGCGCGGGTGGTACGCCATGCGCAGTGTTCAGTGCTGATCTCGCGCTGATATACCTGCCACGCCACCGGCTGGCGCGGTTGCACGATGGACGACAGAAAGGGGGCGCAGGCCCCCTTTGCCTGTTTCGGGCGCGCGCACCGCACGCTGCGCTCAAGCGCCATTAAGCCTTGTCGGATACCTGTCATCACCTTCGGCGGAGCGTGGCAGACACGACGGGCCGATCCAGTTGGCGCATTCGAAAGGACAGGGGTCATCCATGAACAAGGCAGCTACCGAGGGATTGATTCTCATGCCCCCGCGCTTTGCCGAGGGGCTGCAGCACTGGTCCAGCGGGAACGGCACCCCGGGCACGCCCAGCTATGACGGGGCGGCGAATGCCGCTTTTGTGCCATCCGACCCCGATTTCGGCGGCTGTCTGGAACTGCTTAAGAACCAGAGTACTCAGCGCCTGAGGTGGTTCGGGCAGGTGCCGATCATTCCCGGCATGATGGTGCGCGTCAGTGTGCGGATCAAGGCATTGAGCGGGGCGCTGCCCACTGTCAGGATTGCGGGCTTTGCGGCCAATGCCTCTGGCGGGGCGGTCGGATCGGTGGCGACAACGGGCCCCGAAACCACCCTTGAAACCTATGGCGATGTGGTCACCGCTAGCGCGATTATCGGCACCGGCCCGCGCGGTGGCGTCGATCTGAACTGGGCCAGTGTTGCCTATGGCCATCTGGGCATCGACCTGACCGGGCCGAATGGCGGCGTCGTGCGGATCGACGATGTGCAGATAGAAGATGTCACCAGCTTCTGGCTGCGGGACATGATGGACTGGGTGGATGTGCGTGACCACGGCGCGGTGGGCGATGGCACCACCAATGACCGCCAGGCCTTTGTCAATGCCGCACAGGAGGCATTGGCGACAGGCCGGTCGCTGCTGGTGTCGACGGGAAGCTATTTCATCGGGGCAAACCTGACCATCGAGGTGCCGGTACGCTTTCAGGGCACGCTGGTGATGGCCATGGACACACGGTTGCGGCGTTGTTGCAGAACTCAGGCCGTGAAGGATTCACATCACGAATCCATGCGGTTAGACGGGTGGCATGAGCAAGCCCGAGCCCGCCCGCTACCGCACAACGAACTGGTCCGACTACAACGCTGCGCTCCGCAAGCGCGGG
>JAFIED010000051.1 GCA_020832805.1 Pararhodobacter sp.
ACCACCGCAGCCGAGCTTGACAGCCTGATCGGGGCGCTAGATCGCGTGATGTAGCGCGCGCCCGCGCCCCGCCCGGGCCGCGCGCCCCACCCACCCACCCGCGCGCTGCCCGACCGGGGCGCGTGCGCGCAATGCTGCCGGAAGGTCTGCCATGCCGCCCCTGATCTTGTGGTTTCGCCGTGACCTGCGGCTGGATGACAACCCGATGCTGGCGGCGGCGGCAGAAACCGGGTGCCCGCTGATTCCGGTGTTCATTGCCGATGACAGCGTCATGGGGCTGGGCGCCGCACCGCGCTGGCGGATGGGCGAGGGGGTGGCGGCGTTCGGCAAGCGGCTGCAGGCAGCCGGGCTGAGGCTGATCCTGCGACGGGGTGCTGCGCAGAAGGTTCTGACTGAGCTGACCGCCGAGACGGGCGCAAGGGGTGTCTGGTGGGCGCGGTTGTATGACCCCGCATCGCGCAGCCGCGATAGCAAGATCAAGCAGGCCTTGCGCGCGCGGGGGCACGAGGCGCGCAGCTTTCCCGGGCATCTGCTGGTCGAGCCCTGGCAGGTGGCAACGGGGCAGGGCGGGCCATACCGTGTCTACACGCCGTTCTGGCGGGCGGTAAGCGCGCGCGACGGGCCGTCACCCTGTGCCATGCCGTCCCGCCTGCGCGGACCGGAACGCTGGCCTGAGAGCGACAGGCTGGCGGACTGGCAACTGGGTGCCGGCATGGCGCGCGGCGCAACGGTGGTGGCGCGGCATGCACGCATCGGAGAGGTGGCGGCGCAGGCGCGGGCCGAGGCGTTCCTGTCCAGCGCGGTCAGGGATTATGCCGACGCGCGCGACCTGCCGGCCGAGGCCGGCACCTCGCGCCTGTCGGAGAACCTGACCCTGGGCGAAATCGGCCCACGCCGGCTGTGGGCGCGGGCCCGGATGCTGATGGCCGTCGAGCCCGGCCACAGGGGGGCAGAGACATTCGCCAGGGAATTGGTCTGGCGCGAATTTGCCCATCATCTGATGTATCACACGCCGAGATTGTTGAGCGGCAACTGGCGCCCGGAATGGGATGCCTTTCCCTGGCGCGGTGACAGTGACGATGCCGAGCTTTGGCGCCGCGGCATGACCGGCGAACCTTTCGTGGATGCCGGCATGCGCGAGATGTATGTCACGGGCACCATGCACAACCGCGCGCGCATGATCGTGGCCAGCTATCTGACCAAGCATTTGCTGACCGACTGGCGCGTGGGGCTGAAATGGTTCGAGGACTGCCTGATCGACTGGGATCCGGCCTCGAATGCGATGGGCTGGCAATGGGTGGCGGGGTCCGGGCCCGATGCCGCGCCGTATTTCCGTATCTTCAACCCGGCCACCCAGGCCGAGAAGTTCGACAAGGGCGCGCGGTATCGTCAGCGCCATATTGCCGAACTCGCCCGCGAGGCCGGCCATGAACCGGGGCGCGCGGCGCAGGATTTCTTTCGTGCCGTGCCGCGTGCATGGGGCCTTGACCCGGACGCCCCGTATCCTGCCCCGATTATTGATCTGGCCAAGGGGCGCGCCCGTGCGCTGAAGGCCTATGAGGGGCGTTCGGGGGGCTAGCCGCCGGCCTGTCTTTTTGTCCACCCTGTGTTCTTGGCGCAACGCTGTCCGCTTTGACCCTTGTCAAGCCCCGACCGGGAGATACTGTTGCAGCTTGCAAAGGATTGTCACGAGGTTTCATGTCCGTTCTGACCAGCACCGAGGGACAGAAAGACCTGCCCCGCTATTTTACCCACGCGTTCGAACAGGCCCGCCGTCTGGAAAACGGGCGGCTGGACGTGTGCCTGCCTGACGGGCGCCGGTTTCGTGTCGAGGGGGCAAGACCCGGCCCCGTGGCGGAAATCACCATTCACAACCCCGATGTGTTTGCCCGGCTGATCCGCGAGGGCGACATGGGCTTTTCCGAAGCCTATCTGGATGGCTGGTGGTCCACGCCTGATCTGCAAGCCTTCATGGACCTGCTGCACAATGACAATCCCGCGGTGCTGGACGAGTTTCCGGGCATGGGGCTGGTGCGGGCCTATGAGCGGTTGCGCCACTGGCTGCGGTCGAACAGCCGGCGTCAGGCACGGCGCAACATTGCCCATCATTACGATCTGGGCAATGATTTCTATGCGCTGTGGCTGGATGACAGCATGACCTATTCCTCGGCGCTGTTCCGCACGGGGCAGGAAAGCCTGGAGCGTGCGCAGGAACAGAAATACGCGGCCCTGGTTGATGCGCTGGGCGTGGAACCGGGCGATCATGTGCTGGAAATCGGCTGCGGCTGGGGCGGGTTTGCGGAATATGCGGCGGGCCAGCGCGGCTTGCGGGTCACGGCGCTGACCATCAGCCAGGCGCAACACGATTTTGCCGTCGCGCGGATGAAGCGCGCGGGGCTTGCCGGACAGGTGGAGATTCGCCTGCAGGATTACCGCGACGAGAAGGGGCGTTATGATGGCATCGCCTCGATCGAGATGTTCGAGGCGGTGGGCGAAAAATACTGGCCGGCCTATTTTTCGACCCTGCATGAGCGGCTTAAGGCGGGCGCACAGGCGGTGATTCAGGTGATCACCGTGCCCGATGCGCGGTTCGAGGCGTATCGGAACAATGTCGATTTCATCCAGAAATACATCTTCCCCGGTGGCATGCTGATCTCGCCCGGCCGGTTCCGGCAAGAGGCCGGTCAGGCGGGGCTGGATGTGCCGTGTTCGATCGAGTTCGGCGACAGTTATAGCCAGACCCTGCGTCGCTGGCATGAACGGTTTCTGGGCGAATGGGCCCGGATCAACGGCATGGGCTATGACGAGCGTTTTCGCCGGATGTGGGAGTTCTACCTGACCTCTTGCGCCGCGGCCTTTCGGACGGGTATCTGTGATGTGACGCAGATCACCCTGCGCCGTCCGGCCTGAAAACGGCGCGGGCCCGGCGTGGCCAAACGAAAGACGGCGGCAGCATGTTCACCCTGATCCGGCCCGTAGCCGGTATCGCGCTGGCGATTCTGGCCAGCATCGCGGCGGCGGCCTACTGGCCGCTGTACCGGCCCGATGTGCCCCTGGGCGGATTCTCGATGTGGATGACGGTGCTGGGTTTCGTCGTGGGCTGGCTGTTTCTGGGCGGGCGGGTCGACCGCCGGCTGTGGATGACCGTTTTCATGGCCTGGCAGGCCGTGGTGCTGACCGCGTTGCTGGCCGTCACGGTTTTTGGCATCCGCGAAGTGTTCATTCTGGGTTATCGCCGCCGATTTCGCGAACCGATGGAGGCGTTCAACGGGTTTTTCGACATCGCGGCCGGCTGGCTGCGGCTGGGGTGGGAACGGGATTTCCTGATCCTGCTGGGGCTGGGCGGGCTGGTGGTGGGGGTCGTCGTGCATGTGACGCATTGGCTGTTCGAGCGTCGCCGGATGACGCGCTGATCATGGCGTTACCGCTGTTCCTGTTCGGCACCTTGTGTCATGCGCCCTTGCTGTCGGCGGTGGCGCGCGGCGCCGCTCGGTTGGTCTTTCCCGCGCGCGCCCCGGGGGTGGGGGCGGGGGTGGCGCCGGGGGCGGTGAACCCCCTGGCCGGGGGGCCCGCTTGGGGGGCT
>JAFIED010000061.1 GCA_020832805.1 Pararhodobacter sp.
GGGGCGCCCCACCGGCCCCATCCGAGCAGGTGATGGCGGGTGCCAGGGCAACGCGCGGCATCTTCTTTCCGGTTTCCTGTGCGGAGAGTTTCGATGCTGCGCCTGTCAATTGCCCGCCCCATCCTCGCCGCCGCGCTCGTCGCCGCGATGCTGACGCCAACCCTGACCGACCCGGCCCGGGCCCAGGGCACCCTGAGGCATCTGCCAGCCGGCCCGCTGAATGCACAGGGATGCGCGACGCAAACCTTTACCGGGTTTTCCGGTGGGCTGGCGATCGGCCGGGCGCAGAACCGTGCCGAGCGCCGTTGGGTGCGCGCTGTCCGCGAAGCGGGCTATCGTGGCCAGCGATTCGAAGATTGGCAGACCGGTGATGTTCATCACGCCTATTGCCAGCGCGACGGTGCGTTCTGGGACTGCTTCCTGCGCGTCGCTCCCTGCCGCGGCATCGGCCCTGATTGTGGTGACGGCCGGCGCGGCCGCCCGCATCCCGGTTGGGAGCGGCGTTGACAGCCGGGTCGCACTACACCGTGCCGCCTGCGCCCAGATTTCATGGTTTGGCAACGGGGAGGTCCCGGTCAAGCGGTTTTGCCCAATAGATTTCAGCCATTGGGGCGCGGATTGTAGAGGTGGTGGGCCCTTGTCGCCCATCTCGGGGCTGCCTTCGTCCGGGATCACCCCGGATGCATGCTTCGGTCCCTGGTCGGCGCGGCGAGCGCCGACATGATGCCGGTTCAATGCAATTCCGATCTGCCCATCTCATGGCGTGCTTCTTGGCACGGACAGCAGTCCGGAGAACAAGATCACCGGAACCGCGTCCTTTGGAGGGACCTCGAAGGCCTCCCGCCAGGTGGCAGCGAGGCTCAGACAGTGGTTTTCAGGCGACATTCGACACCGGATCATCGGCACCGGACGCGGCTTCCTCGACTCACATGCGATGCAGGATTACACCGATGCGGCGCGCCAGCGCGACCATTGCGCGCTTCGATCCTCGGTGGCGGGCAACCAGAGCGGCCCATGTTCTGCCCGCCACAATTGCTGCCTTTTGAATAGGCATGCAAATGAGCCACTTGAATATGTTGTTTGTCACTGAGATCTGACCCATGTGCAATGCAAGCGGCGGCCCCAAACCATTGATCTGCGTTGTTTCTGACCTGTGATGCGCCTGCAGGAAAGTCTGAGCAAGGAGATGGAGGTTGCGCATGGCGGACGTTGGTGGCGGGTTCATGGGCCGGTGCGCGCTCGTCGATCCAAGGCGGCGGGGCAGGCGGCGGTGGCCTGATGAGGGCAAGGCATGGATTGTCGATGAAAGCCTTCAGCCGTGCGCGCGGGTCGTCAATTGGGGGCGCGCTAAGACATTCTGCCCCATCAGTTGTCAGATTGGCGTCGGCATGCCCGGCAGGGTCGGCTGGTTTGCCCGGCGACCTGATGGACGGGCCGACCACATCCCCAGGCTCGGTGGTCACGGAACCTGCCTTTGGGCCGCTGTCCATTCTGCCCGAGCCGATCGGGCCGCAAGCATCAGCTTCGGCCGAGGTCTCTCAGAGCGTCAGCGGCGTGATGACGACCGAGATCGGGCTCGATAGGGGGTTGAAAGAAGCACTGCGTTCAGACACCAAGCGCGAATGATGCATGAGCACCAGAAGCCCGAGACGCGCGCGCAATGGTCTTCGGAAAGCGCCTTCATCTTCTCCATGGCCGCCGCTGCAGTGGGGCTCGGAAACCTGTGGCGCTTTCCCTACATGGTTGGCGAGAACGGTGGGGGCGTCTTCATCGCCGCCTATCTGATTGCGTTGGTGGTCGTTGCGCTGCCCGTGATGATGCTCGAAGTCGCCGCTGGCCGGTTGAAGCAAGGCAGCGTGGTCGAAACCTACCGCGGGGCGACACGGCTGGGTGCGGCGTATGGCTGGCTTGTGGTGCTTCTGACTATTGTCATCACAAGTTATTACCTGGTGATCACCGGCTGGACGCTTGGCTATGCGATCGACGCGTTCCGCCTGAACCTGACCGAATTCGACACGTTCACAGCAGGCTATAACTCGATCTGGTATTTCCTGGCGGTCACCGCCCTGGCGGCGGTTGTCCTGCTGAAAGGTGTGCGCGCGATCGAGGCCTTTTCCAAGGTCTTGATGCCGGTCCTTGTTGTCTTGATTGCAGGTCTGGTCATTGTGGCCTCGACAACCCAGGGCTGGTCACAGGCCGCGGATTTCATGCTTCGCTGGGACGCCTCGGCGCTGGCAAACCCGACGCTATGGTTCTTTGCCTTTGGTCAGGCGTTCTATACGCTGGCAGTGGGTCAAGGCTACCTGGTCACATATGGCAGCTACATTCCGCGAAAGGCCAATGTCCCGCGCGCGGCTCTGATCGTTGCAGCCACCGAAACCTCGATTGCATTGCTGGCCGGCTGGATGATCTTTCCCTTTGTCTTTGCGCATGGGATGGATCCCGGCGCAGGCTCCGAGCTTGCCTTTTCCACCTTACCCAGAGTTTTCGAGGACATGGCCGGCGGCGCCTGGTTGGCCATGGCCTTTTTCTTCATGTTCTTCATGGCGGCGTTTTCCAGTTGCCTTGCCGGGCTCAAGGTCATCATTGCGGCCTTTGCAGAGGAACTGAACCTGTCCAACGCCCGCGCCGTGGCCGCGACCGGCGCGCTGATGCTTGCGCTGGGGCTGCCGTCCGCGCTCAGCTTCACCCCTGTGCAGCTAACGGTGGCCGGCATGCCGGTTCTCGATTTCATGGATCAGTTCGGCGGCACGAATGTGGTGGTGTTCTCTGGCGTCGTTGGCGCCGGGCTACTTTGCTGGGTGCTGCCGCCTGGGCGCGTGGTCTATGCGCTTGGCGCGAAGTCGCGCTGGTGGTCATGGCGGATATTCGTGGTTGGGCGCAGCCTTCCCTTTCTTGGTGCAGGGCTGCTGCTTTGGCGTATCCTGGCGGGGTAAGGCAGCCAATGGCAATGAAACAGCCACTGCAATTGAGAACACGCATCTTCGATACCTTCGCCTGACCTGCCAAGCTGAACGCCGCTGCCGCAATCTCGATCCTGACGCTTGACGAGCCTGTCCTTGACACTCTGCGGGGCTTGGGTCGGGGTGGTCTCCCCATCCATTCCGGCACTGATCTGGTCGTTTCTCCCGCTCAAGCTGCCGCGCATGATGCTTCAGCACAAGGCCGCTCATGGACCTGCAAGTCTTTGTTGATCAGCATTTCCTGGTGCGGTTGAGCGGGCAAGCCATCTGTCGCATCAATTCAGCAGATAGCCCGGCAGCCATGTCACCAGCCCGGGGGCCGTCCACAGCAAGGCGAGCATGAGAAGCTGCAACAGGATGAACGGCAAGGCGCCCCGATAGATGGCCAGTGTCTGCAGGCTGGGCGGGGCCACGCCGCGCAGGTAGAACAGCGCAAAGCCAAAGGGCGGGGTCAGGAAACTGGTCTGCAGGTTGACCGACATCATGATTGCCAGCCAGATGGGATCAACCCCCATCATCAGCAGAACCGGCGCCACCACCGGGACGATGACCAGCGTGATCTCGATGAAATCCAGAAAGAACCCCAGGATGAACATGGCCACCATCACTGCGATCATTGCACCTGTCACGCCGCCGGGCACGCCTTCCAGCAGCGCGCGCACCGTCTGATCGCCGCCCAGGCCCCGAAAGACCACCGTGAACAGTGTCGCGCCGATCAGGATCATGAACACCATCGCGGTCAGTTTGGCCGTGCCCTCGACCGCGGCGCGCAGCACGCCCGCGCGCAGCGTCACGCCAAGGCTGACAATCACCGCCCAGCAGACCACCAGTGCCAGGGCCACCGCCAGCGCGATCACGGCCTTTTCGCCGGGGGTGATCACGCTGCGGGTAATGCGGATATCGGTGAGCGCCGACAGGATCAGCAGCGCCACGATGGCAAGCCCGCCCAGCAGTACCGGCACCTGCCTGTCCGGGCGCAGCTGGCGTCCGGCCAGCAGGATCGCGCCCAGTGACCCCACCGCCGCGGCCTCGGTCGTGGTGGCGATGCCAAAGATGATCGAGCCCAGGACCGCCAGGATCAGCACCAGCGGCGGCACCAGGGCGGTGGTCACCTCGGCCAGGGTGACCCGGCTGCGCGCCGAGGCCGGCAGGGCAGGGGCGCATGAAGGGTTCAGGAAAGCGCGGATCAGCAGATACACTGCATAGGCCACAACCAGCAGTAACCCCGGCAGCAGCGCCCCGGCGAACAGGTCGCTGACGGTGATCGTTTCGGGCGAAAAGACGCCCTGCGCCAGTTGCGACTGCTGATAGGCATTGGCCATCACCTCGCCCAGCAGGATCAGCACGATCGATGGCGGGATGATCTGCCCCAGCGACCCCGAGGCCACGATCAGCCCTGAGGCCAGCGGGGGTGCATAGCCGTGGCGCAGCATGGTCGGCAGCGACAGCAGGCCCATGGTGACCACCGTGGCGCCGATGATGCCGGTCGAGGCTGCCATCAGCGCCCCCACCACGATCACCGACAGCCCCAGCCCGCCGGGCAGCCGGCCCATCGCGCGGCCCATCACCTCCAGCAGTGCCTCGGCAATGCGCGAGCGTTCCAGCATCAGCCCCATGAAGATGAACAGCGGAATCGCCAGCAGCACCCCGTTCATCATGATGCCCCAGATGCGCTGCGGGAAAGCGGCCAGGATGCCCAGGTCGAACACACCCAGCGCCGAGGCCAGGAAGGCGAACAGCAGGCTGACCCCGGCCAGGGTAAAGGCGACCGGAAAGCCCAGCAGGATCGCCGCGCACAGGGTGACGAACATCAACAGGTCAAGGATGGTGGCAAGGGTCATCGGGCAGGGCTCTTGGGCGGCAATCTGGTGCGAAAGGGGTAAGGCGGTGCGGATTCCGGCATGGCGGGTCAGTGCGGCCACGATACCGGAAAGGCGGCACGTTCGGGCAAGAAAGGGGGCGGTCGGGTGCTGCGATCCGGGTTACAGGGCCTCTTCGGGCGCCGGCGGTTCGTCGGGGCGCATGTCTCTGGCATGGCCCGCCAGAACCAGGCCGGCACGGGTCAGTACCGCCAGCCCCTGCAGCGCCAGCAGTACCGGCAGCGCCAGAATCCAGGTCTTGATCAGGAACACCCCCGGCAACCCGCCCGCCGTGCCCGACCCTTCGAAGATGCGCCATGACCGCGCCACATAGCCCCAGCCGATCCAGACCAGAAAGGCACAGACCGGCCAGAGCAACAGCAGCACGCCCAGCCCGTCGACCCATGCACGATAGCGCGGCCCGCGCGCACCATAGAAGATATCGACGCGCACATGGCTGTCGGCGGCCAGCGCATAGGCCCCGGCGCCCATGAACAGGGTCGCATGCATGAACAGGATCGCCTCGTCCATGGCGACCATGCCATAGCCGAACACATAGCGCAGCAGCACGATGGCGAACTGCACCACCACCACGGGCAGGATCAGCCAGGCAGCCACCCGCCCGATCCAGGAATTCAGCCCCGAGATGGCGCGGTCCAGTACCGCCGCGCCCCGGGCGGGCCGGTCAGACGCCCTCACTCCTTGCCCCGCGCTCAGGTCGGATAGCTGTAATCAAGCGCCCGCGCGCGGCCGAAGCCGACCTCGCCATACCCGGAC
>JAFIED010000066.1 GCA_020832805.1 Pararhodobacter sp.
TGCGGGGATCACACTGGCGGGGGCGCCCCCCCCCCCCCAACCCGGGGGTGGGGGGGGGGGCCGGCCAACCTGGAGGGATCGGCACCGCAGAGCCCGCGGTGGTCAGCGGGGGCTGGCCGGGCAAGATGCCGGAAAGGGCAGAGATCAGCGCGCGGTGGTCAGCGTGGCCGCGTTGTTGTTCGGATTGCAGTCATCGTTCATGGGGTTGCCGTCGATGCGGATGTCGGGGTCGAACGCGATATGCACCCGATAGGTGGCGGGAAATTCGAACGGGTGATGCACTTCATGCCAGCTGCGGCTTTCACCGCGGCGCATGTTCTGAAAGGGATAGGTGCGCGGCGTGCGCCCGCCGGTGTTGACATGGAGCAACTGCTGGTTGGGGCCGCTGATGTAATCGGCGGTGCCGACGTTGCGCACGGTCATGGTGATCAGGATCGTGCCGTCGGCGCGCGGGGCCTGCCGCAGGCTGACCGCCAGATCGGGGCAGGCACCGCGAGAGTCGCGAATTTCGGGCGGGATGCGCATGGGCGGGATTGGCGTGCGCGGCTGCAGTTCGGGCACGGTGATGGGGCGGTTCAGCTGAAAGACCTGCGCCTGGGCACCCGGGCCGGTGCTTGGCGATACAAGAAAGGCCGTGGCCAGGGTGGCAGCGGCGTACAGGGTGCGGGAAAGGGTGATGCGGGTCATGGTCCTTGTCTCCTCTGACGGTGTCGGCTTGCGTGTTGGGCCGATTTTGGGGTGAAGGGCGACCGGCGCTTGGTGCCGATGCCCTGACCATCCCGGCAGAGGGCTTTGTCAGGCAATCTCACGGTCCTGTCATGGCGTGGCGATCATGTTGTTATCGGATAGCGCAACGTCCAAGCAACCCGGCAGCAACGCCTGTCGAGGTCATTTTGTTAACTGAAAACAATTTGGTGACAAAATGTCTTCACGGTGGGTTGCGCCCGCGCGCGGGATCACGGCGCCGAAAGCCTGCCGATGCGGCGTTCCCTGCCGGATGCGCCGGCAGGGAACAGGCTGTTTCAGCGCGCGTCCAGCCACGCCTGCATATAGGCGATTTCGTCCTGTTGGGCGGCGATGATCGCCTCGGCAAGCGCGCGTACCGCGGGGTCGCTGCCGTATTGCAACACCACCTCGGCCATCTCGACCGCGGCCTGGTGATGCGGGATCATGCCGCGCATGAAATCGACATCGGCGTCGCCGGTAAAGGCAATGTCCATATCGGCATGCATGCGGTCGTTGATGGCCCTGTAGGCCTGTGTCGATGCGCTGTCGTCGCTGTCATGCGCGGCGGCGTGGTTGTGCCCGTGCTGATGCCCGTGCTGATGGCCGTGCTGATGCGCCATGGCCAGGCCGCCGATCGTCAGCCCGCCCAGCGCCAGTGCCACCAGCGCAGTGCCGGCCAGAATGGTCTTTCGCATGGTATCGTCTTCCTTCCCGTGTTTGCCGATCCGTCTGCAAAGTGGTGTCGGCGATTCCAGCCACGGGAAGGCAACACACTTTGGCGCGAGTGGTTGAAATGTGGCCCCGACCCGTTGCGCCCGGCGCCGGCCATGCTGTTGCTGCATGGTGCCCTTGCCGCTGTTTCCCGGCTGCACTAAGCAGGGATAGAGCCAATTCCGGGGGTAACATGCGCATTCTGGTCACCAATGACGACGGCATCAACGCGCCGGGCCTGAAGGTGGCCGAGGCCATTGCCGCCGAAATCGCCGGACCGGACGGCGAGGTCTGGGTCGTTGCGCCGGCGTTCGAACAGTCCGGCGTGGCGCACAAGATCAGCTACACCCATCCCATGATGATTGCCCAGCTTGGCCCGCGCCGCTATGCCGCCGAGGGCAGCCCGGCCGATTGCGTGCTGGCAGGCTTTTACGAGGTGCTGCAGGGTGCCCGGCCGGATCTGGTGCTTTCCGGCGTGAACCGGGGCAACAACTCGGCTGAAAATGCCATGTATTCCGGTACCGTAGGCGGCGCAATGGAGGCAGCGCTTCAGGGTCTGCCGGCGATTGCGCTGTCGCAGTATTTCGGGCCGTTGACACAAGAGATGTCAGACCCGTTCGAGCCTGCCATTGCGCATGGCACCGACCTGGTGCGGCAGCTGTTGGCCAAGGGGCTGTGGGATGCCGGCGACTATCGCCTGTTCTATAATGTCAATTTTCCGCCCTTTCCGCGCGACCGCGTAAAGGGTCTCAAGGTCGCGTCGCAAGGATACAGAAAAGATACGTTTTTTGGGGTCGAGCCGCATGTATCGCCTTCCGGCCGGAAGTTCCTGTGGATCAGGGGCGGCCCGCAGCACCTGCCCACGGCCGAGGGGACCGATGCCGCGGCGAACCTGGCCGGGTACATCTCGGTCACGCCGATGCGCGCGGATCTGACTGCGCATGATGCGCTGGATGCACTGAGGGAAAGGCTGGAATGACCGGGGCGCCCGAACAGCCTGACAACACCGGGAAAGGGGCCGGCAACGGCGCCGCGCCTGGCGTGGGCACCCGCGCCGAACAGATCATGCGTTTCATCTTTACCTTGCGTTCCAAGGGGGTGCGCGACGCGGCTGTGCTGCAGGCGATGGAACGCATCGACCGTGGCGCCTTTTTGCGCGGGGTGTTTTCCGAACGTGCCTATGACGACATGCCGCTGCCCATTGCCTGCGGTCAGACGATCAGCCAGCCTTCGGTGGTGGCGCTGATGACCGAGGCGCTGGAAATCGGCCCGCGCGACAAGGTGCTGGAGGTCGGCACGGGGTCCGGCTATCAGGCCGCTGTCCTGAGCCAGCTGGCGCGCAGGGTCTATACGGTGGAACGCCATCGCCGGCTGGTGGCAGAGGCGCGCATCGTGTTTGATCGCCTGGGCCTGTCGAACATCACCGCCATTGCCGCCGATGGCAGCTTTGGCCTGCCCGAACAGGCGCCCTTTGACCGAATCATCCTGACCGCCGCCGCCGAAGACCCGCCCGGCCCCCTGCTGGCACAGTTGCGGGTCGGGGGTATCATGGTGGTGCCGGTCGGTCAGTCGGACACCGTGCAAAGCCTGATCAAGGTCAGAAAGCACGAGACCGGGCTGGAATACGAGGAATTGCGCGCGGTCCGTTTCGTGCCCTTGCTGGAAGGCATGGCAACCGATTGACCCTGTCCAGAGGGGCCGGCTCGTCAGCTTCGGTGCCTTTTCGCGCCTGGCGCCGCAGCATCGGCGGGCAGCGCTAGGGGCTGGGCGTATCTGCGCCACACAATACAGTGATGGGCTGTCATATCGATGCTGATACGGGTATAAGAAAGATGTAACGGCAGAAGATGTCATCTGGCTGTCCTTTCGAAACCCGGGTTCGCCTGTGGAACGGGAAAGGGTGGCGCGGGGTTGGCGCCGATGCCGGGTTTGGTGCAGGCAGACCATGACAACCGGGCAGAAAAGAACGGGCTGGGCAGGATGACCGGAGACAGAGTTGAACGATACGGGCAAGGCCACGAATGCGGGGGGCAGGCAGTTGCAGCCGCGCCACGCCGGCGGCGGCCTGCAGGGCGTCTGGGGGCGGCCGTCGCCATGGTGTCGGTGCTGGCGCTGACGGCATGCGGTGGTGGCATGCCTACAGATTGGGATTTGCGGCGCAATGGCGGTTTCAGTACCGCCGATGCGGCGCGCGGGGCTAGCCCCCGACGCCCGGAACCGGATGCGCGCGGCGTGATCAGTTATCCGGGCTATCAGGTGGTAATCGCCCAGCGTGGCGAGACCCCGCAAAGCATCGCCCAGCGTCTGGGACTGGATGGCAACGCGCTGGCCCGCCAGAACGCGCTGGACCCAACGATCATTCTGAACGGCGGCGAGACACTTGTGCTGCCCGGCGGCATGGGGGCCGGGGCCGTTGCGCCCGCTGCCGCAGCGCCCGGCAGTACCATCACCGAGACCCGGCTTGATGCCGAGCCCGCGCCCGGCTCCGAACCGCTGCGGCACACGGTCCAGCGGGGCGAGACCGCGTTTTCCATTGCGCGGCTGTACAATGTAACCGCGCGCTCGTTGGCCGACTGGAACGGTCTGCCGTCGGATCTGTCGGTGCGCGAAGGGCAGGTGTTGTTGATCCCTGTGCCGCAAAGCATTACCGAGGCCGCCGACGCACGCACCGCAGCCGCCGGCGCTGCCGCACCGGCCGCAACCGATGCCGCGCGCCCCGCGCCCGAACCGACCGCCACGCGGCCGGGCACCGGCAGCCCCACGCCGGCGCCGCCCTCTGCAGCCACCGCCCTGCCGGAAGGAGAGCCAGAGCGCACGGCGGCGACAGCGCGGCCTGCCGAAACGCCACCTGCCGCGCGTGACGATGCGCCCGCAGCGGCCGCGGCGGCGCCGGCAGAGCCCCCGGTCGCCGACATGGCTGCCCAGCGTACCTCGGGGCCCAGGCTGGCCATGCCGGTTGAGGGGCGCATCGTGCGTGCCTATCAGCGCGGCCGCAACGACGGGGTCGGCATCGGCGCACCCGCCGGCACAGCGGTGCGCGCCGCCGCCGCCGGCACGGTTGCCGCCATCACCCGGGACACCGATCAGGTACCGATCATGGTCATCCGACATGAAAACAACCTGCTGACGGTCTATGCCAATATCGACGATATCCGCGTCGAACGCGGCGCGCGCGTCACCCAGGGTCAGACCATTGCAACCGTGCGGCGCGGCGACCCGTCCTTCCTGCATTTCGAAGTGCGCGAAGGATTCGAAAGCGTCGATCCCATGCCGTATCTGCAATAGCGGCGCGCCATCGCGGGCACGGCATGCCTGCCCTGACTGCACGCAGGGCGGGGTGACGCCGCGCCGGGCGCCCTGTGCCCGCGCCCATATCCTGTTCACCTGATCGACCGGCCCCTGTCATGTTGCCCGAAGCCCGCCTTGACGAGATCACCCGCCGCTTTGCCTATCTCGAGGCGCGGCTTGCCGAACCCGGCGCCAGCCCATC
>JAFIED010000084.1 GCA_020832805.1 Pararhodobacter sp.
GGCGGGGGGCAGCGCCCCCAAGCCCAGGTCCAGGTCCAGGTCCAGGTCGGAAAGCGCCTTGAAGAAAGGCGCTTGCAACGCGATCTTGAAATCGCGTTGGAACGACCTTGCAGCAAGGCCGTTCTTGCCCTTGCCACCGCACGCGTGCGCTATTCCCACCAGCGGTCAATAGCGGCGATATCGGCATCCGACCAGCCCAGATGATGCGCCAGCTCGTGTACCAGAACATGCGTGACCAGCGCGTCCAGCGCCACATCGCCGCGCGCGCACCACTCATCCAGGATCGCCGCACGGAACAGCCAGATGATGTCCGGCTGGCCGGGGCTGTCAAAGCCCGACTTTTCGGTCAGCGGGATGCCCTCGTACAGGCCGGTCAGTTCCAGCGGGTCGTCGATGTCCAGCGCGTCCATCATCGCCTCGTCGGCCATGTCGGCCACCTGGACCGCCACCCCACGCGCCGCCGAGGCAAAGGGTTCGGGCAGGTCGGCCAGCGCGGCATCGGCCAGCGCCTCGATATCCTCCAGCGACGGTGCGCAGCGCGCATTCCAGATCATCGCCCGCCCCCATTCCCGACACCACCACTGATACCGTCGTTATGGACAAACGCGCCCGCTTGTGGAAAAGCGGCGCCAGCAAAGGATCCACCCATGACCGTCACCCGTTTCGCCCCCTCGCCCACCGGCTGGCTGCATATCGGCAACCTGCGCACGGCGCTGTTCAACTATCTGATCGCCCGCAAGACCGGCGGGCAATTCATCCTGCGGCTTGATGACACCGATCGCGAACGCTCGAAAGCGGAATATGTCGACGGGATCAAGGCCGATCTGGACTGGCTGGGCCTGCACTGGGATCGGATCGAGCGTCAGTCGGACCGTCTGGGGCGCTATGCCGAGATGGGCGACAGCCTGCGCGCGGCGGGCCGTTTCTATGAGTGTTTCGAAACGCCGACCGAACTGGACCTGAAGCGCAAGAAGCAGCTGAACATGGGCAAGCCCCCGGTCTATGATCGCGCGGCGCTGGCGCTGGACGACGACGCCCGCGAAAAGCTGCGCGCCGAGGGGCGGCAGGGCTATTGGCGCTTCCGGCTTGATCTGCAGCGTATCGAATGGACCGACGGCATTCTGGGCGATCTGTCGATCGATGCCGCCAGCGTATCCGATCCGGTGCTGATCCGGGCCGACGGGCAGGTGCTTTATACCTTTGCCAGTTCGGTCGATGACATGGACATGGGCATTACCCATGTCGTGCGCGGCGCCGATCATGTCACCAACACCGCCACGCAGATCCAGATCATCCGCGCCATGGGGGGCACGGCCCCTGCCTTTGCGCATCATTCGCTGCTGACCGGCCCGCAGGGCGAGGCGCTGTCAAAACGGCTGGGCACCCTTTCGCTGCGCGATCTGCGCGCACAGGGCGTGGCGCGCGAAGCGCTGTTGTCGCTGATGGCGCGCCTCGGCTCCAGCCAGCCGGTGGCGCTGCGGGCCGATCTGGACGAAATTGCCGAGGGCTTCGATCTGGCGCAATTCGGTGCCGCCCCCACCAAATTCGATGCCGCAGACCTGTGGCCCCTGACCCGCGCCCATGTACAGGCGCTGCCCCTTGACGCGGTTGCCGACAGGCTGCGCGATCTGGGCGTGCCGACCGAGATCGCCCCGGCATTCTGGGCCGTCGCACGCGAGAACATCGACCGGCTGGACGATCTGACCGACTGGTGGGCGCTGTGCCGCGATGGCGCGACACCCGAGATCGCGCCCGAGGATACCGATTTCGTGGCACAGGCCTTGACCCTGTTGCCACCGCCCCCCTACGGACCGCAGGCCTGGGCCGACTGGACGGCGGCGGTCAAGGCCGCCACCGGGCGCAAGGGCAAGGGCCTGTTCATGCCCCTGCGCAAGGCGCTTACCGGGCGCGGCCACGGGCCGGAGATGGGTGCCCTGATGCCCCTTTTGCAGCGCGTGCGCGCGCTTGAAGACAGATTGGCCTGACCCCGCCGCGCCGGTCGCGCGCGCGCGCGCTGCCGCGTCGCGCAAGGGCGGACTTGCCTGACGGGGCTGATGTTATAGGGTGATCCCCGTGCGATAATCTTGCGTGAGTCGGCATTCACACGGCGGGGCGCGTGCGCGCGATCCGAGGTGTCGGCGTCTTGTCAGAGCGGGGGGAGCCCGGTCACGTTACCGGGTGCTCGAAAAGGGAGGCACGAGGATGGATTGGCAAGTGCAGGCGCCGGCGGCGCCTGACACGGCTGCGCAGGCAAGCGAGATCGAACTGGCGTGCTTTCTGGAAGCCCGCGCCCGAATCCGTTCGCTGGGGCGGCACGATTCGCAGGCGGTCGTCGCCGCGATCCTGACCACACGCGGGCAGATGGTCGTCGCCCTGAACACCGACCACCAGCACGACTGGGGCGAGATCTGCGCCGAAGGGGGCGCGCTGGCCGATGCCTTGCGCGCCGATCCCCATGCGGTGGCCAGCTTTTCGGTGGCTGTCGACTGCAATGGCCGTGTCGTTGCGCCCTGCGATCATTGCATGGAACTCTACGCCGAATATGCGCCGCAAGTGCGCATTGCCCTGCCAGAATCCGAATCCGGACCCGAACCCGGGCCGGACACCGGTGGAACGGCCATTCGCGTGGCAAGCCTGCCGGCAATCCTGGCCGCGCGGGCGCGGCTGCGCCGAACCAGGCCATTGGGCGTTATCCTGGCGGGGGGGCGCGCCACGCGCATGGGCGGCGGCGACAAGGCGCTGCGGCCCCTGGGCGGGCGGCAGGTGATCGACCATGTGATCGACCGGCTGCGCCCGCAGGTGGGGACGCTGGTGATCAATGCCAATGGCGATCCGGAACGATTGAAACCGCTGGGTCTGCCGGTGATCCCCGACACGCTGCCAGACCGGCCCGGCCCGCTGGCCGGCGTGCTGGCCGGGCTGGATCACGCCGCCACCCTGGGGCTTGATTTCGTGCTGACCGCCGCCGCTGACAGCCCGTTCCTGCCCGATGATCTGCTCGACCGGTTACAGACCGCCGCCAGCGCATCCGGCCTGGCACTCGCCGCCAGCCCTGATACGCTGGGCACCGTTCGCCTGCATCCGACCTTTGGCCTGTGGCCGGTGGTCCTGCGCGACTCGCTGCGCCGCGCCCTGAACGACGGACGCAATCGCATGACCGACTGGGCAAAGGCGCATGACGCGCGGATGGCCCTGTTCGATGCCCAGCCGCATGACCCCTTCCTGAACATCAACACGCCAGACGATCTGCTGCGCGCCGAAGCCATCCTGCGCGGTTCGTGACTTTCGCACGCATCGCCATTCTTGACTGGTCAGCCGCCGCAACCCCCTGCCGCGGGGCAGACTCGATCTGGTTGGGCATGGCCGCGCAAGGCCGGATCCACAGCCGCAACCTGCCCACCCGCCAGCGGGCCGAGGCCCTGTTGATCCGGCTGGTGCGGGCCTGCAGGGCGCGCGGCGACAGGCTGCTGATCGGGGCCGATTTCGCCTTTGGCTATCCTGCGGGTTTCGCCCGTGCCCTGACCGGCCAGGCCGACGCCCTGGCGGTCTGGGGCTGGCTGGCTGCGCATATCCGGGACGATGCGCGCAACCGCAACAACCGTTTCACGGTCGCCGCCGCGATGAACCGCGCCCTGCCCGGGCTGGGCCCCTTCTGGTTTCGGCCCGCCGCACTGGCGTTGCCTGACCTGCCGGCAAGGGGCAGCGCCCGGCACGGCAACCAGATGCTGGCCGATCTGCGCGCCACAGATCGGGCCAGCCCGGGTGCACAATCGGTCTGGAAACTGGGCGGCGCAGGCGCTGTCGGCAGTCAGGGGCTGATGGGCCTGCCGATGCTGTGGCGGCTGCGCGCGGCGTTTCCGGATGCGGTGGCGGTCTGGCCCTTCGATGCGCATTGGGCGACCGCTCCGGTAGTGCTGGCCGAGGTCTTCCCCTCTATGCTGAATGCCGAAATCGCCGCCTTGAGGCAACCGCATCTGACCGGGCGCAGACCCACCCGCCGGGCCTGGCCGGTCAAGGATGCCGTGCAGGTCCGCCTGCTGGCCGCCGCGCTTGACCGGCTGTCGATGGCGGGCAGGCTGGTGCCGCTGATGGCCGCCCTGCCCGACGATCCGGTGATCAGAACCGAGGAAGGGTGGATTCTGGGCGCAGGATCGCCTGCCTTTGGCGCCGCGCTGCGCGATGCCGCACAAGAGAGCGGCGCCGCGGCGTTGCCCCTGAACCCGGCGCTGTGCAGACCTTTCCGGTCACGCTAGCCGCGCCGGATCAGATAGGCCGAGGCCTCTTCGCCCGTCACCGCGTCGCGCGGCAGCGGGGTCAGGCCCAGAAAGGCATGACCGGCCTGCGCACAGAAATGCGGCACATCGATCACGGCGGCCGGGTCGCTGGCCAGCAGCCGCAACACCTGCCCCGGTGCCATCACCAGCAACCGCTTGCGCGCGCGCAGCACGGGCAGCGGGCACAAGAGCCCGCGCGCATCCAGTTCGACATCCCATCCTGCCGCGATCGTCATGCCCGTCCTTTCCCGCCCTGTCACCGTTTCCGTCGCCCACCCGGTACGCGCGACATGAATCCCGGCGGTCGCTTGCGCACCCAGTCGACAAAGCGTGCCAGCCGCGGATGGGCCCGCAACGCCTCGACGGTATTGTACTGCCGCGCCAGTTCCGTCTCGCCCAGCGCGGCGTGGATTTCCTTGTGGCAGATGTGATGCATCAGCACCACCGCCCCCCCACGCCCGCCCCTTGCCTTTGGCACCAGATGGTGCAGGCTTTGCGGCACATCCGGCGGGATGGGCCGGCCGCAAAGCGGGCAAAGGGGGTCGTCGCCGGCACCGGGTTTCATGGCCGCAAAGCTAGCCGCCCAGAGCCACCCGGCAAGCGCCGTCACGCCGCGCGCCGCGACCGCGCCTGCCCGGCATCGAGCGACAGCGACGCCGCGCCGTCCTGCACCCGGCCACGGATCAGGAAACCCGGCTCTGCCAGCCAGGGATAATGCTCTCGCCAATCCCGGAACCGATCATTGGTGACGACCCGCGCGCCCAGCCGCCGCGCGCCTTCCAGCAGCAGCGGATCGGCCGGCGTGCCCTTCGGCGCCACAAAGACCTGCCGTGCCGGCAGCCCCAGCGCGCGCGACAGTTCTGGCGGCCCCAGCCAGCGGTCACCGATCAGATAGCCGGCATTGGCGTCAAACCAGACCACGGGCCGGTAGCCCTGCGCCTGCACCGCGTCGACCACTGCCCGGACAGTGGCCAGATGCGGCTGATTATCCTGCCAATGCAGCAGGTTGGACCCGTCCAGCACGATGTAGCGCCGCCCCCGGGGCCGCGCCAGCAGCACCCAGACCACGCCCACGGCACCCAGAAGCCCCGCCAGCAGCAGCAGCTCTTCCGGCAGGGGCGACCCCGGCATCACCACCGCCGCAGCCAACAGCACCGCCAGCCCTGTCAGGATGATCGGAAATCCCATGCGCCCTGCCCCCTTTCGCCGCATCACCGTCAGGCGCGGCCTGCCCGGCCGGTTTTCCCGGTCGAAAGCGGCGAAAGGATGGCGAAGGCGCGCAAGCCCCCGGCCCGCGCGCCCGCTCCTCCCCTGCCGGCTGCCCCCTCCCAAGGTCAGCCGGCGGCATCGTTGGCACTCTGCCGTCAGTTGCGCGCCTTGTCCACCATCTTGCCCTTGGCAATCCAGGGCATCATCGCGCGCAGCTTCTCGCCCACCTGCTCGATCTGGTGTTCGTCGTTCAACCGGCGGGTGGCCTTGAACATCGGCTGGCCGACGGCGTTTTCCTGCATGAAGTCACGCACGAACTTGCCGGTCTGGATATCGGTCAGCACTTCCTTCATCCGCTTCTTGGTCTCGTCATACGGCAGAATGCGCGGGCCGCTGACGTATTCGCCATATTCGGCGGTGTTGCTGATCGAATAGTTCATGTTGGCGATACCGCCCTCATAGATCAGAACGACGATCAGCGTGACCTCGTGCAGGCACTCGAAATCGGCCATCTCCCGCTCCTACCC
>JAFIED010000088.1 GCA_020832805.1 Pararhodobacter sp.
TGGTAGGACAGCAGAAAGCCTATCTGACCGGGCATGACGAGGTGCACTCCCTCGCCACCAACTACCCCCAGGCCGATGTGCGCGTCAGGATGGGCTTCGGCGACCATTACATCAATGTCTTCACCGTGCTGAAGACCCTGGGCCTGCTGTCCGAAAAGCCCGTCACCACGGCCGAGGGGCTGGAGGTGGTGCCGCTGAAGGTGGTCAAGGCGGTGCTGCCGGACCCGGCCAGCCTGGCGCCGGACTATACCGGCAAGACCTGCATCGGCACGCTGGTCAAGGGCATCAAGTGCGGCCAGCCAGCCGAGGCCTTTGTCTACAATGTCGCCGATCACAAGGAAGCCTATCTGGAAGTCGGCAGCCAGGGGATCAGCTATACCGCCGGCGTGCCGCCGGTCGCCGCCGCAATGCTGATCGCCGATGGCACCTGGGACACCGGCACCATGGTCAATGTCGAGGAACTGGACCCCAAGCCATTCTTTGCCATCCTGGACCGGATCGGCCTGCCAACCCGCGTCAAGGATGCAGCCGGCGACAGACCCTGGAACGGCTGACACGCGGCAGCGCCCGGAAAAGGGCCCATGGCGCCGGCCGGACTGGCGCCGTGGGCCCGTTGACGGCCCCAAGCAGTTGAAAGCATGGGCGAGATGGAACCCAGACGCCTTTACATCATCAGCAAGGCCCGCAGCGGCTCTAACCAACTGGCCGCCTATTTCAACCAGGTGCCCGGTTGCCGCTGTTATGGCGAGATATTCAAGCCGAACTTTCCACGCAACCGAAAGGGCTGGCCCAGCATCGCGCGTCGTTTTACCTCGACGGAAGAGGCGCTGGCCCTGCATCGTGATGACCTGTGCACCTTCTGGGACCGTCTGGTAGCTTCTCATGCCGGCCAGTCTCGCATTGTCGGCGCCAAGATTTTTTACACCGACCGGCGCCCGACACCGATCTGGGATACCCGCGTGCATCAACCGGACAGCCTGATCGTGCACCTGTGGCGGGATGCGGTGTTCGACAGCTATGTGTCGTTGTTGCGGGCCGAGGCATCGGACAAATGGTTGTTGCGCAAGGGCGCCAAGCCCAGTCAGCCGGCGACTGACGCCCTGCATTTCGATGTCGATGACTACAAGACGTATCGACGGCAGGTCAGACGATGGTACGAACGCACGGAAAAACGGCTGAGCGATCATCCAAAGGCGCTGAGCGTGGAATACGCCGAGATCGCCCAGCCAGAGCAGTTGGCCCACCGGATAGGAGCTTTCCTGGACGAGGTCGTCACCTTGCGGCAGACCTATGAAAAGCAGACCTCGCGCGCCCCGATCAGTTATCTGGCGAACCCTGGCGATGCCGCGCCATATGTCGATGACCGTCTGGCCGTATCGCCTGCGGATTGATCGCCGCCGCCGCCTCGGGCAGGAAGGGCGCAGCAACCGCTATAACGGAACACCCCTGCATGAACGCCCCTCCCGTACCCGACCCCGCGCGCTGTGCCCTGTTTCTTGATTTCGACGGCGTGCTGGTCGATATCGCGCCCCGGCCGGACGCGGTGCAGGTTGCACCCGGGATTTTGGCGCTGTTGCGCCGGCTGGCAGCGTGTCTGCACGGCCGGCTGGCCGTGGTTTCCGGGCGCCCCCTGGCCGAGATCGATCATTTCCTGCAACGCGCCGCGCCGCACGCCGTGGGCCTGCATGGCGCCGAAAGGCGGGGGCCTGACGGGGTGTTGAGCCGGGCCCTGCCCGCCCCCGGTCTGGAAAAAGCGCGCCACATCCTGCAACAGGCAGCAAGCGATCACCCGGCACTTTTGCTGGAAGACAAGGGGCTTGCGCTGGCGTTGCATTGGCGCACCGCGCCTGAGCTGGGCGCCAGCGCCCTGCAGGCCGCCACGCGGGCGCAGGCGGCGGCAGGCAACGACATGGCCTTGCAACCCGGCAAGATGGTGATCGAGCTGAAGCCTGCGCGCATCAACAAGGGCAGCGCCCTGACAGACCTGATGGCACGGGCGCCTTTCGCCGGGACCACCCCCATCATGCTGGGCGACGATCTGACTGATGAAACGGCCTTTCGGGCCGCTGCCGGGCTGGGGGGGGCAGGCGTTCTTGTCGGGCCTTTGCGCGAAACAGCGGCAGAATACTGCCTGCCAGATGTTGCAGCCGTGCATGACTGGCTTTCTGCACTGACCAACAGTTGACCACCGGGCTTCAGCCTTCATAATCCGCGCAAGCAGTGAAAGGCAGCCACCGATGAGCACTCAGCGAAACCTGGATCTTGCCGTGATCGGCAATTGCGCGATCAGTGCATTGATCGATCGGCAAGGGCGGTATCTGTGGGCCTGCCTGCCTCGGTTTGACGGCGATCCCGTGTTCTGTGCCTTGCTGCATGCCCAGCCTTTTGACGATCCTGCGGCACTGGGCTTCTTTTCTACCGATCTTGTCGGCGTCACCGAAAGCCGGCAGGAGTATTTGCGCAATACCCCCGTGCTGCGCACCGAATTGCGGGACGACCACGGCGGCGCGATCGAGATACTGGATTTCTGCCCGCGTTTCAGCCAGTTCGGGCGCACCTACCGACCCCAGGCCTTTGTCCGCATCCTGCGCCCGATCGCCGATACACCGCGCATCCGCGTGCGGCTGCGCCCCGCCAGAAACTATGGTTCGGCCGAGACCGAGCGGACGCATGGATCAAACCATATCCGCTATGTGAACGGCGCCACGACCATGCGCCTGACCACCAATGCACCGATTAACTATGTCCTGGACGAAACCGAATTCGACCTGGAAGAGGAACTGGTCTTTTTCCTTGGCCCTGACGAACCTTTCAGGGACGAGGTGCGCGCCAAGGCCCATGTGATGCTGGATGCCACGGTCGGCAAATGGCGCGGCTGGGTGCGCCAGTTGGCCCTGCCGCTGGAATGGCAGCAGGCGGTCATTCGCGCCGCCATCACACTGAAGCTCTGCCAGTCAGAGGAAACCGGCGCCCTGATCGCCGCCATGACCACCTCTATCCCCGAGGCCGCAGACAGCGGCCGCAACTGGGACTACCGTTTCTGCTGGCTGCGCGATGCCTATTATGTGGTGCAGGCTCTGAACCGGCTGGGTGTTGTTGAAACGCTGGAACCCTATCTGGCCTTCTTGCGCAATCTGGTTACCGATGCCCGTGGCGGACATCTGCAACCAGTCTACGGCATCGGGCGCGAGGCGCGGTTGATCGAAAGAACCGCCGACGCCCTGCCCGGCTATCGCGGGATGGGCCCGGTTCGCGTGGGCAATCAGGCACATGAGCACCTGCAGCACGATGTCTATGGCCAAGTCGCCATGTCGATGGCGCAGGCATTCTTTGACGAACGGTTGCTGCGCCCGATGAACGAGGCGGATTTCGTCATGCTGGAGCGCATCGCCGAACGGGCCGACATGCTGCATGACCAGCCCGACGCCGGCTTGTGGGAGTTCCGCACCATGGCACGGGTGCATACCTATTCGTCGATGATGTGCTGGGCTGCGTGCGACCGGGTGGCCAAGGTTGCCGCACATCTGGGCCGCGAGGACCGCGCCGAACACTGGCGCGCCCGTGCCACCCATATCCGGCAGGTGATCCTGGATCGCGCATGGAATGCCGAAGCGGGGCACTTTACCGGGTCTTTCGGCGGCACGGAACTGGACGCCAGCCTGCTGCAAATGCTGGATGTGCGTTTCATCAAGCCCGACGACCCGCGCATGGTGGCTACCATTGCCGCTGTCGAGCGTGATCTGGTGCGCGACGGCCATGTCATGCGCTATGTCGACCGCGATGATTTCGGCCATCCGGAAAATGCGTTCAATATCTGCACCTTCTGGTATATCGAGGCGCTGTCTCTTTCTGGCCGGCGGGACGAGGCGCGCACCGTATTCGAACAGATGCTTGCGCGGCGCAATCATGTCGGCCTGTTGTCAGAAGACATCAGCATCACCTCGGGCGAGGCCTGGGGCAACTTTCCCCAGACCTATTCGCTGGTCGGTCTGATCAATGCCGCCGTGATGCTGTCCAAACCCTGGAGCGAGGCCCGATGACGCCGCGGCTGATCGTCATGTCCAACCGCGTGAACGTGCCCACGGCACGTGACGAGGGGGCAGCGGGCGGGCTGGCCATGGCGCTGACATCGGCATTGCGTGAATACAAGGGCATCTGGTTCGGATGGAGCGGGCAGACATCCGAAAGGTTCACCGGTCAGGTACAACTGGACCGTATCAACGGTGTGACCTCGGCCACCGTCGATCTGCAAACCGACGATTACGAGGAATATTACGCTGGCTACGCAAACCGCACGCTGTGGCCGCTGTTTCACTATCGCGTCGATCTGGTCGATTATGACCGCGATTTCGACACTGGGTATCGGCGCGTGAATCGTCGCCTTGCGCGCACCGTCGACCCGTTCATCGAACCTGATGACCTGATCTGGGTGCACGACTATCACATGATCCCCATCGCGGCAGAGCTGAAGGCGCTGGGGCGTCGCAATGCGATGGGGTTTTTCCTGCATGTGCCCTGGCCGCCGCGCCAGCTGTTCGTCACCCTGCCCAATCACCGGCAACTGGCAGAAGCGCTGTTTGCCTATGATCTGATCGGCTTTCAGACCCATGAATGGCTAGAGGCCTTCATCGACTATGTGGTGCATGACGCCGGCGCGGTGTTGGGCGAGAATGGCACCATCACCTGCTTTGGCCGCACTGTCAGGGCTGCCGCCTACCCCATCGGCATTGACGCGCAGGAATTTACCGCCATGGCCGAAAGCGAGGCCGGACGCACCGCGCACGACATGCTGGTCAGCAGCGCGCGCGACCGCAAGTTGATCATCGGCGCCGACCGGCTGGATTACTCCAAGGGAATCGAGGCGCGTTTTGCCGCTTACGAGGCCCTGCTGGAGGCCCATGAAGACCTGCACAGGCAGGTGGTATGCGTGCAGATCGCGCCGCCCTCGCGCGAGGATGTGAATACCTATCAGCGCATCCGCGAAACGCTGGACAGCCTGGCCGGGCGCATCAACGGCCGGTTTTCCGATGTTGACTGGACGCCCATGCGTTATGTCAACAGAGGTTACAGCAGACAGGCGCTGGCAGGGTTCTTTCGCGCATCACGCGTGGGGTTGGTCACACCCTTGCGCGACGGCATGAACCTGGTCGCCAAGGAATATGTTGCCGCGCAAGACCCCGAAGACCCCGGCGTGCTGATCCTGTCGCGCTTTGCCGGGGCCAGTGAACAGCTTGGCGATGCGCTGCTGGTCAACCCGTTCAGCACCGACGATCTGGCCGATGCCATGCAGCGCGCGCTGACCATGCCGCTGGCCGAGCGCAAACGGCGCAACAGTGCCATGCGCGCCGTGATCGACCGCGAGAACGTGGCCTGGTGGCGTGACCGGTTCGTGACCGATCTGACAGCGCTGCGCGACGCCACCCACGCCTGAACGCCTCTGACCGTGCGAATCCGGTCGGCCACACCCGCTTGACGAACGCCGCGCCGCGTGATCACGCTGCCGTCATGCTGCGTATCAACCGCCCCAATGCCGACCCGGCACTGCTTTCGGCCCATGACCGGGTCTATCGCAGCCTGCGCCTGCAGGTCATGCATGGTGATCTGGCGCCAGGCCATGCCCTGACCTTGCGCGGAATCGGGCGCGAGTTCGCCGTGTCGATGACCCCGGCGCGCGAGGCCGTGCAGCGCCTGGTGGCCGAGGGTGCGCTGACACTGTCGGCCTCTGGCCGGGTGACAACGCCGGAACTGGGCCAGGAACGGATCGAGGAACTGGCCTCGATTCGGGCGCTGCTGGAACCTGAACTGGGCAGCCGCGCCCTGCCCCGCGCCCATGCGGCGCTCATCGACCGGATGGAAACGATCAACAACACGATCACCGAAGCCGTCATGCAGAATGATCCGGCGACCTATGTGCGCAGCAACCTGGAATTTCACCGCACGCTGTATCTGCGCGCGCAAAGCCCGGCCATGCTGGCCTTGGTGGAAACGCTGTGGCTGCAGCTTGGCCCCACGATGCGCGCGCTTTACAGCCAGATCCGCCGCAACACGCCTCCGCCGCATCACCGGTTGATCCTGGCTGCGCTCAGGGCTGGTGACGAACCCGGCCTGCGTCTGGCACTGCGGGCCGATGTCACACAGGGTTTAAGGCATCTGGTCGCCTAGCGCGGCACCGCATGTCCTGTTCAATCACGAGGCCCCGAACCGGGGCCAGGCGGCGGGTCATCGGTGCGTTGCTGTCCAAACACGGCGCCCAACATCATTGCCGCTGCGGCCAGCGCACTCAACCTGGGGCCCAGCACCGCCCGCGCCAATGTGCTGCCCGCGCCCCGGTAGAATTCGGCGCGCTCGTGCATCCAGCGCCGTTCCCGCCGGTTCAGCACCGCCACCACGGCCAGCACGGTCAACGCCAATGCGGCAAATGCCAGTGCCACCACGCCGGCGCCCAGCACAGGGTCGGCATGACGCACCACCCACAGCACCGCCGCTGCCACGGCACAGGCATAGGCTGTCAGTCCGGCCACACCAGCAAGGACGTACAGCAACGCATTGCGCCGCCGCGCCCGCCCGATGCGTTGCGCATCGGCCATTGCCAGCCGCAACAGGCCCTCCAGGACTGCGCGCGACTCGCTCATCGGCGCAGGATCAAGCCCACAAGAAACCCTGCCATCGCCGCAAGGCCCAGCGTCTGCAGCGGCTGCGCCGCCATGCGGGCCCGCGCCTGCGCTTCAAGCGCGCGAATCTGCGCCTGCAGTTCCGCCAAGGCCTCTTCCGGCAACTGTTCGGCCGTATCGCGCGCGCCCTGCAGTTGCGCATGGCCCGCAGCCTTCAGCATCTGGCCCAGTTCGGCAATATCGGTGCGAACCCGGGCGATCTGGGCCTCGATCGCGGCACGGTCCGGGGCTTCTGCCTGGGCACTGTCGGCGTTTGCGGTCTTTCTGGTGCTGCTCATGCAACCCTCCATCCGTATTTCCGGCAAAGCGTGCCCCATGCTGCCTGCAAGCGGCCGCGCTGTCGATACCGCGTCGGCAACATCGTGCCGGCAAGGGTATCGCCATTAGTCCGCAAGACCCAGCACATCGATCATATCATATTCACCCGGGGCCCGCCCCTGCGCCCAAAGCGCGGCTTTCAGCGCACCGCGGGCAAAGATGCTGCGGTCGGTGGCGACATGGCGCAGCACGATCCGTTCGCCCTCGCCCAGAAACAGGACATCATGTTCGCCCACCACATCGCCGCCGCGTACCGCCGCAAAGCCGATGCGCCCCTTCTCGCGCGCGCCGGTGATGCCATCACGGCCACGGTCGGCTGCCTGATCAAGCGTCACACCCCTGCCCCGTGCCGCAGCGTCGCCCAGCATCAGGGCCGTGCCAGAGGGGGCGTCGACCTTTTGGCGGTGATGGGACTCGACGATCTCGATATCGAAATCCGCATCCAGCGCCGCCGCCACCCTTTGCGTCAGCGTGACCAGCAGGTTTACCCCAAGGCTCATGTTGCCGGCGCGAACGATCACGGTTTCGCGGGCGCACTCTGCAAGGGCAGCCAGATCATCGGCCGAAAACCCCGTGGTGCCGATCACATGCGCCACGCGGTGCCGCGCTGCTGCGCGCGCCAGTGCCACGGTGGCGGCGGGTGCGGTGAAATCGATCACCACCTGCGCCTCGGCCAGCGCGGCCTCGGCGTCGTGGCTGACAATCACGCCCAGCACCGCGCCGCCCATTGCCTGCCCAACGTCCTGGCCCAACCAGTCATGGCCAGGGCGCTCCAGCGCGGCGCTCAGCACCAGGCTGTCGTTCTCGCCGATCAGACGCACCAGTGTCTGGCCCATGCGGCCGGACACGCCGTTGACCACCACTGCAACCCTGTCACCCATCGCGCCCTGCCCCTGTCTGATCCTGGTTACCCGCCTGCATATCGCCTAACCCGCCCCAAGGCGAGAGTGCCCCGCCATCATCGCCGCCCGATTGCGCGGGCCGGGGCGATGCCCTATCTAGGGGGAATGGCAAAGAAGTCTCATCAGCAGGGCAAAGGCCCTACACAACGTCAGCTGCGCGTGGGCGAGGTGATCCGCCGGCGGCTGGCCGAAATCCTTTCCCGCGCCGATGTTCATGATCCCGAGTTGAACCGGATGTCGATCACCGTATCAGAGGTGCGCAGTTCCCCGGACCTGAAGATCGCCACCGCCTTTGTCATGCCGCTGGGCGGCAAGGACGAAGAGGCCGCGCTGGCCGCACTCAGGCGGAACAAGACCGAGTTGCGCCGCCTGCTGTCGAAGGACCTGACACTGAAGTTCCTGCCCGATCTGCGCTTCGTGCTGGATGCCACCTTTGATCGCATGGATGAAACCCGCAGACTTCTGGCCGAACCGCGCGTACAGGCCGATGTGCATGCTGTCGATACCCCGGCGGTACCAGATGAGGGCGCCTGACAGCACGGATCGGCCGCCGGATGGCCCGCTCCGAATTGCGGGCCAGACTATTGGTCTGGCACTGGCCGTTGTGGCCGCAGCTACACTGGTGGGATGCGCCTTTTCCGCATCCGCCGGCGCCGCACCCTGCGAATCCATCCGGTTCGAGGATACGCCCTATACCATCTGCGAAGTGACGCCGGGCGACGACCTGCGCCTGTTCCTGGCGGATGACGCGGGCGAGGTGTACGGCTCTTTCGCGCGGATCGATGCGGCATTGGCCGAAGCCGGTCAGGCGCTGATCTTTGCCATGAATGCGGGCATGTATCACCCCGATCGCCGCCCCGTGGGGTTGTATGTTGAAAACGGTGCGCAGCTCAGCGCGCTTGTCACCCGCGAGGGGCCGGGGAATTTCGGCATGCTGCCCAATGGCGTTTTCTGTGTGCATGACGGTGGCTTTGCGGTGATCGAAAGCCTGGCATTTGCCACCGAGGCGCCCGACTGCCGCATGGCGACCCAGTCTGGTCCGATGCTGGTAATCGATGGCGCGCTGCACCCGCGTTTTCTGGAGGATTCCACCTCGGCCCTGATCCGGAACGGGGTCGGCGCCTCGGATGACGGCCAGCGAGCCTTTTTTGCCATTGCCGACCAGCCGGTCACGTTTCATCAGTTCGGGCGGCTGTTCCGTGATCATCTTGGCCTGTCGCAGGCGCTGTATTTCGATGGCAATGTCTCGCGCCTGCACGCGCCAGATATCGGTCGCTCTGACTGGGGCCGGCCGATGGGGCCGGTTGTGGGGGTGGTAGGCCCCGTGACCCGGACCGGCGATTCCTGACTGACGGCCTACCGCTTGGCACCGGGCCGCGGCTGCTTATGTGTTGGCGGAAGGGCAACACACAGGAAGGGCCCATGCTGCAGATACAGTTCGACAACACTTATGCGCGCGAGCTTGAGGGCATGTATGTGCCCTGGCAGGGCATCAAGGCCCCGGCGCCAGAGATGATCCTGCTCAATCTGGATCTGGCCGACGCGTTGGGGCTTGACGCACAGGCGCTGCAATCCCCGCAGGGGCTGGCCATGTTGAGCGGTTCTTCAATGCCAAAGGGCGCCGATCCGCTGGCCATGGCCTATGCCGGGCATCAGTTCGGTGGCTTCTCGCCGCAACTGGGCGACGGGCGCGCGCTGCTGGTCGGCGAGGTGATCGACCGTAAGGGGCAGCGGCGCGACATCCATCTGAAAGGCTCTGGCCGCACGCCGTTTTCGCGGGGCGGCGATGGCAAGGCGGCGCTGGGGCCGGTCTTGCGCGAATACATCGTGGGCGAGGCGATGCATGCGCTGGGGGTGCCCAGCACCCGCGCGCTGGCCGCCGTGGCCACAGGCGAAACGGTCTATCGCGAAACCCCGCTGCCCGGCGCGGTGCTGGCTCGGGTGGCGGCCAGCCACTTGCGCGTGGGCAGTTTCCAGTTTCTGCTGGCACGGGGCGATGTGGCCGGCCTGCGCCGCTTGGCCGATTATGCCATACGCCGGCATGACCCGGAGCTGGCAGGGCGGGACGACAGGTATCTTGCCTTTCTGCAAGGCGTCGTCGACCGTCAGGCGGCGCTGGTCGCGCACTGGATGGCGTTGGGCTTTGTCCATGGGGTGATGAACACCGACAATTGCACCATTTCCGGCGAGACCATCGATTACGGACCCTGCGCCTTTCTGGATGCCTATGACCCAAAGGCGGTGTTCAGTTCCATCGATACGGGCGGGCGCTATGCCTATGCCAATCAGCCGCTGCTGATCCAATGGAACCTGGCAAGACTGGCTGAAACACTGCTGCCCCTGATTGCGCCGGAAAACCCCAAGGATGCCGTTCCCCATGCCAGCGCCGTGATAGACACAGCGGCCGAGCGCTATGCACAAGCGCGCCACGTGCGTTTCGCCGCCAAGCTGGGGCTGAAAAGCCCGCGGTCGGATGACGACCCGCTGATCGACGGGTTTCTGGACATGATGGCGGCTGGCGGTGCCGACTTCACGCAGACCTTTCGGGCGCTGATACCCGCAGCCGAAGGCAATGACACCGCCCTGCGCCAGCATATGGGCGCGGCACCGACGCTTGATGCCTGGCTTGCCCGCTGGCGCCAGCGGATCGGCGACAGTGACAGCGCCGTCGCCGTGATGAAAGCGGCAAACCCGGTCTACATTCCGCGCAATCATCTGGTCGAACAGGCATTGGCGGATGCGCATGACGGCAATCTGGAAACCACGCGCCAGCTTTTGCTGGCTCTTTCAACGCCCTTTGCCAGGCGCGCGGGGTTTGAAAGTCACGAGCAACCCGCACCGGCCGATGCCGGTGCCTATGTCACCTATTGCGGAACCTGAGCGTGGCGCTGGCGCGCCCATCCGGCGCGTCTGCAACAGCCCCTATGCACCCCCTGCACGCGCGGCGTCATCGGGTGCCAGTTGCGGTGCGCCGCCGCCGCAGGCCATGCAGCCGGCGCGCGGGTGCGTGGCAATGCGCCGTGTCTCGCCATGCAGGGCGTCGTAGATCAGCAGTTGGCCGCGCAAACCGTCGCCCGCACCGGTGATCTGCTTGATTGCCTCGACCGCCATCATGGAGCCCAGCACACCGGGCAAGGGGCCGATGACCCCGGCTTCGGCACAACTGGGCACCAGACCGGGCGCCGGACGCTCTGGGAACAGGCATTCATAGCAGGGCCCACCCCGTGCGGGATCATACAGCGCAATCTGTCCCTCCCACTGCGTGATCGCCGCCGAAATCAGCGGCTTGCCCAGTTTCGCGCACACCCCGTTGACCATGTATCGGGTATCAAAATTGTCTGTCCCATCCAGGACAAGATCGTATTCAGCGAACAGCGCTTCGGCCAGGGCGGGGTCCAGCCGGCGGTTATAGGGGCGGACGGCAACAAAGGGGTTCAGGGCCTCCATCTGTGCCTGGGCCGAAAAGACCTTTGGCATGCCGATGCGGGCGTCGGTATGAATGATCTGCCGCTGCAGGTTGGTGCCATCGACACTGTCATCATCGATCACGCCGATGGTGCCCACCCCCGCCGCCGCCAGATACATCAGCACGGGCGAGCCCAGGCCACCCGCGCCCACCACCAGCACCTTTGCCGCCTTCAGCCGCTTCTGGCCCGCGCCGCCAATCTCGCGCAGGATGATGTGGCGGGCATAGCGGTTCAATTCGGTTTCCGTAAAGGCTGGCGCGGATGTCTTGCCACCTTGGGCGGCGGTCACGGGTACAGGGGTATCAACGCGCGCGCGCAGCCAGCCCAGCCCAGCCCGATAGATCAGCACCAAAGCCACGACCCCGCCCAGAACCGCCCATGGCCGGGCATCGCCGCCTGTCGCCTCGCGCAGCGGGGCGCCATCGGGCAGGGTCAGGTTGATGACAAGTGCTGCTGCCCACAAGACCGCCAGCATGGCAAACCGTTGGCGCAGGGGTACGCGCATCAGGGCCCCGATGGACCAGATCACCACCCCAAGAGCCAGAACCAGCACCATTGTGTGCTCAGCCCCGCCCGGTCGAGCCAAAGCCCCCGGCGCCGCGTTCAGTCTTGTCCAGTTCCGTTGCCAAGGTAAATGCCGCCCGTGTTACCGGCGCGATCACGGCCTGCGCGATCCGTTCGCCATGCGCAACGACATAGGGCGCATCGCCCAGGTTGACCAGCAACACCCCCAGGGGCCCACGATAATCGCTGTCGATGGTGCCGGGCGTATTGGGCAAGGTGATACCATGCCTGTAGGCCAGCCCCGACCGCGGGCGGATTTGCATTTCATAGCCCTCCGGCACGGCGACGCGCAAGCCGGTGGGCACGATCGCCCGCTGCATGGGGGCCAGGGTGAAACCGGTTTCACGCTGCTCTGCGGGCAGGTTGGCGCGGATATCGGCGCCCGCCGCACCGGCAGTCGCATAATCCGGCAGCGGCACGGCCGGATCTGCCCATGCCTCGCGCATGACACTGATGTGAATCACGACACAGCCCCCAGATGCGCGGCTATCCGTTCCGCAAGTTGCCTGGCCACCTGATCCTTGGGCAGCCGTGGCCAGTTTTCGACGCCTTGCGCGGTGATCAGGTGCACCGCGTTCTCGTTGCCGCCCATGATGCCGGTGTCAGGCGATACATCATTGGCCACGATCCAGTCACAGCCCTTGCGCGCACGCTTGGCCTGAGCGTGGGCAATAACGTCATGCGTTTCGGCGGCAAAACCAACCACCAGCGGCGGGCGCTGCGGCTGGTGCAGCGCCGACACGGTCGCCAGAATGTCCGGGTTTTCTGCGAATTCCAGAACCGGCAGGGCGTTATCCTGTTTCTTCATCTTCCGCCCTGCGGCATTGGCCACGCGCCAATCGGCCACGGCGGCACAGAAAACGGCGGCATCGGCCGGCAGTGCGTCCTGCACGGCGTCCAGCATCTCGCGCGCCGTTTCAACCGCGATGACCTGCACACCATGGGGGGGCGACACGCTGGCCGGCCCGGTAACAAAGCTTACCCGCGCACCCAGATCGCGCAGCGCCGCCGCAATCGCCGTGCCCTGCGCACCGGACGAGCGGTTGGCGATATACCGCACCGGGTCGATGGGTTCATGCGTGGGGCCAGAGGTGACCAGCACATGCCGACCCGCCAAAGGCCCTGCAGAGAGCGCCGCATCGATCGCCGCCACGATCGCGCGCGGTTCGGCCATGCGACCGGGCCCATGTTCGCCGCAGGCCATATCGCCGCTGTCCGGACCGACAACCAGCACACCATCGCCCGCCAGCATGACGAGATTGCGCTGTGTCGCCGGATGATCCCACATGCGCACGTTCATGGCCGGAGCAATCAGCACGCGCTTGTCGGTTGCCATCAGCAGGGTGGTGGCCAGGTCGTCGGCATGGCCGCCGGCCATTTTTGCCATCAGATCGGCGGTGCAGGGCGCAACCACCACCAGATCGGCGGCGCGTGACAGCTGTATATGGCCCATCTCGGCCTCGGCTGTCAGGTCGAACAGGTCCTGATGCAGTGTACTGCCAGCCAGCGCGGCCACCGACAGAGGCGTGACGAACTGCGCGCCTGCCCGGGTCAGTACCGGTACCACAGACGCGCCCTGCCCGCGCAACAGGCGGATCACCTCCAGCACCTTGTAGGCCGCGATTCCGCCGCCGATGATCAGCAGGATTCGCCGTGTCGCCAGCATGTCCGATCTCCGCCTACGGGATGCACCGTCAGGTTAAGCGCCGTGGCAGGCGGTTGCAATGACCGCTTCGCCCGGGGCGCCACGGGGCGGGATCGGTCTAATGCAAGATATTCCGTTTTTGCACTTGATGCGCGAATCGGGCATGGTCAACTCAAGGGCCAGGATGGCCCGGGACATATCCGGTCAACACGTGTGGGTGAGAAGGGCACGTGGGGCGAAGGGGGGTTCCGGGATTCTGGCACCCCCCTTCGTATTTTCGGAGTTCTGTTTTCGGAGACCGACGCCTTCACCCGCGCAACGAGGTGAAGCCAAAGCGGTCATAGTCTCTACGGTAACAGGCCTCTATCTCGGCCTGAGTCTCGTCATCGACGATCAGCCCGATACGCGGGTCATCGGCGGGCGTCGGCACCGGCGGCGGGCTGGCATGGCCGAAAACCGCAGCCAGAGAGGCCAACTCATGCTGCAACGTATCCTCGCGCAGAATGTAATCAGGCCCCCCCGCATCTGTCATCGCCTCGACCTGCGCAGTCTGACTGGCCCAGAATGGCCAGGGCTGCATGGCTGTCTGCCCTGACAAGCTGGCACGGGCGAACCGCAGAAAGGCCAGAAACAGTGCGTGCAACGCCTGCGCATCGGGTGTGGTTCCGGGGGCGGGCCACACGGCGGCGAACTGCCGCTCCATCTGCCGGCGGACGGGCTGTACGCCGCCCGGCAACACACGAGACAGAAACACCGAGCAGGCACGGTGCACAGGATGGCGCAACACAGTAAAACTGCGAGCGCCCGACCGGGCACGGCGCCAGGCCTGAAGCCGCGTGTGGTCGAAATTCGCGGGCAGATCGGCCTGTTCGACACCATCCAGCGCAGCCAGCCAGGCCGTGATCCGTGCTTCGGGCGCGCCGCGCACGGGCATGAACAGCAGGGGCGTGCGGCGTGCAGCAACCATGGTGTTCAGCATCGGGCGGCGGCGGGGCTCGAAACAGGGTGTGCGCCCCAGATCGAACCGGTCTATCCGCGCAAGGCCGGGCGCCAGATCCTGAGGGTTTGTCAGCTTTTCTTCCAGCGGCTCGGGGTTTTGTTTTTTCAGCCCTTGCGACAGTACATCGATCCGCGAGGTAACGCCCAGCCACGCGGCAAGGCCGTTCAGCACATCGATATCTGCCAGATCCTCGTAATTAATATAGAAGGCACTTTGCCCGCCAACCTGCAGCGCGCGCTGGATTTCCAGTTGGGTTGCCTGCACCTGCGCCAGATACTGTTCGAATTCATGCGCATCAAAGCTCACCTGCGCTTGCCGGCGACGGGCGATGTTGTTCAGTTTCCACTGATCCGTGGCCGCCGCTATCTTGCGCGAGACATGCGATTCCAGCGGGTTGCGCGTCAGCACGATCTTGGCACAAGAACGATCAGCCAGAACATGGCTGCGCACGCGCGGATCATGGTCACTGAAAAGCCGAAAACCGTTCAGACCCGGCTGGGCACGCATGGCATCCAGCAGGGCCATCGGATGCGACAGCCGTCTTTCGTAAGTGATGCCCAGATGGGTATCCTGCCGGGGTGTGTTGATAAAGACGGGGTTGTACATCTCTCCGTGGCAGGTGATGCCGTCAAACTGGTTCAACCGTTCCTGCAGCAGGTTTGAACCCGTGCGCATCTCGCCCAGGATCACGAAATACCCGAAGCTTGTCTGTTGATGCGGCATCACTTTATCCGGTGACCTGGGGCAGGATCTGTCACACCCAGAGGGAAATCACCCATCAGCACCGGCTGCATGCCCTGGTTGCGAAGATCCTGAAGAAATGCGCCAAATCCCTGCATATCGACCAGTTCCGGCATCTGGATCAGGCGGGCCTGCTGATGGGGGGCGATCTCGTCAAAGATGCTGTGCATGGGGTCAGAGGGATTTTCCAGAAACTCGGCCATCGTCCAGATGCGGATGCGCGCATGCGCGGCAGGCGAGCGCAGCACGCCCAGCATCGCGGTTTCGATCCGCTGCAACCGCGCGGCCTCGGCCCTCAACTGCTCGGCACGTTGGCCAGAGCGGTACAAGGGCACAGCCCAAGCGCCCGAGATCACCGAAATCTGCGCGTTGGGATCGCTGGCCATGAAGGAAAGCAGGTCATAATTCCGGCCCTGCGTATCAGCAGGACCAAACTGAAAGCACTGCCGTTCGCCGCGCGTTGCCCATAGCAGATTGGTCAGAAACGCGCGCGGGTTATAGTCGCGCAGACTGGCGCTATCGCTCAGACCGCCGGCGAAAACCTTTTCGCGGCCGGCAAATTCGACCTTGTGCGGGGCAAAAAGATGGCCATGCACGCGCGCGGCGCTGACTGCAGACAACCATTCCTCGAAATCGCGGAACATTTCCGTAAAGCCCTGAAACACCGAATAGGGCTCTGCCGTCTTGCCGTTCTCACGGTTCCTCACCGGAAATCGGCTGACCATGTACAAACCCGCGCGCCCCCGCACACGCTGCTGCGTGGCCCGCGCGAAATGCCGGTCTATACGGCTGGGCTGCGGCTCTGTGTCAACGGCGGGCGCATCGGGCCGGTCTGACAGGAAATGGGCATACAGCCGGTCTGCGCCCGACCAGACCTTGCGCGCCATGAAACAGTCCGACCGGCGCAGCAACTGCAGGTGGTCGTCGTAAAAGACGTGCGGCTTTCCCTGATGGTCGAACTTGCCCAGCGTCAGCGAGCGGCTTTCTATCTGCCGGCTGTGCACCCGCGCCATAGTCTGGAAATAGCTTTCATCAGGAATCCACGCCCGCTTGAAGAACCGGTCGATCTGCGGCGCTGCCGGCTCATCCAGAATGGCACCCAGCGTGCGCCGTGTAAGCGTCCACCACTGCGAGCCGATATGTGGTGCCAGCCCTTCCGGCATGTCGCGCCTGATATGCAGCGCGCGCTGCAGCGTCACGGCACGGTCGAACAGCCAGCGTTGCCGCTTGTAGGCAAAGGGGAAATACAGCGTGAACCGCTCTGCCGACAGGCCGCCCTTGGTCCAGTTCACATCGGCCACACTGACCGATTCGATGAAATCGGTGTCTGGGTTACGTGCCAGAAACGCCGCCAGATGCGAAACCGGACGCAGCGGCAGGCAGACGCCAGACAGCGCATGAACGTGGCGTACCTGCGGAAAACTGTCCAGCATCAGCCGCGCGGCATGGCGCATCGCCACCACCAGCGACCATGTACCCCATTCGCAGGCGATACGCCGGCAAAAGCGCACATCGGGCAGATCGGCCAACGCTGTCTGCAATTGCCTGAAATCAGTGGCAGGCGTGCGGGCATCGGCATGAATCACCACCGGACTGCCGCTTTCGGCCAGGTAGCGCGCCACCTGTGCCGTGCGGTGCAGCCCATCATGGACCAGCATGACGAAACCCAGTTCCGCGCTCATGCCCAGCTTCCCTTGGACATCAGGCCCATGATTTCAAGCTGGCGCCAGTTGATGAAGCGCTCTGACCAACTGGTCCACAGATCGGCCCCTTCGGCCAGTCCGCGCGCATAGGCGTGATACTCGCGCCCCTGCCCATAGTGCTGCCCGCGCTGCAACTCCTCGCGCGCCTTCGTGCCCAGCGTGTCAAGAAACTTGGCATGCAGCAGGCAGCCAGATGCCTTTTCGCCGCCCTGGGTGTCGTACACCAGGTTCAGCCCGCGCGGCAGCAGCATGTGGGTTGAACTGACGTAGACATGACCGCGCTGCCATTTCACCAGCGGCACCTTGTTCAACGCCGGCGCCTCATGCGGTCTGTCGGCGAAAAAGACGCGGGCGCGCGGGCCGCCCTGTATCCACAGGTTGCGGTACTGCGGGTTACGGGTGATCGTGTAATTGGCGCTGTCGAACCAGGCAGCAATCTCAAGCGGGTTCTGCCCCTCGACGCAGGGCTGGGCAGAAACCGGACCCTTCGGATACATATCCAGCAACAGCGTACCAAATGACCGGATACCGGACGCGTCCAGCCAGTCGGTCAGCGCGGGTAGCGGGCGGGTGTCGCAAAAGGGATAGACCAGAAACTCGTCGACATCCACCACCAGCGCCCAGCGCCCGTGCGCATGCCGGCCCAGCAGATGGTTCATCCAGTCCATGCCGAAATTCGCAGCCTTGTAACTTGCCTGCGTCGTCCAGACCGAACAATCGCGCTGGTCAGCCAGCCACCCGCCCGAGCCATCCTCAGAACCGTTATCGACAAAGAGGAAGTGATCAACACCCAGATCGCGATAATACTGCAGGAACCAGGGCAATCGGGCACGTTCATTGCGCAGGGTGCAAAACAACAGCCGGCTGGCAGGGTGCAGTGCGGCCGTGCGGTCGCAAACGGGCTGCAGGTCGCGGCCGGCCGCCCTGGCGCGCCTCAGCCAGCCACCCCGCAGGCGCCGCAACCGCAATGTCGACAGCAGGCCCAATTCGATACACCCCGCAGCTAACGCGCATTCAATGCCTCAGGTCTAGACGCAAATGACCGGGTTTTGAATCCTCATCTTCACCCCTACGCCCATTCCCCGCGCGACATGATCCCTTCCCCCTCCAGTTGTCGCCATCCGGTATAGCGCGTCGATGCCGCACACCACAGATCAGGCGCCTGGATCAACGCATCGTAATAGGCATCATAAATGCCGGGATCGCCGAAATGCTGTCGCCGAGATTTTTCTTCGGTCGATTTTTCCACCACCTGAGGCAGAAATTTCGTGTGCAGCAGGACACCGCTCAGCTTTTCGCCACCCTGATCGTCATAGATTTCCCGGTTCATGCCGCGCGGCAGCATCGAATGGGTCGAATTCAGATAGACATGCCGCCGGTTCCAGCGCACCAGGGGCACCTTGGTCAGTGTCGGGCCTTGCCGCGGCCGATCAGCCAGAAACACCCGGGATCGCGGCCCGCCCTGTATCCACAAGGCGTCGATATCGCTTTTGCGCGTGATGGTATAGTTCGCGCGATCATACCATTGCAACACCTCGGCGGGGTCCTGCCCGGCGCTGTAGCGCTGTGCATCAAGCGGCCCCTTTGGGTACAGTTCCAGCATCAAGGCCCCCATGGCTGGGATCGCGCGGGCATCCAGCCATTCGGTCAGCGCCGGCAGGGGGCGGGTATCATGATGCGGGTACAGCAGCAGTTCATCGGCATCCACCGTCAGGCACCAACGGTCATGACCATGACGGATCAACAGCCATTGCAGCCAGTCCATGCCAAAACGCGACGCCCTGTAGCTGCCCCGTGTGTGCCAGACCGATGCATCGGGTTGCTGCATCAGCAATTCGCGCCCGCCATCGTCGCTGTCATTGTCCACGAACAGGAAATGCGTTGCGCCAAGGCGGCGATAATGGGCCAGAAAAAACGGCAGACGCAGGGCTTCGTTGCGAAGGGTGCAGAACACCAGCACATCGCCGGCCCCGATTGCGGCCGTCCGGTCAACAAGGCAGCGCAGTTCCCCTCGCTTCCACAATGCACGCAACAGGCGGTTCTGTCGCTTGCGCCGCCAGCGCCAGGCCTCTCGCAATGCGCGCAACCGCTTCATGCCATGCCTTTACCGTTCTCGTGGTTTCATTTTGCCATAAATACTCGCAGGGGTGAATTCGCGCAGAATGCGCGAAGAGGGGGCGGCAGCCCCCTCTCTGGCCGTGCCGATGTCGGCATCGCAGGTTATTGCGCCGCCTGCCGCATGGCTACCATGTCGAACAGGAACTCTTCCAGTTCGTCGCGCAGATCATCACGCGCCAGACCAAACGCCAGCGTAGCTTGCAGGAACCCGGCTTTCGAACCGCAGTCATAGCGCTGCCCCTCGAAGCGGTAGCCATGCACATTGTTGGCGCGCGTGATTTCCTGCGCGATGGCGTCGGTCAACTGGATCTCGCCACCTGCGCCCCTTTTCTGACCGTCAAGATGCGTCAGCACCTGCGGCGACAGGATATAGCGGCCGATCACCGCCAGGTTCGACGGCTCGGTGCCCGGTGCCGGCTTTTCCACCATGCCGCGCACCGGCATCACGGAACTGATCGCTGTCGGCACATCCAGCACACCATAGCTGGATGCCTTTTCCTGCGGCACCTCCATCGCGGCCACCATATTGCCGCCGGTTTCGGCATAGGCCTCTACCATCTGCTGCAGGCAGGGTTTGTCGGCGGCAATCACGTCATCGGGCAAAAGCACGGCAAAGGGCTCGTCGCCGATCAGATGGCGTGCACACCATACGGCATGGCCAAGGCCCAGCGCCTGATGCTGACGGACATAGGCGATCGCGCCCGAGTCCATATAGGTGCTGCGCAAGGTCTCCAGCAGTGCGGTCTTGCCCTTGGCCTGAAGCGAGGCTTCCAGTTCCGGGGCGTGGTCGAAGTAATCTTCCAGCGCGCCCTTCCCGCGCGAGGTGACAAAGATGAATTCCTCGATCCCGGCGGCGCGTGCCTCGTCGATGGCGTACTGGATCAGCGGCCGGTCAACCAGCGTCATGATCTCTTTCGGCACCGCCTTGGTCGCAGGCAGGAACCGCGTGCCTTGGCCGGCCACGGGGAAAACGGCTTTCTTTACTTTGTACTGCATGGTTCTGCTCACCTGTCTTGTCTTTGGCGGCCTGTCCGCCGACAAGGCAGGTTCTGGTCAGGCTTTCAGGCAGCAAAATGGCGCAACCCTGCAAACATCCGGGTGTTTGTCGGACCGTTTTCTGGCCGGAAACAATCAGCCCTTCTCAGCGCAATTCTACACCAGGCGCGCGAACAAGGAAAAACGGGTTCTCATAGCCCGGCTTGCCATAGGTCAGGGGCTGGTGATCTTGCAGCTGCAACACCTCGGCCCCGGCGCCCAGCGCCACGGCATGGCCGGCAGCTGTGTCCCACTCCATCGTGCGTCCCAGGCGCGGGTACAAGTCGGCCTCACCCGCGGCCACCAGACAGAATTTCAACGAGGACCCCGCTGATGTGAATTCGGTCACCGCGTATCGCGCGATGTAATCATCGGTCGCCTGATCGCGGTGGGATTTCGATGCCACAACCACCAGCGCATCGTTGTCAGGCTGCCGCACCGAAAGGGGCGTTACAGTGCCCGGCGCCGGGCCAAAGGGCGCCACCTCTTCAACGCTGCTGCCGTCGGCGCGGGTATAGAACAGGCGCCCGCGCGCTGGCGCATAGACCACACCGCGCCGGGGCACGCCGCCCTCGACCAGCGCTATGTTGACGGTAAAGTCACCGCGCCGCTTGATGAATTCCTTGGTGCCATCCAGCGGATCGACAATAATGAACCGGTCTGCGCGCCGGGTGTGGCTGGCGGCCTGTTCTTCGGTCACGATCAGGATATCGGGAAAGGCTGCGCGCAGCCCCTGTGTGATCAGGGCATCGGCAGCCTCGTCCGCCTCGGTCACAGGGCTGTCGTCGGCCTTGGTGCGGGTGTCGAAATCAGGCTGACCATAGATTTCCATGATGACACTGCCCGCCCTCAGGGCCAGTTCACGGAACACGTCTTCAAGTCTTTCGTGAAAATCCTGCATCAATTCCTCTGACTGTTACCGCGCAAATGCCTTTCCGGTTCCGCATTTCCGCCTTCATCATCGCTCAGGCATGCAGGTTGATCGAAAGGGATGCAAGGCTTATCCTTGCACCGCAAAGACAGCGCGCCGACAGGTGGCAAGGACAGCAAGCATGCAAGGCATCGGGCAACGACGGTCGACACTGGCGCGGGCCTTTACCCTGTTAGAGTTGAGCTATCACGCGGCCGTGCGCCTGATCCGCAAGAACCACGGCAATGCGATTATCGGCCTGGCCATCAACATTGCCCAGACGCTGATCCTGGTGGTGGTGTTCTATGCGATGTTCCTGATCCTGGGATTCACCTCGCGCGGGATAAGGGGTGATTTCCTGCTGTTCGTCATGACCGGCATCTTTCTGTTCATGTGCCATGTGAAGGCCATGCAGGCGGTTGTGGCCGCCGAGGGACCAACTTCGGCGATGATGAAACACGCGCCCATGAATACCATTGTGGCAATCGGGGCTGCCGCACTTAGCCAACTGTACATCCAGATGCTGTCGATGGTCGTTGTGCTGTTCCTGTACCACGCCATCTGGCAACCGCTGGAGGTTCATGACCCACTGGGTGTGCTGTTGATGCTGCTGCTTTCCTGGTTTGCCGGGGTTGCCATTGGCATTGTCTTTCTGGCCATCAAACCCTGGTCGCCCAGTACCGTGACCCTGATTTCCCAGATCTATGCGCGGGTGAACATGGTGGCGTCTGGCAAGATGTTCGTTGCCAAGATGCTGCCAGGATACATGCTGGTTTATTTCGACTGGAACCCGCTGTTTCATACCATCGACCAGGCACGCGGCTTTGCCTTTCTGAATTACACGGCAACCACAACATCGATCACCTATCCGGTGATCATTGCGGTGGCAGCCCTGCTTATCGGCATGATGGGCGAGTTCTACACCAGACGGCGCGCCTCGCTCAGTTGGGGTGCCAGGAACTGAAACGCCCGCACGGGGCAGAACCGGGGGAAACACCCATGCGCAACCTGATCGGCGCGGTCGCCGCGCTCATGCTGTTTCTCTCGGGCTCGGTGGCTTTGTCCGATGAGTTTCCGTCGCTTCACCGCGTGGTGGGCGTGGCGCATGACGATGTGCTGAACATCCGCGCCGAACCCAATGCCCGGTCCGAAATCATTGGCAGCTTTGCGCCCGGCGAAACCGGGGTCGAGGTGATTGCCCTGTCGGATGACGGCCGCTGGGGGCGGGTGAATTCAGGCGAACGGGCGGGCTGGTCACACATGCGCTATCTTGCACGCGACATGCCGGGCAGTTGGCGCGATGGCGCGACGGCGCTGTCATGCTTCGGCACCGAACCCTTTTGGCGCATGGAATTTTTCCTGCCCACACACCGCGCCGAATTTCACGGCGTGAACGAAGGCGGGTTCGAACTGGTCACCGACGCAGGCGCGTTGCCAGCCACGCGCTTTCCACCGACCCTGGCCGTGCCGTTTTCCGGCACGCGCGAAGGGATGGCCGTGATGCGCGGCGAAGCCTGCAATGACGGGATGAGCGATATGGATTTCGGCATTTCCGTGCTGATATACTGGCGGCGCGATACCGAAGGGCTTTCTGGCTGCTGTTCGTTGAACTGACTTCCAAAGCATAACAAGACAGGCGGCACAGCCCGGCCATAACGCGGGCCTGCCGATACTTCTACAAGGACATCCCGTGCCACACACAGTCTGCCATGCCCCTTGTGCCGGGCACGCCACGGCTTGGCCGCGGTGATCCGCTCGACCGCCTTTCTGGGCGCGCTATGCGCAGTGGGCGCCTCTGCGGCGTTCACCGTTAACGACATGGCTGTCAAGTTCCTGTCTCCGGACATGGCGCTACATCAGGTGATCCTGATTCGCTCTGTCATTGCCCTTGCCCTGGTCATGGCGCTGGTCATGCCCCTGACCGGCGGATTTCGCCAGATGCGCACACACCGCCCCGTCATCCACCTGATGCGCGGTGCGATGGTGCTGCTGGCCAATGTCTGCTTTTTCATGGCACTTGCCTCGATGCCGATAGGCGAGGCGACGGCGATCTTTTTCGTTAGTCCGATGGTGATTGCGGTCTTTTCCGTCATCTTTCTGGGCGAATCTGTCGGACCGCGCCGCTGGACAGCAATCCTGATCGGTTTCGCCGGGGTGCTGATCATCATCAGACCGGGCACCGAGGCATTTACACCAATTGCTTTCCTGCCGCTTCTGGCAGCAACATTCTATGCCGGGTTGCATATGATGACCCGCGCGATCAGGTTGACGGAAACTGCGGTCACCATGGCGTGGTACAACCAGATGGTGTTTCTGGTTGCCTCTGTCGCCATCGGTTTGTCCATCGGCGATGGGCGGTTGGACACAGGCACAAGCGAAACACTGTCATTTCTTACCCGCGCATGGTTCTGGCCGTCCGGCGAAGCCTGGCTGTATCTGATTCTGACCGGCGCGGGCAGCGCAATCGGGGCGGTACTGATCGCCCAGGCCTATCGGCTTTGTGAGGCTGCAATGGTTGCGCCGCTGGAATACATTGCCATGCCAATGGCAATAGTGTGGGGTTTTCTGGTTTTCGATGAATGGCCGGATCCAGTTTCGTGGGGTGGAATGGCGCTGGTCCTTAGTGCCGGACTATTCATGATCTGGCGCGAAAGCGGCAGTGAAAAAAAGGCTGGACAGGCTGAGCGATAAACTGCTGACAATCGATTTTGAGCAATTGCATTCCGACTGAATGCCCCCTAGATGTTGCGTAAATAATGTGAGGAGACGGAAAAATGATAGATCTTGAGGAACTGTCCCTTAAAGAGTTGAAGCAACTTCAAAAAGACGTTGATATCGCGATCAGGAACTTCAAGGATCGCGAGCGGCGCAAGGCTCTGGCCGAAGTCGAAGCATTTGCACGTGATCGTGGCCTGACACAGGCTGATCTGAAAGCGCTGCTGGGCCGCAGCCGTGGGGGGCTTCCTGCCAAATACGCCGATCCGAACAATCCGTCGCAAACCTGGTCTGGCCGGGGTCGGCGGCCGCGTTGGGTGGAAGCTGCGCTCGCCGATGGCAAGACACTGGACGACCTCGCCATATAAGCGATGATGAACTATGCAGTTCAGGCCTGTAATTAGCCATGCCACTGGCGTCTGGCGACTGGCAGGCGAGCGTCATCTTGGCTTGATCGCGGCTGGAGTCGCATTCTTTGCCATGCTGGCCATTTTCCCGGCGGTGGCTGCGCTTGTATCGATTGTCGGATTGATGACGGACCCTGAAACGGTTTCCGATCTGATGGAAACCGCATCGGATTTCCTGCCCGAGGAAGCATTCGATCTTGTCGCCCAGCGCGCCAGCACCCTGGCGAGCACCACCAGCGGCACACTGGGGCTGACATCCCTGGTGTCCCTGCTGTTTGCCTTGTGGTCAGCGCGGTTGGGCACGGGTGCTCTTGCCGAAGGTCTGACCGCCATTTACGGCGGCGTACCGCGCAGTGGGCTGAAAGGCATTCTTATTGCACTGTCTTTGACATTGCTGTTGATCGGAGTCGGTCTGATTGCGATCACGGCCATGCTGTTGGTGCCAGCGGTTCTGGCCATCGTCAGCATTTTTGTCGATGACAGCCGCTTTCTGTTCTTTGTTGCCGAAATCATCCGTTGGGCTGTCGCGATCACCGCACTGGTCATCGGGCTGGGGTTTTTCTTCCGCTACGGACCAAACCGACCGGAAGCCCGCCGCAGTCCGTTTCTGTCTCCTGGTCTTTTCCTTGCGCTGGGTCTGTGGACCACTGCGTCGCTGGCCTTTACATTCTACATGTCCAACTTCGGCAACTACGACGAGCTTTATGGATCGATCGGCGCCGCAATCATCCTGATGTTGTGGTTCTACATGTCGGCCTATGCCGTCCTGCTGGGCGCAGCACTGAACCACCGGCTTGAGTCGGACAACCGAAAGCACGCCGACAATCGCGGTGATCACACCCCGAACGGATAAAACCTGCCCGCCGGGGACATGGTGAATATCTCTACCCCGTCGGCGCTGACGCCGACGGAATGTTCGAATTGCGCCGACAGGGTGCGGTCACGGGTAATTGCTGTCCAGTCATCGGCCAGAACCCTGGTTTCAGACCGGCCCAGATTGACCATCGGCTCGATGGTAAAAAACATGCCCTCTTCCAGCACAGCCTCGCGCCCGGGCCTGCCGTAGTGCAACACATTGGGCGGCGCGTGAAAGACACGTCCCAGCCCATGCCCACAGAAATCGCGCACCACCGACATGCGCTGTGCCTCGACATAAGACTGAATGGCATAGCCGATATCGCCAAAGGTGTTTCCCGGCCTGACCGCATCAATACCCCGCATCAGCGCATCATGCGTGACCTTGACCAACCGTTCGGCAAAAGGCTTGATCGCGCCAACGCCATACATGCGTGAGGTGTCACCAAACCAGCCGTCGACGATGACGGTAACATCGATATTCAGAATATCGCCATCGACCAGCACATCATTGCCGCGCCCGGCCTTTTCATGCTTGCTGGGCGGAATGGGGCTGCCGGGAATACCATGGCAGACAACATGGTTCACGCTGATGCAACTGGCGTGCTGATAGCCCCTGTACCCGATGGTGGCCGAGGTGGCACCATGTGCTGCCACCATCTCGGTGATCAGGCGGTCCAGCTCGCCGGTTGTCTGGCCGGGAAAGACGTGCTGTTCGATATCATCCAGAATTTGCGCGGCGACCCGCCCGGCACGGTGCATCGCAGAAAAATCCTCGCGTGCGTGCAGGCGAATTCCCTCACGCGTGATCTTGCCGCCCTGGCCATAGCCACCCGTTTCGAACACGTCCGATCCTTTCTGCATCCTGGCACCAGATAGTGCCGCCATCGGTTGATTGCCATAGAAACGAGGTAATTGGAAAGCCCCGCGCAGGCTGCTAGGAGTCAGCCAACGGTTTCAGTAAAGGGCGCACCATGACCAACCCCACCGCGGCGATGCTGGTGATCGGCGACGAGATCCTTTCAGGCCGCACGCGCGATTCGAACATGCATCATCTGGCCAGGGAGCTGACAGCACATGGCATCCGGCTGGCAGAGGCGCGGATGGTGGCCGACGAGCACGCCGGCATTATTGATGCCTTGAACGATCTGCGCGGGCGCTTTGATCATGTCTTTACCTCGGGCGGGATCGGGCCCACGCATGACGACATCACCGCCGATGCGGTTGCAGCAGCGTTTGGTGTGCCTATCGACATTCGCGCAGATGCCCGCGCGCTGCTGGAAGCCCATTACCAGCGCACCGGGCTGGAACTGAATGCCGCGCGCCTGCGCATGGCCCGCATCCCCAATGGCGCCAGCCTGATTGATAACCCGGTTTCGGCCGCGCCGGGCTTTACCCTGGGCAATGTGCATGTGCTGGCCGGGGTGCCGGCGATCTTTCAGGCGATGCTGTCCAGCGTGCTGCCCAGTCTGACAGGGGGCGATGCCCTGCTCAGCCAGGCGGTGGATGTGCACCGCGGCGAGGGCGAGATCGCCGGGCCGCTGGGCGAACTGGCAGCGCGCTATCCCGCGCTTGGTTTCGGGTCCTACCCTTGGATCCGCGATGGCGCGCATGGCACCCAGATCGTGGTGCGCGGCACCGACGGTGCGCTGCTTGATGCCGCAATGGTTGAACTGATGACCCTGCTGGACAAACGCTGATGATCACACCGGGCGCCACGGACCTGCACGCCGCACTTGACGCCACCTGGCCCAGCGCTGCAACGCACGTTTGCGGCCCCTTCCTGTTGCGCCAGGGGGATGGCGGGGGCAAACGCGTCAGCGCAGCCACGCTGATACAGACCGTTTTGCCCGCTCCAGAAGAGATTGCCCGCGCCGAGCATGCCATGCGCGGCATGGGACAGGATGCGCTGTTCATGATTCGCAATGCGCAGGCGGCACCGTCCGACGGCGCGCTGGACAGCGCACTGGACGCGCGCGGCTACAAGATCGCCGATCCGACGGTTTTTTACTGCGCCCCGGTCGATGGCGTTGCCCGTGTACCCCGCCCCATGGCCACATTCCCTGTCTGGCCGCCGCTGGCATTGCAACTCGCCCTTTGGGACGATGCAGGCATCGGTGCTGCGCGGCAGGCTGTGATGCGCCGCGTCGCCGGGCCGAAGCGCGCGTTCATGGCCCGGCATCGCAACCGCGCTGCCGGGGTGGCTTTCGGCGCGCTGGACCCGGAAACGGGCATTGCCATGCTGCACGCGCTTGAAGTCGTGCCCGACTTCCGGCGCGAAGGGGTGGCGCGCGAACTGGTGGGCGCCATTGCCCAATGGGCCGCAGACATCGGCGGCACCCATTTTGCCCTGGCCGTCACCGAGGCCAACAGGGAGGCACGCGCGCTTTACCAACGTCTCGGCATGGCCGAAACAGGCCGCTATCATTACCGGCACCAGCAGACCGCTGATCGAAAGGACCCCTGATGAGCGACCGCATCACCGCACTTGACCTGCCCGCCGCTGACCCGCTGCCCGAAGCCACGGCGCGCTATTTCGATATCTGCCGGGAAAAGCTGGGCATGGTACCGAATGTGCTGCAGGCTTACGCGTTCGATATCGAAAAGCTGAATGCCTTTACGGCCATGTATAACGACCTGATGCTGGCGCCCTCTGGCTTGACCAAGCTGGAACGCGAGATGATCGCGGTTGTTGTCTCGTCGATCAACCGGTGCTGGTATTGTCAGGTGGCGCATGGCGCTGCGCTGCGTGCGTTGTCAGGTGATCCCGCGCTGGGCGAGGCGATGGTCATGAACTGGCGGGCGGCCCGGCTGGATGCCCGTCAAACCGCGATGCTGGCATTCGCCGAAAAGGTTACCCGACAAAGCGCCGAAATCACCGAGGCCGACCGCAAGGCCCTGCGCGAACAGGGCTTTACCGACCGCGATATCTGGGACATTGCCGCGGTGACAGGGTTTTACAACATGTCGAACCGCGTCGCCTCGGCCGTGGGGATGGAGCCAAACGCAGAATATCACGGGCAGTCGCGGTAACCGCGGCACTGTGTTGCCTGCGCGCGTCTAATCGAGCCCCGCGATCTGGCGCAGGTGGCTCATGCGCCGGGCAAAGACCGTCTCGAACGTATTGGCGCGGGCGTGATCCAGCGCCCAGGTCGACGCTCGGATGATCAGTTCGCGATCCCTGTCCAGCCGCAGTATCTGCCGCGCCAGGGCACTGGCATGCGCCGACACCACCCAGCCGGCACCGGCCTCTGCCTGCAGACGGCGCCACTGGGCGTTGTCATAGCCCAACACCGGCAAACCACAGCCCATTGCCTCGATATAGCTGGAAACCGGGTCTGCCATGCGGCGCGGCGACAGAAAGACATCGGCGTTGCGGCGCAGATGCGGGACCAGCGCGGCATCGAAACCCGGCGGCGCGGAAAGATGCACGTGTTTCTTCAGGCCCAGCGCCGCAACACCGTCCTGCAGCCGCGGCGCCAGCGAACCTGTGCCGAAAAGCTCCATTCGAAACGGCAACCCGGCAGTATGCAACAGATGCGCCACGGCCAGCAGATCCGATACACCGGCCTCAGGCTCGAACGCACCGAAATAGCTCAGGGTCAATGGCGCACCCGCGCGCAGCCTCTGTGCCCGCGCTGTCTGGTCCGGGCCACGCGCCAGCATCGGCATACGCATGCGGTTATCCATATAGGCCAGGGTGCGCGGGTTCAGCCTGCCATAGACATCGCTGGCCAAAGGGCCGTTGCAATGTACACCGTCAGCCTGTCTCAGTGCCTGCCGCAGGGCGCGCTCCTTGCCCATGGTCCATTGCATGCCGCGCAGCCGGCTTAACGGGTTTCGGCCACTGTCATGGCGGATCGCCCCCAAACGGCCGGACAAGGGCTGTTCGACCGTGTAGACCAGCCGCCCCAACCGCCCCTTCAGCCGCGCGGGCATGTCCAGATACTGCATGTCATCTGCGGCACAGTAGACAAGGCTGGCCTCCTGCAGCAGCAGATCGGGCACGGCGTCGCCCGGATCTTGCACGATCAGGTTGAAATCAAGTTGTCGGGGCGAAAACCGCATGCCACCGGGAATGCTGGCTGTCCCCCTGCGCATCAGGCAATAGACCTTTCCGGGCCATAGCTGGCAATGCAGCCGCATGCCCTCGACAAACGCGACATCAAGCACCACCTCGCCTGCCGGTGTTTCCACGATCGGCGCTGGAGAGATCATCAACAATGTGGGCATCATGCAAAACCGGGTCTGTATCGGCGGCACCGGCACCTGTCAGGCTGACATGGGCTTTCGGGTGCTTGCCGCGTTGGCTGCACAAAACAGCGTAACCGCGCCGAAAGTCCATCGAAAATCGGGCAACAAAAGGGTATGTATGCAAGGGCAGGCGGGAAAGACAGGACGATGGGCAGACAAATGTTCTATGGGCTGAGCGCCCTTGTGCTGGCTTTGATACTGTTGGTGGGCGGCTGGGCGGCCTATCGGCTGAAGGCAGAGCCACCCTTGCCCCCGCTAACCGTTGTGGTGCCGAATACCCCGGTGCTGGATGCCCCGGAATCGGGCATGCGGGTATTCCACCTGGGCCACAGCCTGGTCAACAGGGACATGCCGGCGATGCTGGCGCAGCTTGCCCATGCCGCCGGGTTGCCAGAGCATGACTACAACCTGCAACTGGGCTGGGGCGCCACGCTGCGCGCGCATTACGAACCCGAGGTCGAGGTTCCGGGCTTTGCCAGCGAAAACGACACACCGCGCTTTCGTTCCGTGCATGAGGCCGTCGCCAGCGGCGAGTATGACGCGGTGGTGTTGACCGAGATGGTCGAACTGCGCGATGCCATCCGCTGGCACGATGGCCCGGTCTATCTGCAGCGCTGGGTGCAGGCCATTCGCGCCGTTCGCCCCGATACGCGGGTTTTTCTGTACGAAAGCTGGCACGCCCGGCAGGATACCGAAAGCTGGCTGGCCCGGCTGGACAACGACCCCGCAGAGCTTTGGCAGGGGCGGTTGCTGGCGCAGATCTGGGGCGACCGGCGCGCCGGATCGGTTCATGTGATCCCGGCGGGGCGGGTACTGGCAGCCTTTACCCGCGCACTGGCCGATGTCGGCGGATTGCCGGGCATGGCCGATGAAACCGCACTTTTCGCCCGCCTGCCCGATGGCTCGCTGGACGAGGTGCATATGAACGATATGGGCAATTATCTGGTGGCGCTGACCCATTTTGCCGTGCTGTATCAGCGGCCACCGCTGGGTTTGCCACATGCGTTGACCCGCGCCGACGGAACCCCCGCCGACCCGCCCGCACCAGATGTGGCAGAGCTGATGCAGCGCATCGTCTGGGATACCGTCAGCCAACTGCCTGTCACTGGCCTGCCGCAAGAGGCAACACCATGATCAATAATCGGTTTATGGCGATTCTTTTGGCGATTGTTGCGCTGTTCGGCTTGTCCGGTGCGCCCTTTGTGACCGGACACGGGGCGCAGGCAGAGACTGTCAGCGTGGCCGCCCGCGAGGGGCGGCGCAATCTGGCATTCAACCTGGCAGCGCATGGTGACTGGTCCACGCAACAACCCTTCATCGATATCATCCGTCTTGCCCGCCCCTGGGAGGGGCACCTGCGCGGTCAATGGGGCGGGGTAAGCGAGGCAGAGCTGATCACCGCCGGGCACCTGGACGAAAACGGGTGGGTGCTTTCGGTACCGGGCAATGTGGTCAAGCTGGCATCGCTTGTTCTGGTAGACATGCCGGCCGAGATGACCTCGCTTGCCGGCCGTTACCATGTCAGCTGGGAGGGGTCGGCCCATCTGGGTTTTTCGGGCCTTGCCCGCAACGTGCGCTATACCGGGCGCAACAGCGCAACCTTTGAATACACCCCCGGGCCCGGCCTTGTGATCGTGGAATTCAACCGTGGCGATCTGCGCAACCTGACCATCGTGCATGAACGCCATCTGGAGCGCTTTGCCGATGGCGAGATTTTCAACCCCGACTGGCTGGCACTGATTGGCGATGCCGAAAACCTGCGCCTGATGGACTGGATGGCGACCAACAATTCCGAACTGGTCGAATGGTCAGACCGCCCGCAGATTTCGCATTACACCTGGGCGCGCGGCGTGCCGGTCGAGATCTTGCTGGAACTGGCCAACCAGACCGGTGCCGAACCCTGGTTCACACTGCCGCATCTGGCCAGCGACGACTACATACGCCGTTTCGGTGAAATGGTGCGCGAAGGGCTGCGCCCGGATCTGCGCGCATGGGTAGAGTTTTCCAACGAGGTCTGGAACTGGTCGTTTGCCCAGGCCCAATGGGCCGAAGATCAGGGCCGTGCCCGCTGGAACCGCGAAAACGTCTGGGTTCAATACTATGCATTGCGCGCGTCAGAGATGGTGCGCATCCTTGATCAGGTGTTTGCTGATGAACCTGAGCGGCTGGTGCGGGTGCTGGGATTCTTTACTGCCTGGCTTGGGCTGGAGAGCGACATCCTGAACCCACCGCTGTTGCGCGCTGAAGATCCGTCAGCCCCGCCGCCCTATACCCTGTTCGACACCTATGCGGTGACCGGCTATTTCAGTGCCGATCTGCACAGCGAGCCGCGCAGACCCATGGTGCAGGCATGGCTTGACGAAAGCCTGCGCCGCGCCGAGGCACAGGCCGATGCCGAAGGGCTGAGTGGCGCGGAGCGCAGCGCGTTTGTAGAGTCGCATCGCTTTGACCATGCCATCGATATGGCAGGGCGCGAACTGATGGACGGCGCTGTCTCTGGTGATGCAACCATGACGGTGCAGGGTCTGCTGGACAGCATGCTGAGCCATCACGCCGCGGTGGCAGCCGCGCATGATCTGGCACTGGTCATGTATGAAGGGGGCACGCATGTCGTTGCCATGCCGGATCAGCATGATGACGATGACCTGATCGCCTTTTTCACCGCGTTGAACTACAGCGCGGAGATGGGTGCGCTGTATACGGCGCTGATAGAGGGCTGGCACGCGCTGACCGTTGCGCCCTTCAACGCATATTTCGATGTCGGTGTTGCCAATCGCTGGGGCAGCTGGGGCCACCGCCGCCATCTGGACGATGATAACCCGCGCTGGCAGGCACTGATGCAGGCAACCATGCCATGAACCACCCTGTCCCTTCGGCAGGGCGTTTGGCAATCAGTGTCATCATCCCCGCCAACAACGAGGCCGAATGGATAGTGCCCTGCCTGCGCGCGCTGCTGGCCTCGCAAGAGGTGGATCTGCAGGTTGTGATCGCCGCCAATGCCTGCCAGGATGACACGGTGGCGCGCGCGCGTGCGCTGGCGCCGGAATTTGCCGCGCGTGGCTGGCAACTGGACGTGCTGGACCTGCCCGATCCGGGCAAACCCGGCGCCCTGAACGCTGGTGATGCAGCAGCATGCTATCCGTTGCGCGCCTATCTGGACGCCGATGTCACCGTATCACCCCCGCTGATGGCGCAACTGGCGCAGGCATTGGCAACCAAGGCGCCGCGCTATGCTTCGGGCACACCACGGGTTACGGCGCAGGGTTGGGTGGCGCGGGCTTATGCCCGTTTCTGGTGCAGTCTGCCCTTTGTTGCCGATGGCGTGCCGGGCTTTGGCCTGTTCGCGGTGAATGCCGCGGGCCGAAAGCGCTGGCATGCCTTTCCAGACATCATTTCGGATGACACCCTTGTGCGTCTGCATTTTGCGCCGTCCGAACGGCAGCGGGTGACGGCACCCTATGACTGGCCCATGGTCGAAGGGTTTGGCCGGCTGGTGCGCGTGCGCGCCCGCCAGGACAGGGGCGTGGCCGAAATCGCCCGCCTGTACCCGGCGTTGATGGCAAACGAAGCCAAGAGCCGGCCCGGCAAACGGTGGTTGATCGCCCGTGCGCTAACCAATCCGCTGGCTTTTGCCATTTATGCCGCGGTTACGCTGGCAGTCCGGCTGGGCGCGGGTGGTCATTCCGGCTGGGTGCGCGGCCGTTGAGCGAAAAGAGCAGCCAGCATAGCTGCCGATGAATCGATATCGTGCCGTGCCAGCGCGCGGGCGCGCGCGCTGCGTCCCATCTGGGCCAGCCGCTCGGGCTGGGTCAGGGCCAACTCGCATAGCGCATCGGTCAGGGCCTCGGTGCTGCCAGCCGGCACCAGCCAGCCGGTGCGGCCCGGCTGCATCAGTTCCGGAATGCCTGCAACCCATGTGGCAATCACCGGGCGCGCGGCCGCCATCGCCTCCATCACCACCATCGGCAACCCCTCTGCAAACGAGGGCAGCACCAGCGCATGTGCCTGTTCAACCCGGTTCCGCACGCCGCTTTCGTCCAGCCAGCCGGTCAGGGTGATATGGTCGCCCAGCCCGTGATGCGCGATTGCCCGCTCCAGGGACAGGCGCATGGGGCCATCGCCAACCAGATCAAGCCGCAGCGCAAACCCGCGTCGCACGGCTTCGGCCATGGCATCGATAAGCAGCAACTGTCCCTTCTGTTCGGCAAATCGCCCGATGGCCACCAGACGCAGCGGCCGGCTGGCCGGCAGGGGGGCGGGTTCGGCATAATGCTGGGGCTCGATGCCGCAGTGAACCACCTTCAGTTTCTGCCAATGCCGATGATCAACCCAGCGGCACAACTGGCTGCGCCCATAGCTGGAAATCGCCACGGCGAAATCGGCGCGTTGCAGCTTCAGGCCCAGCGCGATGGCATCAGGCCGGTCAAATTCTTCGGGGCCGTGCACCGTAAAACTGTAGGGCGGCCCGCCCAGCGCATGTGCCAGCATCGCCACGGTGGCTGAATTGGTGCCGAAATGCGCGTGCAGCCGTTGCAGCCCCAGCGCGCGGGCGCGGCGTGCCAGCCAGGCGGCCTCAGCCAGATAGATCATATGCCACAGCCGCCCTGTCTGTGACCCGCGCCCCGCCCGCATGGCCAGCGCCAGGGCAGACACGAACCGCGCCGGCGCGCGGAACAGAGCCAGCACCAGCGCGATTGCCAGTGCGAAAGCCCCCTGTGACAGCACATAATCCGTGGCAGCAGCTTCGGCCTGGTCGCCGGCATCGGCCAACGGCCCGTCATGGCGGCGCATCGCAAACCGGTGAATGGTGATGCCCCGGCGTTCCAGCGCATGAACTTCGCGCCGGATGAAGCTGTGCGAGGGCGACGGGTAGGTATTGACGACATAGCCGATCTTCACGCGGTACCCTGCCTTGACTTTTGTGGTTGCTTTCGGGACTGGCGCTAAACACCGAATGAGGCCATTTAAAGAAATACCACCGGCGGCGCGACGGCTTTTGCAGGACGTTCCCGGCTGAACGCGCCACGCCAAACATATGCCGCATTCACCGGCCAGAACTGCCGGCCAGAGCATCCGGCTGCACCAGGGGTCACGCGTGACTAGCATCGCCACTGACAATGGCCCACCCGAGAACGCGCGCCAGAATTCAGGGCTGGGCGCGCGCATCATGCGTGGTTCGGCGCTGACCATTGGCGGCTTTGCGCTGTCAAACCTGTTGCGCCTGGGCAGCAACCTGCTGCTGGCGCGATTGCTGTTCCCCGAAGCCTTTGGCCTGATGGCGCTTGTCACTGTCCTGCTTATCGGCCTGGCCATGTTTTCGGATATCGGCCTGACACCGGCCATTCAAAGCTCCAAACGCGGGGACGATCCGGCGTTTCTGAATACCGCCTGGACAGTTCAAGTGGCACGCGGGGTGCTGTTGTGCCTGGCCGCGGCTGCCCTGGCCTGGCCCATGGCCCGGTTCTATGATGAACCGATGCTGCTGGAACTGATCCTGGTATCGGCGCTCAGCCCGCTGTTTCTGGGCTTTGGCAGCATCAAGATAGAGCACGCCCTGCGCCACATGATGATGGCGCGCCTGACCCTTATGGAGCTTGTCTCGCAGGCATCGGGGATTGCGGTGATGATCGCGCTGGCGCTGGCAACCGGTTCGGTCTGGGCACTGGTGGTGGGCAATCTGGCCACCTCTCTGACACGCTCGGTGGTCAGTTCGCTGTTGCTGACCGGCCCCAAAAGCCGCTTTGGTTTTGACCGGTCTGCGGCGGTGGCCCTGCTGGGCTATGGCAAGTGGATTTTCCTGTCGACCATCGCCAGCTTCGCCATGTTGCAAAGCGACAAGCTGGTCCTGGGTCATTTCCTGTCGATGGGCGAGTTGGGCGTTTACAACATCGCCTTCTTTCTGGCCAGCTTTCCGCTGTTGCTGGGTCATGCGCTGAACGGGCGGCTGATGATTCCCATCTATCGCGAAAGCCCGCCCGGCACGTCCAAGGCCAACGACCAGCGGCTGCGGCGGGTCCGGCTGATGCTGACAGGTCTGCTTTTCGTACTCAGCGTACCGCTTGCGCTGGGCGGGATATGGCTGATCGAGCTGCTTTATGACCCACGCTATGCCGCGGCCGGGGCGTTGCTGGTGCTGCTGGGCCTGGCCCAGATGCCGCAAATGATCGGCCTGACCTATGATCAGGCTGCGCTGGCGGCAGGCGATTCGCGCGGGTACTTCCTGATTGTCGCGACACGAGCGTGCCTGATCGTCACCGTGCTGATACTGGCAGTCCCGGTCTGGGGGGCGGCCGGGGCGGCACTGGCGCTGGCGTTGTCCAGCGTTCTGGCCTATCCCCTGCAGGTCCGGCTGGCGATTCGGCACCGCGCGTGGCACGCGGCGCATGATGGGCTCGCCATTGTCTTTATCCTGCTGGTTGCGGGGTTGGTACTGGCACTGCATGGCGATGCCCTCCTGCCGTGACAGGGTTTTCCCGATGTCCGGATCATTGGCCAGGAACGACAATCAAGAACACGGTCTTGCCCAAATTGTGACAGGCTTTCCGTGCAATGAATGATTGAGAACGGGCAAGCGCAACGGCATGGTGCTGGGATATGGTGAACACGCGGATTCTTGAAGAGCGGCTGGGCTGGGGCAGGTCCCCTGACGGCACCGCACGTTCTGCCGGCGCGCCGGGTCAACAGGATACTGAGGCGGAAAACGTCCTGCATCTGCCAGAGATGCGCAGCATTGCGCATGATCCATTGTTGCAGGGCCGGGTCAGCGCCTCCACCCGGTCTGTGGCACGCCACCCGGCACAGCGCGGCACGGCAGAAGAAGCGTGGCAGGCGCTGCCGCTGGCGGCCGCCGGGGTGGAACATCTGCGCGCCCGGCGCGGCGCCCTGCATGCCATGGATCGCAACAGCATCGCCGCCGCCGAACTGGACAAGCTGCGCACACAACTGCTGCAGGTCACAAAGGCCCGCCGCTGGCGCCGCATTGGCGTCACCGCGCCGCAGCGGGGCAGCGGTGCCACCTTTGTAGCTGCCGGGCTGGCCGCCAGCGTGGCGCGCATCGCCGACATGCGGGTGGCACTTCTGGACATGGACCTGGACGCGCCATCGCTTGCCGCACGGCTGGAAGTGCCCGCGCCGCCTCATTTCGCCGATGTCATGACCGGCTTGCAGCCACCCACCGCGCAGATGCAACGCCTGGGCGACAATCTGGCGGTGATGTCAGGCGGATCTGCGGTGCCGAACGCCGCCGAACTGGTATTGGGCAACACCATCGACACCATGTTGCAGGACATGAATTCGTTACTGGCCCCCGACATGATTGTGCTCGATCTGCCGCCCCTGCTGGAAGGTGGCATCGCGCGGGCGTTGCTGCCGCATCTTGATACGGTCTTGCTGGTTGCCGATGGCACCCGAAACACCGCGCGCGATATATCCGAGTGCGAACAGCTTCTGGAGGGTCAGGTGCCTTTGCTGGGGGTGGTTCTGAACAAATCCGAAGACAAGGCCGGTATCCGGCCTGCACGGCGATAGGCGGGCGCGCCAATGGGTCCCATTCAATCGTTGCACGAGCTGAAAAGCTGGCTTCGCCGCCGTGCACGGCTCATCGTGCTGATCATGGTTCTGGGCGCTGTGGCCGGCGTCTTTGCCGCGTCGCGCACCGAACGCGTTTACTCTGCCACAGCCGTGTTGCAGGTGATCAATCCCATCATCGCGGGCGAGGGCGGCGCCATTGGCCCGTCCAGCGCGCTGCGCCGTGTTCAGATCATCGAACAAAGGCTGATGACGCGCGAGAACCTGCTGGCTCTGGCAGATCGGCACGGGCTGTTTACCGATCTGCCCTTGACCCAGAATGAACTTGTTGCCGCGATGCGCGCCTCGGTGCGCATAGAAAGCATCACCGCGGCGCAGGGCGGTGCCATGACGGCGCGTGACGGGTCGCTTTCGGCGATCATCATTTCGGCGCATCTGGACGAGCCGTTTCTGGCCGCGACCGTGGCCAACGAACTGGCCGAGGCCCTGGCACTGGAAAGCTCGGCAGCCGCACAGGCGGGAATCCAGCGCGCGCTGCTGTTCTTTCAGCAGGAAGAAAGCCGGCTGATGCAGGAAATTGCGGAACTCGAAACCCAGATCATGGATTTCCGTACAGAGAACGAGGCGGTGATGCCCTCTTCCTTGCTGATCCGGCGCGAAGAGCTGGGCCGGCTGGAAGACGGGTTGCTGCGGATAGAACGCGAACTCTCGCAGATGCGCGCCGAACGCAGCGTCCTTGAGGCCGACTCGGGCCGTGCCCTTAGCCGGCGCCGCATCGCCGAACTGGACGATCTGATCGCCCAGCGCGCCGCAGAGGAAGTGCTGGTCGCTGAACGCGTGGCAACGCTTGAAAGCCTGATGCAGCGCGCGCCCGCTGCTGAACGGGAACTGGGCAGCCTGCAACGGCGCATGGAGCAGCTTCAGTCACAGCTTTCCGCCGCCGCCCAAGCGCGGCGAGAGGCCGAGATCGGCCAGCGCATCGAGATGGACCAGCAATCAGAACGTTTTGTGATGCTTGAAGCAGCCACGCCGCCGGATTACCCGGAATCCCGCTCGCGGCGGGTCGTTGCCATGCTTGGTGTGGTCGCCGGTCTGCTGGGCGGGCTTGGCCTGGCCTATGTCATAGAGGCGATGCATCCGGTTTTGCGCACCGCTGATCGGATGGAACGAGAGTTGCAGTTGCGTCCCGCCATCAGCATTCCGCTGAACAGCCCCCCTCTGGAGCGGCGCCGGCGCCGGTTGATCTGGGGTTTCGGGCTGCTGATCCTGCTGGGGGCAGCCGCGGCACTGACCCTGCAACTTACCGGCGGATAGGTCACGCACACCCGCCACACTGGCAGGAATGCAACACCTTGGCCCGCTCATTGCGCAAGGAACGAAACGAGATGGCGATCCTCCTTGTCTGTCTCGAATTACCTGACATATCCCGGTCTGATGGGGGACATGGCCTGCATTCAGGACACCAGCGCAGCACAGCGCGTCGATGCGGTCGTGATCGGCCGCAACGAGGGCGCGCGGCTTGTTGCCTGTCTTGAGTCACTTGCCGGCCAGGTACGGCGCATTGTTTATGTTGATTCCGGCTCTGATGACGGCAGCCCCGATTCAGCCCGGCAGTCAGGGGCAGAGGTCATTGCGCTGGACATGGACCTGCCCTTTACCGCGGCACGCGCGCGCAATGCCGGATTGGCGGCACTGGCCAGTGATCCGCCGGCCTTTGTCCAGTTCATCGATGGCGACTGCATGTTGCGCGAGGGATGGATTCAGCGTGCCGTGGGATTTCTGGACGAGAACTTGCGCGCGGCTGTCGTCTGTGGCCGCCGGCGCGAGCGCTTTCCGGAAGCATCGGTCTACAACGCCCTGTGCGATGCCGAATGGGACACGCCGATCGGCGAGGCGCGCGCCTGCGGTGGCGATGCCTTGATGCGCTATGGGCCACTGGCAGCGGCTGGCGGTTTTCGTGATGACCTGATCGCCGGCGAAGAACCCGAACTGTGCCTGCGGCTGCGCAAACGCGGCTGGACGATCTGGCGCATCGACGCCGAGATGACCTGGCATGACGCTGGTATCCTGCACATTGGCCAATGGTGGCGGCGGGTCGAGCGCGCAGGCCATGCCTTTGCCGAAGGGGCAAAGCGCTTTGACAGTCAGCGCGACCCTTTTCAGCGCCGCGAGTATCGCCGGATCATTGGCTGGGGTATCATCCTGCCGGTGCTGACACTGTTGCTTTCAGCGTTCCTGCACCCTCTGGCACTGTTACTGCTGCTGGCTTATCCGCTGCAGGTGGCGCGCCTGACCCGTCGGATGGGCTTTGCCGCAGCCTTTTTCAACACGCTGGGCAAGATTCCAGAGGCGCTGGGCGCCATGCGGTTTCACATCCGCCGGCTACGGGGAAAGCAGGCGCACTTGATCGAATACAAGTAAGACCTAAACGTCGGTGCCGCGCTGTCTGAGGGCTGCCACTGCCTGCCCGGGCAGAATCACGGCGCAGGCAGCATATCGCGCGATCAGCCGGCGTGGATTACCCAGCATCCGCCACAGCCATTCCATTGCGATGGCGCGCACCCAGCGCGGGGCGCGTTTCTGCTGCCCGGCCAGAAAATCCAGACCCGCGCCGACAGAGGCAAAGCCCAGATCCGGCTGATGCTGGCGGCCCAGCGCGGCAAAGGCCTCTTGCTTGGGGGCGCCCAATGCCAGAAAGCACAGCCGCGCACCGGACGCTGCCAGCTGTTCCAGAATCGCGCGCGCCTCGGCGCCTTGTGGATCAAAACCCATCGGCGGGGCAATGCGGGCCGCAACCTGCAAGCCGGGTATCTGCTGGCACAGCGCCGCTGCGGCTGCATCCAGTGCCGGCCGGGTAGAACCGACCAGCGCCACCGGCACCCCGCATTCCCGCGCCGTCCGGGCCAACGGCACCACCATATCGGACCCCGGCACCAGGGCAACCGGACGACCGGCCAGGCGGGACAGCCAGACAATCGGGTTGCCATCTGCCACCACCAGATCCTGCGCGGCATAGACATCTCGAAAGGCGCGGTCACGCGTCAGCTTGACCAGATGATCCAGGTTGATCGTGGCCAGCGCAAAGCCGCGCCCCTGCGTCAGGGCATCGGTGACCCGGTGCAAAAGCTGCCCTGCGTCAGGCACATTGACTGCTATCCGATGCGGTGGAAAGGCAAACATCATGGGAAATATCCATATTGACAGGATGGGCAGACAGGCGCGTCACGCTCTGGTATAAGGCTGTCTGCGGTCTGGAAAAAGCCTCGGCAGAAGGCTGCCACCGCAATGGGCAGCGCGTGATGATCCTGATGGCTTTCAAAATTGACCGCCCAAAGCGCCGCTGGCAGGAATTGCAGATGCGGTGCAGGGCGACAGGTGCGCCCATGGCTGGGGCCGCGCGCCGGGCCTTGCCATGGTGAACATAGGCAACTCGGTCGCCCTGTTGGCGTTGCTGGCCTGGCCGATGGTCATTATCGTGATGTTCCGCTTCATGACGCTGGAACGCGCCCTTATCTGGTCGCTGCTGGGCGGCTACATGTTTTTGCCCCAGGTAACGGAAATCAACTTTCCCGGCATCCCGGCGTTCAACAAGACAACCATCCCAAACCTGACCGCCTTCGTGGTGATCATCGCCATGTCAGGCAAGCTGCCACAGCTTTTGCCGCAAACCCTGGTGGGCCGGGCGTTGGTCATGATGCTGGTACTCAGTCCCGCGCTGACCGTGCTGAACAATCTGGAACCGGTACGCTTTGGCTACCAGATGATCGGCAACCTGCTGATCCTTGATCCCAGCGCCCTGGAACGTGCCGAACTACCGGCATTGCGCTTTTATGATTCTGCATCGGAACTGGCGCGGCAACTGATTGTGATGGTGCCCTTCTTTCTGGCGCGTCACTATCTGCGCACCGAAGCCGCCTTGACCGAGATCCTGCGCGCACTGGCTGTCGGCGGACTGATCTATGCGTTGCCCATGCTGTTCGAGGTGCGATTCAGCCCGCAGCTTCACACATGGGTTTACGGTTTTTTCCAGCATGATTTCATTCAGGCCATGCGGGCCGGGGGCTTTCGGCCCTTCGTTTTCATGCCACATGGGCTGTGGGTGGCCTTTTTTGCCTTCATGGCGGCGATGGCCGGCGTGGCCCTGGCCATGACGGCTGTACAGGAAAAGCGCCGCCAGACGCTGCTGGTATCGCTGATCCTGATCGCACTGGTGCCGCTATGCAAATCGCTGGGCGTGATTGTCTATTCGCTGCTACTGATACCGGCGCTGTTGTTACTGCGCGCGCGCGCGCATCTGCTGTTCGGGTTGCTGATCTCGTTTCTGGTGCTGGCTTACCCCATGATGCGCGGCGCCGGGCTTATACCGACCCAGGCACTGGTCGAACGGATTGAACAGTTCAACCCGGACAGGGCACAGTCGCTGGAATACCGCTTTGACAACGAGGACCGGGTCATCGCCCATGTGCGTGACAAGCCGCTGCTGGGCTGGGGTGGCTGGGGACGGTTCATGCCGCATGACCCTGAAACCGGCACCAGCCGCGTGGTGGTCGATGGATTGTGGGTCATCACCATCGGCCAGTACGGCTGGCTGGGCTATCTGGCGCTGTTCGGGCTTCTGGTTCTGCCTCTTCTGTCGCTGTTTCGGCAGGCCAACCGGGCACATGCCCCCCCCTTGCCGATCACCGTGTCCGCGCTGGTGTTGATCTATGCCGCAAACCTGCTTGATCTGTTGCCCAATGCCACACTGGTGCCGTTTTCATTGCTGATTGGCGGTGCCCTTCTGGGCTATGCAGAGGAAATGCGCAGCGCGACCGACAAGGCACGCGCCCTGTCTGGCGCGAAAGATCATCACAACGTGATCATCGGCGCATCGACTGCGACGCCATCGCGGCTTGTGCAGCCCGGGAAGCACGATGTTATCCTTGGCCATGTACGCAAGGACCGAAAGGGGCGCATGGCGACTGGTGCCGATGAAAAGGCCGCCCGCTCGCCAGCACAGCCAAGAGGTCGTCGAAGCCTGCTTTAGGCGGTTTCACACTTCTTGCCTGACGGGGCCACTGTTTTGCCCGTTTTCGGAACAATTCTGTCCGGCATGGTCACATACCCTCGAAAAGCAGAAACGGCGATTGGCGGTTCAATGGCAGAGACATCATCAACGCAGGCGCGCGAAACCGATATTGCCATCGTCGGCATGGCGGCGCATCTGCCCGGTGCGCCCTCGATCGCCGATTACTGGACCAATCTGCGCAACGGTACCTGTTCGATCCGGCAGTTGGACAAGGAAACACTGCGGGCCAACGGCGAAGATCCAGCGCTGATCCGTCAGCCCAACTATGTGCCCTTTGCCGCACCGCTAGACGGGTTTGAGAATTTTGATGCCGAATTCTTTGGCTTTTCCCCAAAGGAAGCCGCCATTCTGGACCCCCAGCACCGCCAGTTTCTTGAGGTGGCATGGGAAGCGCTGGAAAATGCTGGCCAGCGCGCACAGCACGACGAGGGGCGCGTGGGCGTTTATGCCGGCTGCGGCATGGGAACCTATTTCTTTGTCAACCTGTGCTCGAACCGGGAACTGGTGCGCGATGTGGGCCTGTTCCTGCTGCGCCATACGGGCAACGACAAGGATTTTCTGGCAACCCGCGTCAGCCATATTCTTGATCTGCGCGGCCCGGCGGTGAATGTGCAGACCGCCTGCTCGACCTCGCTGGTCGCTGTACATCAGGCCGTGCAGGCGTTGCTGGGTGGCGAATGTGACATGGCGCTGGCCGGTGGCGTAACCATCGAACTGCCCCAGGAGCGCGGTTATCTGTACAAGGAAAACGAGATCCTGTCGCCAGACGGTGCCTGCCACGCCTTTGACCATCGCGCTCAGGGCACGGTGTTCGGCTCTGGTGCGGGCTGCGTTGTGCTGAAACGGCTAGCCGATGCGCAACGCGACGGCGATCACATCTGGGCCGTGGTGAAAGGCAGCGCCATCAACAACGATGGGGCGCAAAAGGCCGGCTATCTGGCGCCCAGCGTCGAAGGGCAGGCGGCTGCGGTGGCCGAAGCCCTGTCGATCGCCGAAGTTCCCGCCCAAACGGTGGACTATGTCGAATGCCACGGCACCGGCACCTATCTGGGTGACCCGATCGAGGTGGCGGCACTGACGCAGGCATTCCGCGAAACCACCGATGCCACAGGTTTTTGCCGTATCGGATCGGTCAAAACCAATATCGGCCATCTGGATACCGCAGCGGGCGTGGCCAGCCTGATCAAGGCCGCGCTGGCCCTGCACCACAGGGAAATGCCGCCCTCACTGGGCTATGAGGCACCGAACCCAGCCATTGATTTCGACACCAGCCCCTTTCGCGTCAACGACCGGCTTACCCCGTGGCCCCGCCGCGACACGCCGCGCCGGGCGGGGGTGAACAGCCTTGGCGTGGGCGGCACCAACGCATTCGTCGTGCTGGAAGAGGCGCTACAGCCCGCCCCGTCGGACGAGGCCGAGTGGCCCTTTGAACTGATCACGCTTTCCGCGCGCTCGAAACCAGCGCTGGATCAGGCCGCCGCCAATCTGGCCGAACATCTGCTGGGGCAACCGGAACAGGCGTTGGCCGATGTGGCCTATACCCTGATGGAAGGGCGCCGCGCCCTGCCGCGCCGGCGCGTGCTTGTGGCCGAAACCCACGATCAGGCCGCCCGCCTGCTGCAAGCCGGCGACCCGGGCCGCGTGTTTACCCACACCGCGCTGGATAACCCCGACATCGTTTTCATGCTACCCGGTGGCGGCGCCCAGTACGCCGGTATGGCGCGCGATCTTTACCAGACCGAGCCGGTCTTTGCAGACTGGATGGACCGCGGGCTCGATGTACTGGAACCTAAGCTGGACTATGACCTGCGCGCCCTCTGGCTGCCCGAACCGGGGCAAGAGGCAGCAGCGAACGTGGCGCTGAAAAAACCCTCGGTGCAGTTGCCGCTGATCATGATCACCGAATACGCATTGGCGCAGATGCTGATCGCATGGGGTGTGCGCCCCGGGGCGCTGATCGGCCATTCGATGGGCGAGAACACCGCCGCCTGCCTGGCCGGCGTGATGCGGTTCGAGGATTGCATCGGTCTGGTGCATCTGCGCGGCACACTGTTCGATACCGTACCCGCAGGTGGCATGTTGTCGGTGCCGCTGTCGGTCTCGGCGCTGCAGCCCAATCTGGGCGACGATATCGACATCGCCAGCGTCAACGCGCCGGACCTGACAGTGGTTTCCGGGCCCGATGCGGCGCTGGCGGCGCTGGCCGAACGCCTGACAGCCGCCGGCGTGGAAAGCCAACGCATTGCCATCGATATCGCCGCGCATTCGCGCATGCTGGCGCCGATCCTGGATAATTTCCGCGCCTATCTCGCTGCGATTCCGCTGCACGCGCCCAACTTGCCCGTCATTTCCAACCGCACCGGCAAACCCCTGACCGCCGCGCAGGCCCAAAGCCCCGATTACTGGGTGGATCATCTGCGCCAGACGGTACGGTTTGCCGACGGGCTGGCCACACTGGCCGAAAGACCCGCCCGCATCTATCTGGAGGTAGGGCCGGGCAAGGCACTGTCGTCGCTGGCACGGATGCAAGGCAACATTCCGGGCCAGCAGGTTTTGTCTGCGTTGCGCCACCCGGATGAACAGATCGCCGACGATCTGTATCACATCGGCCTGTTGGGCCGCATCTGGGCTTTGGGCGGCGATTTTGACCGCACGCAACTACGCGGCGAGGCTCGGCGTCGGCGCGTGCCGCTGCCCAGCTATCCGTTTCAGCGCAGCAGCTATTTCATCGCGCCCGCCAGCGGTCAGGCCGAAACCCCTGTGGCCGAACCCGCGCGGCTGGATGATCTGGCCGACTGGGGCACACGGCTGCACTGGTTGCCACAGGGTGCCGACCTGGCCATCGACGTGGAAACCGAACTGGCCAGCACGCCTGAAAGCTGGCTGATCTTTGCCGATGATGAAGGAGTCGCGCAGCCAGTGATCGAGCAGTTGCGCAAGGCAGGGCACGCGGTTCTTGCCGTGCGCCCGGGCGATGTGTTCCGGCGGCTGGACGACGGATATCAGATCGCGCCGGAACTGGGACGCGACAACTACGATCGGCTGATCCAGGATCTGGTGGCGCGCGGCGCCATGCCCACGCGCATGGCGCATTTCTGGCTGTCCGGTTCCGGTCAGCGGTTTCGCCCCGGTTCGAACCCGTTTCAGCGCAATATGGAACAGGGGTTCTACAGCCTGTTCTTTCTGGCACAGGCACTGGCAGCAGAGGGTCTGACAGGGCAGGTACACATGACCGTTGTCACCTGTGGCGCGGCGCGGGTACGCGACGAGGCGCTGCCCTTTCCTGAACGCGCGGCCATTGCCGGCCCCGCCGGTGTGATTCCCCGCGAGTTGCCGGGCCTGACAGTGGCGACGCTGGATATCGATTCCGTGACGCGCAGTGCCCCCGCACCGGTCAATGCATTGCTGGAAGAACTCATGGCACGCCCGGCCAACACCCGCGCCGCGCTACGCAAGGGCCGCCGCTTTGTGCAGGTGTTGCGCCCGCAACCGCTGGTGCCTGCCAATACCCCCGTCATGCCCGAAGGCGCGGTCTGGGTGATCACCGGCGGTTTCGGCGGCATTGGGCTGCGGCTGGCCGAGGAACTGATCCGGCGCAACAAGGCCCGCGTGGCACTGATCGCCCGTACGGCACTGCCCGCGCGCAGCGAATGGCCAGCCTTGCGTGACGACCCTTCTGACCCGCGCGCGCGCCGCATTGCCGCGGTTGAGCGGTTGGAGGCAATGGGCGGCACGGTCATGGTGGCCGCAGCCGATGTCTGCAACATCGTGCAGATGCGCGCAGCGCTGGATGCCGTGCGCGCCGCTCTGGGGCCTGTTCACGGGGTCATTCACGCGGCCGGCCATATCGCCGACGCACCGCTGGCGGCAAAATCGCCGGCCGAGCTGGATGCGGTTCTGGCGCCAAAACTGCACGGGCTGCGCGTGCTGGATACATTGCTGCCCGATGGCACAGTATCCGAGATGGTGCTTTTCTCGTCGACCTCGACTCTGACCACACCCATAGGTCAGGTCGATTATGTTGCAGCCAACGCCTATCTGAATGCCTATGCGCAGGCGCGTGCTGGCGGCAAGACCCGGGTGATGGCGCTGAACTGGGGCATCTGGGCCGACGTCGGGATGGCTGCCGACGCAATGGCCGAACGTCTGGGCACCCCGCCGTCCTTGCCGTCACGCCCCGCAGGTGTGCCATTGCTGGATGATGCCGGCTTTGACGCCCGCCGCAACCGCCGTTTTACCGCACGGCTTGACACCGGGATGTGGCTGCTGGATGAACACCGCCTGCAGGACGGTCGCGCGCTGGTGCCCGGAACCGGCATGGTGGAACTGGCAGCGCAAGCCCTGCGCGCACAGGGCGAAGATGGCCCTTTCGAGCTGCGCGACATGATGTTTCTGCGTGCACTGGAGATCGACAGCCCACGCGAAATCGCGGTCACACTGGAACGCAGTACCGAGGGCTATGACTTTACCCTGCGTTCGGCGATTACGCACCAGGGGCGGCAAGGGCATCTGACCCATGCACAGGCGCGTCTGGTACTGGGCCAGACCTCTGTGCCCCCGCGAATCGATGTCACCGCGATCGAGGCCCGTTGCAGCCGGAACGTGGAAGAAAGTGAAACGGGCCTGCGCGTGGGGCAAGAGGCACATTTGGCCTTTGGGCCGCGCTGGCGTGTCCTGAACCGGCGCGGGTTTGGTCAGGGCGAGGGGCTTGCACGGCTGTCCTTGCCCGCTCAATTCACCGCCGAGGCGAATGCCGGCTATGTCTTGCACCCCGCATTGATGGATATCGCCACGGGCTGGGCACTGGAATTGGCCGATGGGCATGATGACAGCACGCTTTGGGTGCCACTTTCCTATGCGCGCCTGCAGGTGTTTCAGGCGCTTCCCGCCCAGATTGTCAGCTGGGTCCGTGCAGCACCGTCTGAACAGGGGTTTGCCCGGTTCGATATCACGCTGTCCAGGCCCGATGGCACGGTTTGCGCCGAGATCACCGGCTTTTCCATGAAGCGAATCGCCGGTGGGCTGGGCACCAAGGCTCCGGTACTGGCGGCCGAGGTCGAATATCAGGAAACCGCCGCCACATCGTCTGCCCGCACTCTGAACGAAGCCGAAGAGCGGATGGCGCGCAACCTGTCCATGGGCATCCGGCCCGATGAAGGCGCCGACGCATTTTTCCGGGCCAGGGCGACAGGGCAGCCGGTCATCGTGGTCTCGTCCATCACGCTGCCCGCCCTGATTCAGGAAGCGGCGCACCAGCCACAGGCACAGGCAGGTGAAGGCCAGAAATTCGACCGGCCAGAACTGGACAGCGCCTATGTTGCCCCGCGCAACGAGATCGAGTCGCGGCTTGTCGGCTTTTGGGAAGAGTTGCTGGGGGTCGGCGGTGTGGGGGTCGAGGACAGTTTCTTTGATCTTGGCGGCCATTCGCTGATTGCCGTGCGCCTGTTCGCCCAGATCCGAAAGGCGTTTTCGGTTGAATTTCCGATCTCGGTCCTGTTCGAAGCGCCGACAATTGCCGCCTGCGCCGCCCTGATTGCCGAGCAGACCGGGCTGGGCGACAGCACCGACACGCCGGATCAGACAGCAAAACCTGCGCGGCGGTTTCAGTATCTGGTGCCCATGCATCAGGGCGAAGGGGGCGAACGTCGGCCCTTTTTCCTGGTCGCAGGCATGTTCGGCAACGTTTTGAACCTGAGGCACCTGGCAGGCCTGCTGGGCCGTGACCGCCCGTTCTACGGCCTGCAGGCGCGCGGACTGTTGGGCGACAGCGAACCGCACGCCAGGCTGGACGAGGCCGCGCGCGACTATATCGCCGAATTGCGCCAGGTCCAGCCGCACGGGCCCTATCTGCTTGGCGGGTTTTCAGGCGGCGGGCTGACCGCACTGGAGATGGCCCGCACCCTGCAGGCCGAGGGCGAACAGGTCGCCCTGCTGACCCTGCTGGACACGCCTGTACCCCTGCGCCCAACGTTGACGAAAGCAGACAAGGCATTGATCAAGTTGCAGGAATTCAAGGCAAAAGGGCCAGGCTACCTTTCGGAATGGCTGCAAGCGCGGCGCGCATGGAAGGCGACACAAGCCCGCATGGCCACCGAGGCCAAAGGCGAGGGCGACGGAGCCTTTCACAACCGTCGGATCGAGGCGGCCTTTCGCAACGCGCTGCCGCTTGTACAGATGGCCCGCTACGATGCGCCTGTTGCCTTGTTCCGCCCCCCGCTGGACCGCCATTGGAAGGTTACCGGCGGCCGATGGGTGAGCCGCGAAAAGGAATTCGTCAGCCCGGATAACGATTGGGGCCCGTGGATGCCGCAGTTGTCGGTACATGAGGTGCCGGGCGATCACGACTCGATGGTGCTGGAGCCGAATGTGCGCGTGATGGCGTCTACACTGCAGGACCTGATTGAACAGGCAGAAGCAAAGGCAGACTGCCAGCCAGCCGTCACGCATGGTGACGAAAGCCAAATCATCCCACCGGGGAACGAAACCGGGCGGGCGGCACTGCGGGGGGCGGCATGACGGGCAAAGTCCTGTGCATCATCCTGAACTGGCGCACAGCCGAGATGACGCTGAGTGCCGTTGCCGCGGCAGAGCGGGCCATGGAAGGTATCGACGGGGCCATCAACGTCGTTGACAATGATTCCCAGGACGGGTCGTTTGAAAAACTTGAAAGCGCGCTGGCCGGCCGACCGCGGGTGCGTGTATTGCAGTCCGGGCGCAACGGAGGATTTGGCGCAGGCAACAACGTCGGCATTCGTGCCGGGTTGCCGGATGGCGCGCGGCCGGATTTCGTTTATATTCTGAATTCGGATGCCTTTCCCGCCCCGGATGCGATTTCGGCACTGCTGGCGCATTTGCAGGCGCACCCCGGCACAGGTTTTGCCGGCAGCCAAATTCATGGAACCGATGGTGAACCCCACATTACCGCTTTTCGCTTTCCCGGAATCGCCAGCGAATTCGAAGGCGCGGTAAAGCTAGGCCTCGTTTCGCGGTTGCTGTCACGATTCATCGTCGCCCTGCCGCTGCCATCAGTCACGACGCCGGTAGACTGGCTGGCCGGTGCCAGCGTGATGATGCGGCAATCGATGCTGGAAGGCATTGGCCTGTTCGATGAAACGTTCTTTCTGTATTTCGAGGAAACTGACCTGATGTTGCGCGGTCGGCGCGCAGGCTGGGCCACGGACTATGTAGTAGAAAGCCGGGTTGCGCATATCGGGTCGGCCAGCACCGGGATGAAAAAGTGGCAACGCATACCCGGCTACTGGTTTGACTCGCGCTGGCATTACTTTGCCAAGAACCACGGGCGGGTGTATGCTGTCGCTGCAACGCTTGCGCATCTGGCGGGGCTGGGGCTGAACCGACTGCGCATGGTATTGCAACGCCGCAGGGCCGGAAACGCGCCACATTATTTCCGCGATCTTGTGAAACACAGTCTGGGATCACCCCTTGGTCCGGAGAGATAGGATGCTTTCGTTTTCCGCGGTGCTTGTTGGCCATGAAACCTTGCTGGTGCAGTGCGGAGAGGCGCTTATCCGCCGCGGCCACCGCATTGCCGCCGTGGTCAGCGATAGCGCGGATGTAGTCAGCTGGGCCGAGACATCAGGTCTTGCGCTGATCGCCCCGGGCCCGGGGCTGGAGGCGCGATTGGTCGATGCCGTGCCAGAAGGGTTTGACTGGCTGTTTTCCATCGGCAACACCCGCTTGCTGGACCGCAGCGTGCTGGAAATGGCTCGCGGCGGCGCGATCAACTTTCATGACGGGCCTTTGCCACGCTATGCGGGGCTGAATGCACCCGTCTGGGGGCTGCTGAATCGCGAATCCACATGGGGCATCACCTGGCACATGATCACCCCAGGGGTGGACATGGGCGATATCGTGGAACAGGTGATGTTCGACATCGACCCGGCGGAAACCGCCCTGAGCCTGAACACGACCTGTTTTGCACGAGGTCTGGAAAGTTTTCCTGCTGTTGTTGCCGGGATTGAATCTGGCGCACTGCGCCGGATGCCACAGGACATGAGCCAGCGCAGCCAGGTGCGCCGCGATGATCGGCCTGCGGGGGCGGGTCGGCTGGATTTTGCAAGACCCGCTGACCATGTGGCGCGCTTTGTGCGCGCGCTGGATCATGGCGGCTATCGAAACCCTATTTGCCTGCCAAAGGTTGAGACGGAAAAGGGTGCTGTTGCTGTTGTCCAGGCCGAAGTGATCGACGGGCAGGGCGCAGCGGCGGGCACGGTGCTTGCCGTAGGCGCCGATTCGATCCAGGTGGCGTGTGGCAAAGGGGTCGTGCGACTGGGTGGGCTGACCTGCCTGCAGGGCATGCCTGTTGATCCGGCCAGCTTTTTTGACCTGGGTGATGTTCTGGTTACCGGCGAGACCCGCGCCCTTGATGCGGCCCTGGCGCGTATCGTTCCGGGAGAAGCGCATTGGGGCACGGCGCTGGCTGCGTTCAAACCGGCCGGGCTGACGGGTATTGCAGAGCCCGACCGCATGCAGGCAGCGGCACGCACCATCAGCGTCGACCTGCCGCATACCGTGACAGCGCGGCGTGCGGCAGCTGTTTTAGCGGCTTATTCGGGGCTTGATGGTGCCGGCTGCGGCATGGCCTATGCCAATGCGGAACTGGTGGCACTCTGCACTGATGCACCTGCCGATATCATGCCTTGGGTGCCCATGCAGCCAGAGGGCGACTGTCTTGCCGATCTGGAAGGCGTGGTCTGTGCAACAGCCGAAGTTGCGGCACGCTTTCCCGGATTCGCGCGCGATCTGATCGCGCGTGACCCTGACCTTGGGCCCATTGATGCGCCCGTGATCGGGCTGTCCGAGTCCGGTTTGCCGATCGCAGGCTGCGTGTTGACGGTGGTGCAGACACCTGACGGCGCTCGGCTTGTTGCCGATGCGCATCGCACCGATGCCGCATTTCTTGACATCTGGGCCGCGCGGATTGCCCATCTTGCCGCTGTTGATGCCGAGGCGGCCCTGACCACGCTTGACCTGCTGTCGCCAGCGGAAAAGTCCCTGCTTGACGCGCTGAACGATCCTGCACAGGACTTTGACCATACCGCCACCATCAACCGGATGTTCGAGGCGCAGGCAGCCCGCTCACCCGATGCCATTGCGCTGGTGTACGAGAACACGGCGCTGAGTTACCACGAACTCGATGCGCGCGCCAACAAGGTGGCGCATGTGTTGCAGCAGATGGGCGTGGGCCCGGATGTGCCCGTGGCCCTGTGCATGCGCCGGTCGCCCGAGATGATGATCGCCGCGCTGGGTATCCTGAAGGCGGGCGGGGCCTATGTACCCATGGACCCTGCCTATCCCGCCGACCGTCTGGCGCATTATCTGAAAGACAGCGCCGCGCCCGTGATTGTCACGCAGACCGAACTGGTGGCGACGATGCCACCGCATGCCGCAGAACTGCTGGTCATCGATACCGACCCGCGGCTGGCCGATGCACCCGATACCGTACCGGCCACCGGGCCGACGGCGGATAATCTGGCCTATCTGATCTATACCTCTGGTTCGACCGGGCTGCCAAAGGGCGTGATGATAGAGCACCGCAATGTAGTGAATTTCTTTACCGGCATGGATGCGCGCATTGACCATGCAAAGGGGGGGGTGTGGCTGGCGCTGACCTCGCTGAACTTTGATATCTCGGTACTGGAACTGTTCTGGACCTTGGCGCGTGGCTTCAAGGTGGTGCTGACTTCTGACGAAGATCGGTTGACCTTGTCCAGTTCGAACCCCGTGATCTCTGAGCAGAAAATGGCGTTCAGCCTGTTCTATTGGGGCAATGACGACGGGCCCGGACCAAAGAAATACGAGCTCTTGCTGGAGGGCGCGCGCTTTGCCGATACGCATGGTTTCTGCGCCGTCTGGACGCCAGAGCGTCATTTCCATGCCTTTGGCGGGCCGTATCCGAACCCGTCGATAACGGGTGCCGCGGTGGCTGCCGTTACCAGGAACATCGGTGTGCGCGCGGGGTCGGTGGTGGCACCGCTGCACCATCCCTTGCGTATTGCCGAAGAATGGGCGGTCATCGACAACCTGACAGGCGGTCGCGCAGGGCTGGGCATTGCGTCAGGTTGGCACCCTGTTGATTTCGTGTTGCGCCCGGAAAATGCACCGCCGAACAACAAGACCGCCATGTATGACACCATCGACAAGGTGCGCAGGTTGTGGCGCGGCGAAGAGGTGGCATTCGACCGAGGCGGCGAAATGGTGCCCGTGCAATCGCTGCCAAGGCCGGTATCCAGGGAATTGCCGCTGTGGCTGACCATCGCCGGCAACCCGGATACCTGGCGCGAGGCAGGCGAGATCGGCGCGAATGTGCTGACCCATCTGCTGGGCCAGTCCATCGATGACGTGGCGCGCATGATCGGCGTGTATCACGAGGCATTGCGCAAGTCTGGCCGCGATCCCGCAGATCATACCGTCACCTTGATGTTGCATACCTATGTCGCCCGGTCACGAGAACTGGCCCGCGAAACGGCGCGTGGCCCCATGAAAAGCTATCTTCTGGCTGCTGCGGGGCTGGTGAAACAGTATGCGTGGTCTTTTCCTGCGTTCAAACGGCCGGAAGGGGCGACAAGCCCCATGGATATCGACCTGCGCAGCCTGAGCCAGGAAGAGGTCGATGGCGTGCTGGACTATGCCTTTAACCGCTATTTCGAGGAATCGGGCCTGTTTGGAACGGTCGAGGATTGTCTGGCACGTGTAGAACAGTTGAAACAGATCGGGGTGGGCGAGGTGGCCTGCCTGATCGACTACGGCATCGCATCGGAACAGGTCCTGGAAGGGCTTTACCCCTTGGCCGAGGTGCTGCGCCGGGCCAATGCGCCGGTTGCGCTGGACGCGCACGATTTTTCGCTGGCGGCACAGATGCGCAGACACAAGGTGACACACCTGCAATGCACCCCATCGATGGCGCGGCTTTTGCTGGCAGACGAGGGTGCGCGCGCCGCGCTGAGCCAGGTTGCGCATGTGATGATCGGCGGCGAGGCGCTGCCCGGTGCACTGGCAGAGACATTGCAAGAGACAACCGGGCGGCCTGTGCAGAACATGTACGGGCCTACGGAAACCACCATCTGGTCAACGACCGGCATTGCCGACGGCAACGAGGCCGTGGCGCGGCTGGGCAAACCCATCGCCAACACCGTGTTGCGCATCCTGGACGATTCGATGCGTCCGGTGCCTGTGGGTGTTCCTGGCGAGTTGTGGATAGGTGGCGCCGGGGTGGCGCGAGGCTATTGGCAACGCGAGGCGCTGACCGCTGACCGTTTTCGTTCAGACCCAGCCGGGGCAGGGCGCCTTTATGGGACCGGCGATATGGTACGGCTTGACCCAGATGGCGGGTTAACCTTTCTTGGTCGCGCTGACGGTCAGGTCAAGATCAGGGGTCACAGGATCGAGCTGGGCGAGATAGAGGCCGTGCTGGAGGCCCTTGCCGGTGTCAGCCAGGCCTGTGTGGTGGCTCGTCCGGATGACAAGGGCGGTATCCGGTTGCTGGCCTATGTCACAGGGTGCGATGCGGGCCGGGTACAGGGCCTGATGGCAGAGGCTGCTGTCAGGTTGCCCGCGCCGATGCGGCCTGCACGGATCATTACGCTTGATGCCTTTCCGCTGACACCGAACAAGAAAGTGGACCGAAAGGCGCTGCCCTTGCCGGAAGATGTGCAAAAAAACACGGCGGCACTTGCGCCGGCAGCCCATGATGTGGCCGGAAACAGCACCATGCGTGAGGTGGCGGCGATCTGGACAGCCGTTCTGGGTGTGCCCCAGATCGGACCCGGTGACAGTTTCTTTGCACTGGGCGGTCATTCGTTGCTGGCTGTGCATGCGCACCGTGAAATGCGCGAAAAGCTGGCGCTGCCGGGCCTGTCGATAACCGATATCTTTCGCTTTCCGGTATTGTCAGCTCTGGTCAACCATATCGATACACGGTTGCGGCCGATTGACGGGCCGGTCGGCAACGAGGCGCCAGAAAAAGCGGCAACCGACGCGGCGCAGACCAGGATCGATGCCATGTCACGCCGAAAGGCGATGCGGGCTCAGCGCATGAGTCGGACCGGGTGACCCTTAAGGTGACTGGCGCCCCAGCTATGGCGCTGACCACCCAGGCGCTTTTCAGTGGCCCGGTTTGTGCCGGGGTGGCCACGCTGGCCGATACGGCCAGCCACGACAGTCTGGATGCGGAACTACATGCGCTTGGCCAAGTGACAAAAAAACGGCGGGCGGAATTCCTGGCAGGACGGCTGGCACTGCGCCGGGCCCAGGCGCAGATGGGTATTCCACCTTTCGCGCTGTTGCCCGGCAAAGACCGTGCGCCTGTCTGGCCAAAGGGGTTTTGCGGCAGCATCAGCCATGCAGGCGATCAGGCCGTTGCGGTGCTGGGTTCGATGTCTGATTGGCGCGCGCTGGGGGTCGATCTGGAAATCGACGCGCCCTTTCCGAAGGATTTGCTGGAAACGGTCCTGACACGCAAGGAACAGATGCGCCTGTCAGCGTTTCAGGTGCCGCCAAGGGCTGCGCAACTGATCTTTTCGGCCAAGGAATGCGTCTACAAGGCGCAGTATCCCCTGACCGGGCTGTTGTTCGGCTTTGATATGCTGGATGTGACGCTTTATCAGGATCAGGGCCGGTTCGATGCTGTTTTCCAGCAGAATGCGGGGCCGATTGCAGCGGGCACATCTGTTATTGGCCATTTCTCAATCATCGGAGGGATGATTGTCTGTGCCGCTGGCTTCAGACGCTGACCAAGCCGCAGCATGTCTGCCGGCATGCAGCCCCGTGGCCAGGCAGGCAGTCAGCAAATAGCCACCTGTAGGCGCATCCCAATCCAGCATCTCGCCGGCGACAAAGACTCCGGGCAGGTTTCTGAGCATCAAACCACTATCGACCGCGTCGCGGCAGACACCGCCCGCAACGGAAATGGCCTCGTCAATAGGGCGAGGAGGGCCAAGTGCCACAGGCAGAGCCTTCAGCCGCGCGGCAAGTGTGTCCAGCGATCTTGGCAACGGTTGCGCGAACTCCAGAAAGATGGCCTGGCGCGCGCCCTGCAGCCGCAGCGCCTTGCGCAGCTTGTTTGTGGTGCTTTCTCCGTCCGGCCGTCGGGCAAGCCGCTGTGCAATCTCTGCCACCGATGCTGCGGGAAACAGATCAACCGTCAGTTCAGCCCCGTCACGCAGGGCTGCCGACAGGGGGTAAAGCCCGCCCCCCTCTATGCCGCGGGCGCTGATCACCACCTCGCCACGGCTTTCCTGATGTCCGGTCCTTAGCACTATGTTCTTGACCGGTTTGCCCAGAAACGGCGTCATCTTGGCTGACCAGTCTATCTGAAATCCCATGTTGGAGGGCTTGAAAGGCGCGATCGAAACGCCCTTTGCCGCAAGCCAGGGAACCCAGGCACCGTCAGACCCCAGGCGCGCCCAGCTGTTGCCACCCAAGGCAAGCACACAGCGCTGCGCATGGATGGCAATCCTGCCTTCGGGCGTATCGAATAGAAAGGCTTTGCCCTGAAAGCCTGTCCAGCGCCAGCGCGTCTGCAAGCGAACACCAAGATTGCCCAGATTCTGCAGCCAGTTTCGCAATAGCGGAGACGCTTTCATCGAACGCGGAAACACTCGCCCCGAACTGCCTGTGAAAACCGGCTGGCCAAGCGATTCTGCCCAGGCACAGACCGCCTTTGGCCCAAAGCGGTCCAGTATAGGGGTCAGCCAGTCGGTGGCATCGCCATAGTTTTCTTTAAATTCTTCAATGCTTTCGTCCTTTGTCAGATTCAGGCCAGACTTTCCCGCCATCAGGAACTTGCGCGCCGGAGACGGTTTCGCCTCTGCCAGCAGCACGGGAAGGCCACAACGCGCCAACTGTTCTGCAGCCATCAGGCCGGCTGGGCCGGCACCAATGACCAGCGCGGGCAGATCCGGGATCTGCCTTGCTGACGGGGTTGTCATGGAACGCGCTTTTTCCAAAGCGCCCCGTCACCCAGTTCATCGACAAAGCTTTGATGGGCCTCGGCTTCCTGCGGGGTGATCAGACTGGGCAGTGGCTGTGGCCGCCTGGTCGGCTTCCATGCAGTGCTGAGCGACGACTGAACAGACACCGCGCCGGCTGTCAGCGCAAAACCCGGCTGTCGGCCGCCGATGAGTTCCAGATAGACCTCTGCCAACAGCTCGCTATCCAGCAACGCACCATGCTTTTCGCGCGCTGAATTGTCGATCGAGAATCGTCGGCACAAGGCATCCAGCGATACGGACGCCCCCGGAAACTTGCGCCTGGCGATGTGCAGCGTGTCGATCGCCCGTTCGGAAGGTAGCGGCGGGCGACGCAATCTCTCTAGCTCGGCATTGATAAAGCGCATGTCAAAGCTTGCATTGTGAATGACCAGCGGGCTATCGGCGATGAAATCCAGAAAGGCCGGCGCGATCTGGTCAAACGGTGGGTAGTCTTTCAAAAACGCCTCTGACAACCCGTGAACTTGCTCTGCCTCGGTGGGCATATCGCGCAAGGGATTGATATATTGATGATAAACGCGCCCAGTTACGACATAGTTCTGTATCTCTACCGCGCCGATCTCTACGATGCGGTGGCCCTGTGTGGGTTCAAGACCTGTAGTTTCGGTATCAAGAACGATCTGGCGCATGTTTCCGGTCATGTTATCGCCCGAGAATCTGCTTGATGATCTTCTGAACGTCGTGCCTGGTCTGATGCTCCGAGAGGGTCTCGACGACAAAGGTTGCACGTTGTCGTTTCTGGTTATCCGGCATCTGGCGCTGGTTGATCCGTTCGAACTCTTCTTCGGTCATGCCCGGACGTTCCAATACCCTGCGACGCTGTTCTTCCGGGTCTGCCGTAACCACAATCGTGGCATCACACAGTTGATCCCCATTGTTTTCAAAGAGCAGGGGGATATCAAGCACAACCAGCGGCGTCTGCTTTGCTATATGGGACCTGATGAACGCCTGCCGATCCTGCGCGACCAATGGATGTACGATCTGTTCAAGCCGGCGAAAACCGTCTGGGGCGGTCACAAGCCAGTTCTTCAGAACAGATCGGTCGATTCGGCCGTCGACCTGGGCGGCCGGACAAAGCTGGCCCACGGGCGCGACCGCCGCACCACCGCTATCATACAGTGCGTGTACCGTGGCATCAGCATCCCAAACCGGTACGCCAAGCTCTCTGAAGATGCGAGAGGTGGTTGATTTTCCCATCCCGACAGAGCCAGTGAGGCCAAGAATGAAAGTCATGCGTTCATCACCAGGTTTCTAAGCGTTTCATCAACCTGAGGGCGCTGACAGAACCAACGATCAAATGCCGGAACCGCCTGATGCAACAGCATTCCCAACCCATCAACCACCGGGTTGCCCCTTAGCCGCGCGCCGCGCAGAAGTTCGGTTTCCAGCGGTACATAGACGATGTCGTTCACCACCGCGGTACCTGGTAGGGCATCCAACCTCAGGCTCAGGGGCTCCTTGCCCATCATGCCCAAGGACGTGGTGTTGATCAGCGTATCACAGGCAGCAAGCATGTCATGCCTTTCCTGCCAGGGCACAACGGTGATTGCGCCCCCAATATCGCAAGCCAGTTGCTGTGCTGTCTCTTGCGTGCGGTTACAAAGCAGGATCTGGCGCGCCCCCGCGTCTTGAAGCGCAACAACAATCGCCCTTGCGGCACCTCCAGCCCCCAAAACTGCCGCTGTGGATGGGCGCCAGGAGGGGATCATCTGCCGGATGTTCCACGTGAAACCATAAGTGTCAGTGTTGTCTGCCTCAATCCCGTTGCCTGTGAACGTCAGCATGTTGGACGCGCCGATCCGCCTGGCATTTTCGGTAACGACATCGGCGCGCGCAAGGGCCAGTTGTTTCAACGGCAGGGTTACATTGACGCCCACAAAACCCAACCGTGGCAAGGCTTCAAGCGTCGTGCCCAGTTGGGCGGGCGGCGTGTCGATTGCGCTGTAGAAGCCTGTCATTCCATGAACGGATATCCAGTGATTGTGTATCCGCGGCGACAGGCTGTGCGATATCGGGCAACCCAGAACCGCTGCAAGCCTGACCATATATCACCCTCCTCGTGGCGCCTAGTTTTCGCCTATCAGCCGTTTTCTGTGCACGCAATGGGCGTTGTTGCAGAACTCAGGCCGTGAAGGATTCACATCACGAATCCATGCGGTTAGACGGGTGGCATGAGCAAGCCCGAGCCCGCCCGCTACCGCACAACGAACTGGTCCGACTACAACGCTGCGCTCCGCAAGCG
>JAFIED010000092.1 GCA_020832805.1 Pararhodobacter sp.
AGCCCACCGCGTTCTGACCGTACCACCACTGGAGCCTCGCCGAGTGCACGCCCGACCAGACCGGGAGCGAGGTCGAGCCATAGATCGACACGGGGATCTGCACGTTGTTGACCAGGTGCAACATCGCCACGGTGATGATAAAGGCCAGATAGAACCAGTTGGCCACATAGATATGCGGCTCGCGGCGGTTGATCAGCGTGCCCATGTAGACCGCCAGGAATGCCACCCAGACGATGGTCAGCCACAGGTCGGTCAGCCATTCGGGCTCGGCATATTCCTGGCCCTGCGTGGAACCCAGCACATAGCCGGTCGCCGCCAGCACGATGAACAGCTGATAGCCCCAGAACACGAACCAGGCCAGGTTTCCGCCCCAAAGCCGTGCCGCGCTGGTGCGCTGTACAACATAAAAGGCAGACGCGATCAGCGCGTTACCCCCAAAGGCAAAGATCACGGCAGAGGTATGCAGGGGGCGCAGCCGGCCAAAGTTCAGATAGCCTTGGGCCCATTCGAAATTCAGTTCTGGCCAGGTGAGCTGCAACGCCACCACGACACCGACCAGAAAGCCGACCACACCCCAGAAAGCGGTGGCGATCACGCCCAGCCTGATGACCCCGTCCATGTACTCTCTCGGGTCATGAACCGGCGCTGGCTCACCGACTCGGCGAATCTGCCAGATGAAAAGCCCCGCTGCGACCAACATGATGATGACCATGTGGACCAGATGGGCCAGATCGCGTGCGTAACTCGCTACATAGGCAGCGAAAATCGCGATCGCGGCAAGCACGAACAGCTTGACGTAATCCCACATACCTTGCGTCCCTTCGTTTCTTATCTCGGGCCTGCCCCACCCTGTTTGCCGGGCCCGGGACACAATGCACCATCCGCTTTATTGACCGGCGTAAAGTCGGAGACATTGATCCATGTCAATTTCAACCGTGCGGATGACTGTTTGAAATCAGGAACGCGCGCGCGATAAAAGGCGACCAACCGCCACACTGCGTCAGTCGGCGCACTGGCAGCAGCAGACGGCGCACTCACCGCAGAACAAGGTCAGGAACCATGTCATACAAAACCATCTCCACCTTTCTGGCAAATGGCGCCGAACTTGATGCCACGTTGCCCGCTGCCATGACCATTGCCCAGCGCGAGGACGCCCATCTGACAGCCTGCCTGCTGGGGGTCGACATGACCCCCGCCGGGGGATTCTACATGGGTGCCTCGCCCCTGTTGCTGCAGGAAACGCTGGAGCGCGCTCAACTGGATGCCGAAACACTGGAACAGCGAGCGCGCACGCTGCTGTCGGCCCAGACCCTGCGTTGGAGCACCGAATCGGCGGTGGTCCAGTTCGGTGGCCTGCCTGCGCTGGTGGGGTTGCGGGCGCGCTTTTCCGACCTGGTGGTGCAGTGCGGCCCCTATGCGCGCGACGCGCTTCCGACACAGGAAGCTGTCCTTGAGTCGGCCCTTTTCGAGGGGCAGGCAGCAGTGCTGGTTGTCCCCGAAGGACGCTTGCCATCAGATTTCGGCAAGCGCGTGATCGTCGCCTGGAACCAGTCGAACGAAGCCCTTAACGCCGTGCGCCGGGCCATGCCGCTGCTGCGCGCGGCCGATCAGGTGATCGTGGCCATCGTCAACCCGCCCGTGCATAGCCCGGAACGGTCGGACCCGGGCGGCATGCTGACCCAGATGCTGGCGCGCCACGGGGTGCGCTGCGAGGTTTCGGTCCTGGCCAAGACCCTGCCGCGCGTATCGGACGTGTTGATGCGCCACATGGCCGATGCCGATGCCAGCCTTCTGGTGATGGGCGCCTATGGCCATTCGCGCCTGCGCGAGGCCATTCTGGGCGGCGCCACGCGCAATGTGCTGGAACAGTCGGAGTGGCCGGTGTTCCTGGCGCACTGATCCCCACCAGGTCAGGGTACCCGGCACCTGCCCGGCGCCCTGACCACCGCCTTCACCATGGCGAGAGGCTCTAGCCCGTTTGCGGCAGGGTGATCCGGAATTCGGTACCGTCTTCGTCGCTACGAACCAAATCGAGTGCGCCACCATGGCCGCGCACCAGCTCTGCTGCAATCACCAGCCCCAGACCCACGCCGCCTTTCCGCGCGCCGCCCTGAAAGGCCGCAAACAGGTTCTCGCGCGCACGCTTGGGCAGACCAGGCCCGGTATCGATGACCCGGATCACGCAGGTATCGGCGGCCTCATGCGCGCTGATCTCGATGCTGCCCGATTCACCCGTGGCCTCGATCGCCTGACGCGCATTGCGTACCAGATTCGACAACACCCGAAACAGTTGTTCGGAATCGGCGCGCAGACTGGTGGTTGGCGGCACGTCAAGCAGATAGTCGATAGGCACCGCCGCGTTGCCGGCCAGGTCCTCGGCCTCGACCACCTCGCTGACCAGGGGGCGCAGCGCCAGACGGGCAAGGCGGGGCGGCGGCTCTTCGGCCTTGCCAAAGGCCAGCGTCGATTCACACAGGTTGACCGCGCGCGACAACGCCCCCACCAGCTTTGGTGCGGCGCGTTTGACCGCCGGGTCCTTTGATGCCTCTATGCGGTCGGCCACAAGCGTGGCGGTGGCCAGGATGTTGCGCAGATCATGTGCGATGCGCGCCACCGACCCGCCAAGCTGGGCCAGCCTTTCCTTTTGCCGCAGCGAATGGGTCAATTCGGTCTGCATCTGCGACAGCGCCTCTTCGGCCTCGCGCAGTTCCACCACACGCGATGACGGTTCGATGATGCGGCGCGCATCCTCGGGCGCCTTGCCATATTCTGCCATCGCCGCCGTCACCCGCCGGATCGGCGTCACCATCAGCCGCTGGACCGCCATGAACAGCAACGCCGCCGTGCTGAAGGAAATGGCAAATGACAGCAGCAGGATGCGCAGCGCATAGTCCCGCAATTCGCGCCTGAGTGGTCCGCTGTCCATCGTGACCTCGATCAGCAACCCGCCTTCGCGCACCGGATCGCCGAACACCCGAATCACGCGATCCTCGGTCGACAGCAATTCGGCCATGGCGTCACGTATCAACACGGGCGCCCCGGGCTGACGCAGGTCATAGGTGGAGCTGATCGGCCCAGGAACAGGAGATGACAACACCAGTTCGCGCAACTCGTCACGTCGCAAAACCACGTTGTAGACACCGGCATTGACCAGCAACTCTTCTGCCAGCCGATCAGAGATCGACCCGTCAGAAGCCAGCAGCGCCAACGAGGCCAACTGCGCCCGCTCAAGCCGCGACAGCAGGTAATCCTCGCGGAAACGCGCCACAGAGGGCACAAAGATCAGCACTTCGGCCAGCATCACGAAGATGATGGTAAGCAGCAGGAACCGACCTGTTAGCGTGCGAAAGAACATGACCTGCCAGACCCGTGGGATCAGGGCAGGATGCGTTGCACCAGCCCGACGACCCGTTTCACCCAAGCGTTACCAAAGAGCCGCGGTGAAAAATAGGCACCCGCCGCGCGTTTCGAAAGCTCGGCCTGTGTCGGATAGGGCAAAACGGTGCCGGCAAGGGCCGAAAGTTTCAGCCGGTTGGCCAGCATCATCGACCAGGGCGCGATCATCTCGCCCGCGCCAGGGCCAACGATGGTTACGCCGGCGGGTCGCCCCTTGTGGGCCATCAGTTTGATGAAACCATCGGTGCGCCCCTCGGCCAGCGCCCGGTCATTGGCATCAAGGCCCAGGTGGATAACCTCCAGCGCGGCCCCGTGGCGCTGGCGTGCCTCGGACTCGGTCAGGCCGACCTGCGCTATCTCTGGCTCGGTATAGGTTACGCGCGGTATGTGGTCATGGCGGGCGATGGCGGGCAGGCTGAACAAGATCGAGCGGATAACGACGCCCGCATGATACCCCGCCAGATGTGTGAACTGCCCTTGCCCGGCCGCATCGCCGATGGCCAGAACCCGGCGATTGGTACTGCGCAGGCGGGCATCGACCGTTACCCCTGCCGATGTGTGCGCAACACCCGCAGCATCAAGGTTCAGGCGCTCCAGCGCGGGCCGGCGCCCGGCAGCGACCAGCAGATGGGTGCCCAGAAAGACAGTGCCACCCGCCACCTGCAGTTCGATCGCGCCGGCGCGGCCTGACACCCTTTCGACCGATGCGCCCTCGATGATCTCCACCCCCTCGGCGCGCAGCGTGGTCAGCACCAGCGCCGCGGCTTCGGGATCTTCGCGGCCCAGCGCGCGGCCCGCCTCGATCACCGTCACGCGGCAGCCCAGGCGGCGATGCGCCTGCGCCATCTCGATCCCGATGGGCCCCCCGCCCAGGATCAGCAGGTGCCCGGGGGCCTCGGGCAAGTTGAAGATGGTCTCGTTGGTCAGATGCGGCACATCCCCCAGCCCGTCAATCGGCGGCAAGGCCGGCACCGACCCTGTGGCGATCACGAAACGCCGCGCGGTTATCCGGTGCGCCCCGGCCTCGACCGTATCGGGCGAGATGAAATGCCCGTATTCCTGAATGACGCGCACACCAAGGCCCTGAAAGCGCTCGACGCTGTCATGCGGCGCAATGGCCGCTATGGTTGCGCGCACATGCGTCATGGCCGCACTGTGATCTGGTGCGGGATCAAGCGCAGGCAGGCCAAAGGCGGCCTGGCGCCGCGCCTGCACGGCCTTGCCCGCAGCCAACAGCGCCTTGGACGGAACGCAGCCATAGTTCAGGCAATCGCCGCCCATGCGATGCCCTTCCAGCAATATCACGCGCGCGCCCATCTGCACCGCGCCCGATGCCACCGACAACCCGCCAGAACCAGCGCCAATGACGCAGATATCGGTCTTGATGTGCTGCATCCTCACGCCCTTCTTGCCAGCCGCCAGACCATCGGCATCAACGCCAGCGCTGCCAGGGCCAGGATTGGGCCAATGATCTGCGGCTCGAAGATGACGCCCAGATCAGGAGTCTCGCCCCGGTCGAAAACCTCGCCCAGCCCGGCGCCGACCCAGGTGTAGACCACCCCGCCCGGAAAAATGCCCACAAAGGTTGTCCATGCATAACGCGCCAGCGCAACGCCCAGAAAAGCGGGTATGACATTGGCCACAAAGAACGGCAGCACCGGCAGCAGCCGCATGCCCAGCAGAACCGGCACCTCATTGGCCCTGATCTGGTCGCTGATGCGTTTTACCCGGCCATCACCTGCATCGATCCGTGCCGCCAACCGCGCCCCCAGACCGGCGCGGACAACGGAAAAGATGATCACCGCACCGATGGTCGCCGCCGTCACATTCATCAGGGCGCCGGGAAACAGGCCGAACAGAAATCCGCCGGTCAGTGTGGCCAAGGTGCCGCCGGGCAGGGAAAAGGCCACGACCGCCACATAGCCCAGCATGAACAGCAGTACCGCCCATGCCATATGCGCATCGCGGAAAGCGATCAGCAGTTCGCGGTTGGCACGCAGGGACTCGAAGCCCAGATGATCGCCCAGCAGGTACCAGCCGATGATCGCCGCGCACACGACCACGGCCAGCGGCAGATAACGGCCCATTGATGCGGGTTTGGTGTCTTTGTCCGGATCGATCAATGCTGAAAGCCTTTTCGCGGTGTTTTGCTTCTATTCGCAACCGCCGCCGGATGCGGTGCATTGTTTCACCGTTCTCACGGCATTGTTGACAGCAAACGCCGGGACAGGGATTTTTGGCGCACCCGGCGGACAGTGAATTGACTTGGCCACAAAGCTTGTCTATGTGCCGGGCTTCGAGATTTGCCCGGAACCGGGGTCCCTTGCCCGACGCATGTGGAACCGGCAGTCCTGTTGGCCAGAAAGAAGGAATGGCGCGATGAAACGCACCTATCAGCCGTCGAACCTTGTGCGCAAGCGTCGCCACGGTTTCCGCGCGCGCATGGCCACCAAGGCCGGCCGCAAGATCATCAATGCCCGTCGCGCGATGGGTCGCAAGAAGCTGACGGCCTGAACCGTGGTGGCGCTCTGAACATGGGCGCCGGCGACACGGCCCAGCCTGCGCGGCCTGCCGAAACGGCGCGGCCCGATGCCGGCCAGGCGGCTGTAAGGCCCGTCTTGCACGGCGCCTGCCGCCCTGCGGTAAGCGTCATCCGCAATCGTGCCGATTTCCTGAAAGCCGCACGGGCACGCCGACAGGCTGTGCCCGGTTTTTTGCTGCAGGCACGCCGGCGGCGGCAGGAAGAACCCTTTTCTGATATCCGAGTGGGCTTTACCTGTTCACGCAAGGTCGGCAATGCCGTGACGCGCAACCGGGCAAAACGCCGTCTGCGCGCGCTTGCGCATGCCGTTCTGGCCGACGAGGGGCGCAAAGGATGGGACTATGTGCTGGTCGGTCGGCCACAGGTGACCGTTGCGCGGGCCTGGCCAGACCTGATCGGTGATCTGCGCCGCGCGCTGGAATCGGTGCATGCCGAACGCGAGGCACGGCCATGACCCCGCTGGCCTGGGTCTTTGCGCTGCCGGTGCGGTTTTACCGGCTGGTCTTCAGCCCCTGGGTTGGGCATGGCTGCCGCTATCAACCGACTTGCTCGGCCTACTCGCTGGAAGCGTTCGAACGCCATGGCGCGTTCCGCGGCCTGTATCTGACCGTTCACCGCATTCTGCGGTGCCACCCCTGGGGCGGGCATGGCTATGACCCCGTTCCAGGCGCCGACCCGCAGCATGACGCCTGCCGGCACCACCCGCCCACAGATTAGGCACCGACAGCAAGGGCACGATCCGGCGGGCTGAATCCGGTCTGTGCAGTAACAAGGGTTTCTGGCATACCGCGCACAACGGAACCAAGGGCCACCCCATGCTTGACGACATCGACGACATCCACCCGCTTTTTCACGGTGCGCCGAAATCGACCGAGTTTCGCAAATTGCGCAAGCGTCTTGTGCAGAACATGCGCGAGGCGATCGACACCTACGGGATGATCCGGCCCGGCGATCGCTGGTTGGTCTGCATGTCAGGCGGCAAGGACAGCTATACACTGCTGGCCATCCTGCATGAGTTGCAATGGCGGGGGCTTTTGCCGGTAGAGCTGTTGGCCTGCAATCTTGATCAGGGTCAGCCGGGTTTTCCCGCAACCGTGCTACCGGACTTCCTGACACGCATGGGTGTGCCGCACCGGATCGAGTATCAGGATACCTATTCGATCGTTACCGACAAGGTGCCGCAGGGGCGTACTTATTGCGCGCTCTGCTCTCGGCTGCGGCGCGGAAACCTGTACCGAATCGCGCGGGAAGAGGGCTGCGCCGCCGTTGTTCTGGGCCATCACCGTGACGATATTCTGGAAACATTTTTCATGAACCTGTTCCACGGCGGGCGACTGGCCACCATGCCGCCCAAGCTGGTGAACGAGGAAGGCGATCTTTTCGTTCTGCGGCCCCTGGCCTTGGCTGCCGAGGCCGATTGCGATCATTTCGCCCGCGCCATGAACTACCCCATCATCCCGTGCGATCTGTGCGGCAGTCAGGACGGGCTGCAACGGATGCAGGTAAAGGCCATGCTGGACGACTGGGAGCGCCGCACACCCGGCCGGCGCGGGGTGATGTTTCGTGCGCTGATGAACGCCCGCCCGTCGCACCTGGCCGACCCTGCGCTGTTCGACTTTGCCGGGCTTACGCTGGGCCGTGCGGGCGCGGGCGCGTCTGATCCTGCCGCCTGAACTGCCCGAAAAACAACGCATTTGAACCAGTTTCCCGGTTTGCGTTAAACTTTCACTCAGTCCCCTGCATCACGTTCTGGCAACGGCGGTGCGCATTCCGCGCACCGCGCAGAACCGGGGGCAAGCCGCCTTGGCGCAAACGGAAGGCAGACCGGAAAAAGGCACGATGCCCACCCTGAAATGGGGCGCCTTTCTGCTGTTGGCGCCCGCGCCGGTGGTGCTGGCGCTTTGGGCCGGGGCAACGGCATGGCAGATCGCCCTGCTGGCAATGATGCACAGCGCGATCACCGCGCTTGTTGTCTTGCGGCTGGTCATTCGCCGGCAGGACCCCCGCCCACCGGCGCACCGCGTCATCGCCCCACAACCACGCGATGCGATCGAGGCGCTGATCGACGCCAAGACCACACAGCAACCGGACACCCCGGGCATGATTGATGCCGCCGACAAGACCGCCGCAATCGTGCTGCGCCTTGACGACTTTGACCGGCTGCGCACGCTGCATGGCATCCCCCATGTCGAGGCGCTGATGAAAGACCTGACCTGCCGGTTGGGGCGTGCGCTGCGTGCCCGGGACGGCTATTGCCTGTTGCCGCCTGACGGCTTTGGGGTGGCCATCCGCGCCCAGGGCAGGCTGGACGCTGCGTCGGTGACCTCCATCGCCGAAAGGTTGCAGGCGGAAATGGGCAACGGCTTTGGCCATCACGGCCAACGCAGTTGGCACAGCCTGTCGGTTGGCCTGTGCCTGAACGGGGCCGCCGCCAGACGCCACGGGCTCAGCATGATCGACGCCGCGTCGAAAGCCGCGGAACGCGCCCGGCAGCATGCACCGGGATCCATTCTGGGCTTCAGCGCCCTGGATCTGCCCGCCCTCGTGACGGGCGACAACCAGAAAACTCTGATCGACGCGCTGGAGCAGGGCGAAATCCGCGCCTATTTCCAGCCGCAGATTGCTGCCGATACCGGCCAGGTCACCGGGCTGGAGGCGCTGGCGCGCTGGGAACGCCCCGGTGACGGGCTGATCGCGCCGGCTGCCTTTTTGCCGATGATCCAGCAAGCCGGGCTTGCCCATCGTCTGGGGCAGCGCATGCTGGCCGATGCGCTGGACATGCTGACAACCTTGGACCGTGCCGGCCTGTCGGTTCCGAGTGTCGCGGTGAACCTGTCGCAGGAAGAGTTGCACAACCCGCGGCTTGCCGACGAGATCGCCTGGGCGCTGGACAGCCGCGACATGACCCCTGACAGGCTGGTGGTGGAAATCCTTGAAAATGTCGTGGCCGACAGTGACGAGGATATAGCCGTGCGCACCATCGCCCGCCTGGCTGGCATGGGGTGCGGGATCGACCTGGATGACTTCGGCACCGGGCACGCTTCGATCGGCAGCATCCGGCGCTTTGCGGTGGGGCGGTTGAAGATCGACCGGTCGTTTGTGCGAAACCTGCATATCGACCCGGCCCAGCGCAAGATGGTTTCGGCCATCCTGTCGATGGCCGAGGCGCTGGATCTGGCGACGCTGGCCGAGGGGGTTGAATGCCCCGAGGAAATGGCGCTGCTGGCCCGCATGGGCTGCGGCCATCTGCAGGGCTATGCGATTGCCAGGCCCATGCCGCCCTCTGCCGTACCGGGCTGGCTGCATGATCAAGCAATCCGGATCGCCCCACAGGACACTCCGTCAGACAACTCCGTTCAGCCGGGCAACCAGAGCGCGGCACCTCATTCCGCGTCGCATCTGTCAAGCTGACCTGTCGGCCCGCCGCGGTGGCGCAACAAAGGCGCAGCGTCGGGCGCTGACCCTGGTGTCGGGTTACCCCGAGGGGCAGGGATATCCGGCCTGAACGCAGGATTGACCGGGTTTCCGCTTGACCTTTGCCGGCACAGTCTGTTGAACCGGCGCGAAACGCCAAGCGACAGCGGAAAGCGGAACCCCAGATGGATGATCAGAACAAGAACCTGCTCCTCGCCTTTGCGCTGAGCCTGCTGGTGATTATCGGCTGGTTCGCCTTGTTCCCACCACCGTCAGCGGAACCCGGCCGAACCGTGGCCGAGGGCGAGCTGGTGCCCCCGCCCGCCGCAGCCGATGGCGCCACCACCGACGCCACCGCCGCCGAAGAAACCGCCGTGGGCGTCGTGCGCGTGAATATCGACACGCCTCGCCTGACCGGCACGATCTCGTTGACCGGTGGCCGAATCGACGATCTGCAGTTGCGCGACTACCGCGAGACCACCGAGCCGGGATCGGACATTGTCCATCTGTTCAACCCGGTCGGCAGCAACCGGGACATCTTTTATGCGCTGCATGGCTGGTCGCCGCGTGGCGCCTTGCAGATCGATCAGGTGCCGGGGCCGAATACGGAATGGCAGCAGGTCGGCGACAACGCGCTGTCGCCTCAGTCACCCGTTACCCTGCGCTGGGACAACGGCCAGGGGCTGATCTTTACCCGTGTCGTTGAAATCGATGACAACTTCCTGTTTACCGTCACGCAGGAAGTGGAAAACCAGACCGGCGAAGCCGTCACGCTAAGCCCCTACGGCATTCTGGCACAGCATGGCCTGCCGTCTGATCTGGAAAACTTCTTCATCTCGCATGAAGGCATGATCATGTCGGCCGATGGCCGCCTGACCGAAGACAGCTATCGCAACATGCGCAACTACCGTGTGCATGAACGCGAACGGACGCCGGCCAGCGTGACCGAAATTGCCGAAAACGGCTGGATCGGCCTGACCGGCAAGTACTTCATGGGGGCGCTGATCGGCATGCCCGGTCAAGCCTTTACCGCCGTGGCACAACATGTGCCCGGCTCGGAGATCTACCAGACCTCGATGCGCATGCCCGCGATGACCGTTGCACCGGGGGAACGCGCGCAGGCGCAGTCGCGCCTGTTCGCCGGGGCAAAGGAATGGACCGTGCTGCGCACCTACGAGCGCGAGGCGCAGATCGACCGGTTCGTCGATGCCATTGACTGGGGCTGGTTCTTTTTCCTGACCAAGCCGATCTTCGCGCTGCTGTATTTCATCAACGGGATCCTGGGCAACATGGGCTGGTCGATCCTGGTGCTGACGCTGATCATCAAGGCGGTGCTGCTGCCGCTGGCGTGGAAATCCTATGTGTCAATGGCACGCATGAAGGAACTGCAGCCAGAGATGATGGCCATCAAGGACCGTGCCGGCGACGACCGACAGAAGCTGCAGCAGGAGATGATGAAACTTTACAAGGAAAAGAAGGTCAATCCGGCTGCGGGCTGTCTGCCTATCCTTCTGCAGATTCCCATCTTCTTTTCGCTCTACAAGGTGATTTTCGTCACCATCGAGATGCGCCATGCGCCCTGGATCGGGGTCTTCAACGACCTGTCGGCCCCTGACCCCACGTCGATTGTCAATCTGTTCGGCCTCTTGCCCTGGGCCGCGCCAGACCCCACCAGCTTTGCTGCCTTGATCCTCATCGGTATCATGCCGCTGATGTTCGGCTTCACCATGTGGCTGCAGATGCGCCTGAACCCGGCACCCACGGACCAGATGCAGGCGATGATCTTCAACTGGATGCCGTGGATCTTCATGTTCATTCTGGGCGGCTTTGCCTCGGGCCTGCTGTTGTACTGGATCTGGAACAACATCATCACCTTTGCGCAGCAGTATTCCATCATGCGGTTGAACGGCACCAAGCCGGACCTGTTCGGCAACATCCGCGACACCTTCAAACGCAAGAAGGGCGATGCGGCAAAGTGAGTGGCGCGCGGCTTGCCCATATCTGCCGGCACCCGGTCAAGTCTGTTGGCTATGAACAGCTTGACCGGGTCACGCTGACAGCCGGGCAAGCTGTGCCCAATGACCGGCGCTGGGCGGTGGTCCATGAGGCGGCAGGGTTCGACCTGCCCCGGGGATGGGAGCCGAAGCAGCGCTTTCTGCGCGGTGCCGCAGAAGGGCGGCTGCAGGCGGTGCAGGCCCGGTTTGACGATCAGATCGATGAAATCTCGCTGATCCATCCTGACTGCCCGCCTTTTCGGGCGGTGCTGCCCGACGGTGGCGATGCGCTGGTCGACTGGCTGCGCCCGCTTTGGCCGGATTCCCGGCCCGCCCCGGCAAGGCTGGTCAGCCGCACCGATGGTGGCGCGCTGACCGATGTGCCCGCCCCCTGGGTGGCAATTCTCAGCATGACCTCGCTGCGCACCCTGTCGCAGCGCATGGGGCGGGATCTGTCGATCCACCGCTTTCGTGGCAATCTGTGGCTGGACGGCCTGGCGCCATGGCAGGAATTCGACCTGATTGACCGCGCGCTGACCATCGGCCAGGCCCGGCTGCGCGTGGTTGCGCGTATTACCCGTTGCGTGGCCACCTGCGCCAACCCGGAAACCGGCCGCACTGATGCCGATACACTGGCCGCGCTGGAACAAGGATGGGGGCATGCCGATTTCGGCGTGTATGCCATGGTCACTCAGGGCGGCACCGTATCCGTGGGGGACACCGTATCATGCTGACCGGCCCCGACCCTGACACGCTGCACCCCATGCCCGGCTTTCCCCGGGTCGTGGCGCTGCGGCCGCTGGCCGCAGGGCGCCGCAATGTCACGGTAGGCCCTTACAGCTATTATGACGACCCCGACCATGCCGAGGCCTTTTTTGACCGGAATGTCCTGCATCATTTCGACTTTACCGGCGACCGGCTGGTAATCGGCCCGTTCTGTGCCTTCGCCACCGGCATGCGCATCGTCATGAACGGCGCCAATCACGCCATGGGCGGGTTTTCCACCTATCCTTTCAACATCTTTGCCAATGGCTGGGATGCGGGCTTCGATCCGGCCACATGGCAGGCCGAAAACCGGGGCGATACCGTCATTGGTGCCGATGTGTGGATCGGCGCCGAGGCATGGATCATGCCCGGCGTCACCATCGGCCCCGGTGCCATCGTTGCCGCGCGTGCGGTCGTCACGCAGCCGGTCGCGCCCTTTACCGTGGTCGCGGGTAACCCCGCCCGCCCGGTTCGGCAGCGCTTTGATGACGCAACGGTTGCGGCATTGCTGGACATTGCCTGGTGGGACTGGCCGCCGGAACGGATCACCCGGAACCTGAACGCCATTCGTGGCACCGATCTGGCCGTGCTGAGGGCTGCTGCATGAATTTGCCTTTTCCGCTTACCCCCACCCCCACCCCAGAAGCCGAGGAGGCCGGGCGCAAGCTGTTTGCCGGCCCGGTCGATTTCGTCAAGGGTGTTGTGGCAATGGATGGCCTGCCCCCCGCCGACCGGTTGGAGATTTGCTTTGCCGGGCGATCGAACGTTGGAAAATCAAGCCTGATCAATGCGCTGACCGGGAGAAAGTCGCTGGCGCGTACATCGAACACGCCTGGGCGGACGCAGGAAATCAACTACTTCGCCCTGGGCGACAGCCGGTATCTGGTCGACCTGCCCGGCTATGGCTTTGCGCGCGCGCCGGTCAAGGTGGTAGAGGGCTGGCAGCATCTGCTGAAAACCTATCTCGCCGGTCGCGCCACGCTGCGGCGGGCCTTTGTGCTGGTCGACATGCGTCACGGCATCAAGGATGTCGATCATCAGATCATGGCCCTGCTGGACCGCGCCGCCGTCACCTTTCAGGTGGT
>JAFIED010000093.1 GCA_020832805.1 Pararhodobacter sp.
CCCGCCTGTGTCTTCATCGCAAAATCTCCCGCACCCCCCCCTCCCCCCGCGCCAACGCCGCGCGCGCCCGCCCCGGCCCCCCCCCCCGCCCCCCCCCCCCCCCCCCCCCCCCCCCCCCCCCGGCCCCCCCCCCCGCCCCCCCCCCCCCCCCCCCCCCCCCCCCCCCCCCCCCCCCCCGCCTTGCTATGCGTTCCGCGCCCCAAAGATCGCCGAACCGACCCGCACATGCGTTGCGCCCAGCGCCACCGCGGTCTCGAAATCGTCGCTCATGCCCATCGACAGGCCCGCCAACCCGTTGCGCGCGGCGATAGTGGCCAGAAGGCTGAAATGCGGCGCGGGATCCGCATCGACCGGCGGAATGCACATCAGCCCCACAACCGGCAGATCCATCGCCCGCACCTGAGCGACAAAGGCATCGGCCTCAGCCGGTGGCACGCCGGCCTTTTGCGGCTCTTCCCCGGTATTGACCTGGACAAACAGTTCCGGGCTGGCGCCGCGCTCCTGTGCCAGCCGGGCCAGCGTCAGGGCCAGGCGGGGACGGTCCAGCGTGTGAATTGCCTCGAACATTTCGACCGCCGCGCGCGCCTTGTTGGTCTGCAAGGGACCGATCAGATGCAGGCGCACGCCGTCGAACAGTTCCTGAAACGCGGGCCAGCGGCTCTGCGCCTCTTGCACGCGGTTTTCGCCGAACAGGCGCTGGCCCTGCGCCAGAACCGACTCAACCCGTTCGGCCGGTTGCACCTTGGAGACGGCAATCAGATGCACCGCGCCGGGCGCCCGATTCGCAGCGGTCTCGGCCGCGTGCAGGCGGCGCTGGATCTCGGAAAGTGACATGATGCTGACCTGTGGCGGCTTCCTGCGCCTGATCCTTGCCACGGGCGGGCAAGAAAGAAAACCGGCCCGGGCCAATGATCGTGGCAGCTGGCGTCAGCGCAACTGCGACCCGGGCAGATGCAAGGGTCCGCGCCCTGGCCTGTGTCCATGGCCAAACCCGTGCCCGTAACCGCGATTCGCCAGATTGCCGGCATCGATGCCGACGGCCAGTTGCACGCGCAAGCCGTTATCGAACTGGTGGTTGAGGCGCATGGTCAGCAGCGCGTTGCCGCCGGGCCGCATCCGGCTTTCGCCGGTCGTGCTGTCACGCTCGTAGGTGACGCCAAAGCGCGAATCCAGGCTATAGGTCACCTGGGCCGATGCCGGCAGGGCCAGACCGAACGCCATGATCACGCCAATCAGGCCGCTGGCAACGCCGGGTTTGCAAATCCTTGGCATGACATGCTCCTTGTCGGGTCTCCTGCGACGGGTGCCTCGCAGGTCCAGGCCGACTGACGCTAGCATGCCAGGACCGTAAAAGCAAAAGAGCGGGCGCAAGGCCCGCTCTTCGCTTTCAACCGATCCGGATGGATCAGAAGTTGAACACAACACCGACCGAAGCGGTGGTGGTGCCGGTCACGCGCTCGGCGCCGGCAACGATCGAGGCGCCGCCGCCCAGGCCGTAGCCGTAGCTGATACCGTAGGCGCCCGTGCCACCCACGCGGCCGACATAGCCGTACAGGTTGCCGCCACCCAAGGCGACGTTACCCGAGACGTTGAAGTTGGTGTTCGCCGGAGCGCCAGCAGCGATGCGGGCGACGATGACGCCGACACCCCAGTCGCCACCGTTGTAGTGAGCCGAAGCGGTCGCAACGCGGGCCGAGCCGTTACGGGCCGACTGGTAACCAGCGGCAACCGTGATGGCGTCAAAGCGGCCACGAGCGGCGATGGCAACACCACGGCCACGCTCGGTCGAGATCGCACCACCGAAGTCACCCATGGTGTAGCTGGCGTGAATGGTCTGCTGACCGCCAGCGTTGACACCGGTGGCGCCACGCGAGTTGAACCAGGTCACGGCGCCCAGCAGGCCAGCCGAGTCACCGCACTGCTGGCCGCCTTCGTAGCCGATGCCGCAGCCGCCCAGGTAGCCCATGGCGGTACCATGCGTGGTGATGGCGCCGTCCTGGTTACCAAAGGTCAGGCGGAAGCCGGCAGCTTCGGCCCAGACGCGAGCGCCCGAGAATTCGTTGGTGTTGCCAGCGGCATAGCCGGTCATGCCCGAAGCGTTGTTGGTCTGGATACGAACGCGGCTGAAAGCGCCAAAGGTCAGGCCGTGGTCAGCCTGCACGGTGGCAGCAAAGTTCAGCTGCAGACGGGCTTCGGTGCGATAGTTCGAGGTGCCGAGAGGAATGGCACCACCACCGGTGACGAAGCCGGCGTTGCTGTACTGGATGCCCATACGGCCCTGACCGCCGATGCTGAGGCCCTGAGCCGCAGCCATACCGCCCGACAGGATCAGCGCGGTCGAAGCAAGGAGAATTTTTTTCATGGTTTCCCTCGTTGACTTGAAGTGCTGCCCACCTTGCCTGCAAGCTGGGTCTGTGCCTATTTCCCTTCTTCGCCGTGTTTTTGCAAGCTGCAGAAAAAGCAGGCAGGAACTAAGCCTTTTTGTGGTGCAATTCTGCCACGCCGCCCGCCCCCTCCTTTTGATTGCCCCTGCCGGAACTGCGGGCCAGAGATGCCTCTCTGGCCCGCATTTCCTGCCTGTGTCGTACCTTGCCTGCCTGACGGTTGCCCGGCGGCGTAACCGCCCGGCAGTCAGAAGCGGAACGTTACCCCGACCGAGGCGGTGGTGCGGCCGCCCACACGCTCGCCACCGGCCACGACCTGCGCACCGCCGCCTAGGCCGTAACCATAGCTGATGCCAAAGGCATTGCTGCCCCCGGTCCGCCCGACATAGCCGTACAACTCGCCGCCCCCCAGCGAGACATTTGCCGAGATGCTGCCGTTGTTGACTGCCGGCGCGCCGTCGGCGATGCGGGCAACAAGAACACCCACGCCCCAGTCACCCCCGTTGTAATGGGCCGACACCGTTGCCACGCGCGCCGTGCCGCCCCGCGCGCTTTGATAACCGGCGGCAACGGTGATCGCATCGAAGCGCGCGCGTGCACCGACTTCCACGCCCCGCCCCCGTTCGGTAGAGATTGCCGCCTCCCAGCCATCGGCGCTGTAGCGGGCATGGATGGTCTGCTGGGCACCTGCATTGGCGCCGGTGCCACCGGTCGAGTTGAAGCGGGTCACCACCCCGCGCAGGCCCGCGGTCTCGCCATTCTGCTGGCCGCCCTCATAGCCGACGCGGCCCCCGATGCCACGCGCCGCGCCAGAGGTGGCAATGGCGCCGTCCTGGTTGCCAAAGGTCAGCCGAAAGCCGCTGGCCTCGGC